>JBITAG010000178.1:0-3967 GCA_044439985.1 Phycisphaerales bacterium JB059 | reverse complement strand
GGAAAACCTGGACCAGCTCAACGGACGGATCGAGGAGACGGCGCTCCAGCTGGGGGCGCCCATCGAGCGAGACGGCTGAGTCAGGCGCCGGACCCGCGGGCCGACACCCTGGCGCGCTCGTGCTCATCGAGCAGTTCGCGGACGCACTCGATGGCGCGGGCGATGTGGGGGTTCTCGCGTGAGGGCTCGGCGATGTCGATGGCGCGCTGGCACCGGTCCCGCATCTTCTTCAGGCCCCGCTTGCCGGAGCTGATCGCGTCGGTGAGGTTGTCGTAGGTGTCGGCGAGTTTGACGAGGTGGGCGCGCCAGCCGGCGCGGGCGAGTTGGTCGTCGTAGGCGGGCTCACGCTCCGGCTCGCGCAGACGCATGTCCTTGGTCATGGCCGCGACGACGTCGGCGACCTCGCGCCCGAAGGCGTCCTCGATGTCGTCGTAATCGGCGGGGGTGTCCTCGATGGTGTCGTGCAGCAGGGCGCCCGCGAGGCAGACGTCGTCGTCGCACCCGAACAGGTCGCGGATGGTCATCGCGACGCGGAAGGGGTGGGCCGTGTAGGGCGTGATCTTGTCGCGCCGGGTCTGGCCCCGGTGGGCCCGCGCGGCAAAGCTGGCGGCTTCCTGCCACAACCGGGTGTTCATTGGTCGCCTCCTGCCCAATCCCGACGCATGCTAGACGCCCGCGCGGATCGGGCGCCGATCGGTCTGATAGACCACCTTGGTGCGCGAGGGAACGCCCCCGCACTCGTCGAAGATCACCAGGCGGTTCCCCTTCTCCTTGAGCAGGGCCCGGGGCAGGGGAAGGCTCGTGACCGGGCCGACCTTCGCGCCCTCCGAGGTGGCGACGAAGTAACGCCCCAGGTTCTCCCCGTTCAGGAAGACCACCCCCTTGGTCATGCCCGTGAGTTCGATCTCGGCGGGCGTATCGAGGGAGAGAATCGCGTCGAAGGTGGCTCGCCACCAGGTCGGGCCGGTGGGCTTCGTCTCCTTGCTCGCCTTCTTGAAGGTGGTCGCGCCCGGCTCCTCCCACTTGGCGAAGGCCCAGGCGGCCTTCTGGGTCAGGGCGTTGGTCCCCTCGAGGAACTCGGTCTGCTGCACCGCCTTGGCGAAGGCCTCGACCTGCGCCTCGGCGACGCTCGGATCGATGGCGTCCACCATCGGGACGAGCTGCAGGGTGTTCATCCCACGCTTGGTCGATTCGTGATCGAGCACGATCTCCCGGGGAGCGCCCGCCTCGATGAACCGCACCGGCTCGTCGTTGATGACCAGCACGCACCGGGCGGGGAGTTCGGGCATGTGCAGGATGAGCGGCGACTTGCGCCGGTGCTGGAAGGACCACGTCACCCGGCTGGGCGAGGTCGCGTCCCCCTCGAGCATGTACATCAGGGGCGCGAAGTGCTTGAGCGGCTCGATGGGCTCCCCCGTCTCGATCTTCGCCTTCCCCGGCTTGAACGGCTCCACCTCGTAGAGATGGTCCGGGAGGCCCTTCGGGGCCTTCAGGTCCACGCCCGCGCTGACCCGACCGAGGTTGTCGGCGAGCACCACGAGCGTCTCGGAGGTCTTCTTGAGCTGCACCGGGATGGTCCGCGAGGCCCCCGGCCCCGAACCGAGCACCCCGACGCGCTCGCCGTCGAGCATCAGGGTGAGCCGGTCGCCCCCGCCCGGGGCGGCCAGGGTGACCTTCCCCCCCGAGTGACCCTTGAGGGAGATGCGGTACCACCCGTACCCGTACGGGGAGCCGAGGACGCCGAGATCCGCGGGGCCGGAGATCGCGGCGTAGCGCGGGCTGGACCCGGAGATCTGGTCGCTGGCGGGAGAGCACTCGAGGGAGGCGAGGCTGGTCTTGCCGGACTTGGGCAGCTTGGGCTTCTTGCCCTCGTCTTCCTTGAAGGTCAGGTTCTTGCTCGTCCCGTCCTTGTCGATTCGGACGTAGCCGGGGTGCTCGCCCTCGATCGGCTCGCCTTCGGCGGTGACGCCCGCGACGCCGACGAAGACCGCGTCCTCGGTGAGGAAGGTCTGGTCGATGAGGTCGCCCGAGCAGACGACGACGTGGATGCCTTCGACCTGCTCGATGATGGGCTTGCGTCCACGGGGGATATCGACCTCGACGGGGGCGCCGTCGATCGAGAGCGTGCCGCGTCCGCCGGCGGGACCGAAGCAGACGAAGACGTCGCCGACGACGCCGAAGGCGTTGAGGGAGCAGTAATCGAGGGTGGCGCGGGCGTTGAGGTTGACGTTGAAGAGGCACCAGGCGACGGACTGGCGCCCGATGTCCACCGGGAGGGTCATGCCGTCGGGCAGGAGGATGCCGACGCGGGTGATGGAGGAGCGGTCGACCTTGTCCTCGACGTCCTCGGCGTTGGAGAAGACGAAGGTGACGTCGCCCTGGGCGCCTCGGGCCGGGGTGACGATGGGGGCGAGCATGGAGGGCTTGGCGGAGCGGGTCGTGCCGCCCGGGGCGTGGGTGGGGTCGAGGATGACCGGCTGCTGGTCCGGCTCGAGGTTGGCCAGGACGCGGCTGAACTGGGAGGCGAAGGTCGCGAGTCGGCGGATCATCGCGTAGGACTCGCCCGGGGCGCCGTGCGCATCCACGGGGGAGGCGAGGTCCTGGACGGGGGCGAAGGCGTCGCCGTTCTCCGACTGCCCGGCCCAGAAGCCGGGGGTGACGCCGGAGGCGAAGGGGTTGAGGATGAACTGCCCGCCCCCGGCGACGATCTCGGCGAGGCGGCGTTGCACCACCGCGGGCGAGGGGGCGGCCTGGGTCTCCTTGCCGAAGGCGGCGCGGGTCTTGGCGCCGAAGTCGATGATGATGCGGGGCTGGTCCGGGCGAACGACGGACAGCTCGCGCAGGGTCCGGAGCATGTCGGACTGGCCGACCCAGCCGTCGATCTCTCCCTCGACGGCGCTGGCCTGCCAGAGGTTGTTGGCGTTGATCTTCGGGACATTGAGCCCGGATTCACGCTGGTAGCGGGCGAGTTCGCCCAGGTACTTGGTGGCCAGCTCGTCCACGCCGCAGGTCCACTGCGACTCGTTCTGGATGAGCAGCAGGGCGCCCCCACGCCCGGTGGAGGTGACCTGGCGGGGTCGGACCTGGTCAGCGAGAGCGGTCAGGTAACGCCCGCACGCCTCGAGGTAGGGCTGGTTGGCGGTGCGGAGTTCGACCTCGGGGATCTGGAGCAGCCAGGCGGGGAGTCCGCCCAGGTCCCAGGCCGAGCCGACGAAGGGGCCGGGTCGGAGGACGCAGTGCATGCCCGCCTGTCCGACGGCCTCGATGAACTTCTTGATATCGTTGGGGCCGGAGAAATCGAACTGCCCGGGGCGGGGCTCGATGGGCGCCCAGAAGACGGGGGTCTCGATCGTGTTGAAACCCGCGAGCTTGGCGGCGTGAATCCGATCGGCCCACTCGTCGCGGGCGACTCGCTGGAAATGGATCGAGGCGCCGACGAGCCAGAGGCGTCGCCCGTCGAGCATGAAGCTCCGACCGTCGTAGGTCACTGAAGGCATAAGGTGTTGCGCTCCGAGCGCCCGATCTGCACGATGTGGGTCACGGGCAGGATCCGCCCGGCGCCCACAGGACGCCCCGGATCGGGCCGGGCGGGGGATCGAGAGGATAGAACCCCACCCCGAAAACGGCAACGCGAGGCGCCTTCGGACGGTACAGTCAGCCCTCAGAACGGCCTCTTTTCATGCGTGATTTTCGAGATTTTCCCCTGTCCAGCCCCCGATTGCTCCCCGACGACCCTGCCCACGGGCGATCCCGGAGGTCGCTGCTGCGCGTCGGGGCGCCGACCCTTCTTGCCCTGCTCACCCTGCTTTCCACCGGGTGCAAGAGCCCGCTGGCCCGGGTCGACGCCGCGACCGAACGGCTGATCCGCGAGCGTTCCGCCTCGCTGGGCGGGGGCGCCCTCGCTCCCCGGATCGAGGGACGCACGCCGGTCGAGACCCCGGACCGGCGCGGGATGTACCGGACGGAT
>JBITAG010000177.1:0-17352 GCA_044439985.1 Phycisphaerales bacterium JB059 | reverse complement strand
AGCGAGGTCATCTCCGGCGAGACCCGCAGCAGGGCCACCGGCGCCTGGACCGCGTCGGCCACCGAGCCGGCGTACTGACGCACCCAGATCGACGCCCGCACGGGCAGGTGCCCGAGAACGATCGCCTCGATGCGCGGCTTGACCGCCGTCTCGGTCCGTGTCCTCGGCGCCCGGACCGGCGCGGGGTCGGTCCCCGTCGAGCGGGGTTCGGGAACGCCCCGGGGACCGAGGGGCTCGTCACCCAGAAACAGATCCGCCAGGGCGTCAAACTCATCACCCCGGCGTCCGGCGCTCGTGCCGCTCGGGAGGTACTCGGAATGGTCTCGATGGTTGGGGCCGTCCATAGTTCAATCGCCTCCGTCGTTCAGGCGCCGGCGCGGGCCGGCACACAGACGACGCTGTTGGGTTCACCTTGCGAGTTCAGGGCGCACCGGGTCGCGTACGGGTCCACGCCCCATCGCCCGTCAATCACCAGCCGGTACTGGTACTCCCCGGGCGGGAGCGGGATCTCCAGCTCGAACACGCCCCGCTCCGGATTCCGGCGCAGCTCGTGCCGACCCGCCTGCCACCCGTTGAAGTCCCCCGCGACGAACACCCGTTCGCCGAGGGCCAGCGGCAGCACGAACAGCACACCCCGCGCCGTCGGGCGTGATCCGAGCAGCGCGCGGGCGCCCGAGTCCATGGGGCGAGGACGCTCCGGCTCCTTCTCGATCAGCGTCAGCACTCCCGAGGCGCCGCGGGTCGATGTCGCCCCGGTGGGATCAGCGGTGGTGGGGGAGGCCGGTGGGGCGCCGTTCACACTCGCGACCGTCCGCAGCGCCGCCAGACGCTGCTCCGGGGTCATCGAGGTACCGCCCCCGCTCTGCTTCATCTCCCGCACACGGGCGGTCAGCTCATCCAGGCGTGAGACCGGTCCGCTCGGTCGCGTCGGTTCACGCCGCCCCAGCACCGTCTCGCTCGCCCCGGGCATGACCTGCACCCGCGTCGCCGGTCGCTCCACCCGAAGCGGCAGCGCCTCGTCCTCGAGCAGCTCACCCCGGTCGATGCGGGCGTGCTCCTCGAGCCACTCGCACAGCGAGGTGTAGTCCTCCGCCCCCATCGAATCCGGGGCGTGATCGATCACCGGGCGCCCGACGCCCGCGGCTTCACGCAGCGCGGCGTCCGCCCGGATGATCGTCGGGATCAGCAGCTGCCCGAACTTTGATCGCATCTCGTCGAGCAGGTCACGGGAAACCGGCACGCTCGCGTCGTGGAGCGTCGGCAGAAGCCTCGCCCGGTTGCGTACCCCCAGCCGTCGCCCGATCGAACGCATCGTCTTGACCTGCTTCTCGGCGCCCTTGAGCGCGAAGTAGCTCGTCTCCACCGGCACGATCAGCTCGCGGGCCGCCACCAGCGCGTTGTACGTCAGCAGTCCGATCGAGGGGGGACAGTCGATCAGGCAGATGTCAAAGACACGGTCCGGCTCCTCCCCCTCCGGCCCCCGGTCCCCCGAGGCCCGACTCAGCCGATCGATCACCGAGGCCAGCCGGTGGTCCTTGTCCGGCGCCTCCGCCAGCCCCCCCCGGCTCGCCTCAAGCCCCGCCAGACGCATCCGGCTCGGCAGGAGATCCAGCCCTCGCGTCACCCGCCAGAGCAGCTGCTCCCGGTCCAGACGCGCGTCCGGGGGCGCCAGCAGCGCGTCCGCCACGTCACGCTCGATCTGCTCCTCCGGCACCCCGAGCCCCGCCGCGCAGTGGGACTGCGGGTCCAAATCCACCAGCAGCGTGCGGAAACCCCGCCGGGCGAAGACCGCCGCGAGATTGATCGCGCTGGTCGTCTTCCCGCACCCGCCCTTCTGGTTGATGATCGCGATCGTGCGCACGAACCTCGGCCTCGCGCCCATCGGGCTTCGCTCAGGGTGGTCCGCGCGGCCCGATCGCGGCAACGATGGCGGACCTCGCGGATAACCCTCTTATCGGGCCGCCTGGTCCGATCCCTCCACATCCCGATTTTGCATGGACTTGGGCGCGACCCGCCCCCTTGCTCAGGGGGCGCCGATCGCGCGAAGACCCGCTCGGATCGCGCCCGGGTCCGGGTCGCGCACCACCCGCGCCGATCCCACGCCATCGGGCAGGATCAGGCGGAGCGACCCTCCCACGGTCTTCTTGTCGTCCACCATCGCGTCAAGCAGCCGATCCGCGTCGGGCAGACCCTCGGCCCGGGCGGGCAGCCCGAACCGCTCAAGCAGCTTCCCGACCCGCTCGCCCGGCTCCGGGCCGATCAGACCGAGCCGCTCCGCCGTCCGCAGCGCGCCCGCAAGCCCGATCGCCACCGCCTCGCCGTGCTCCAGCCCCGGCGTGCCTGCGCCGGCCGGGGTGGCGTCCGGCAATGTCTCGATCGCGTGGGCGAAGGTGTGTCCCAGGTTGAGCAGCGCCCGCCCCCCGTCCGGGGCCGACTCCCGCTCGTCACCCGCGACCACCCTCGCCTTGAGCCCGACGTTCCGGGTGACCAGTTCGGTCAGCGTCTTCGGGTCGTGCTCAAGGATGCCCTCGGCGTTGGCTTCGGTCCAGCCCAGTAGTTCCTCAGACCCGGCGATCAGCGCGTGCTTCACGCACTCGCCCAGCCCCGCGCGGAAGACCCGCGGATCGAGCGAGGCGAGCATGTCGATATCCGCCACCACGAGGCGTGGCTGATGGAACGCGCCCACGAAGTTCTTGAGCAGTCGCGTCTGACCCCCATCGCGCACGCTGAGGTTGACCCCGGTCTTTCCCCCGACCGAAGCGTCCACCATCGACAGGAGTGTGCTGGGGGCCTGCACGACGGGAAGGCCGCGCCGGTACGAGGCCGCAACGAACCCCGCCAGATCACCCACGATCCCGCCCCCGAGGGCGATCACCTGATCGGTCCGCTCGAGCCGGGCGAGGGCCGCCCCCCGGAGCAGCCGCTCGTAGGAAGCGATCGACTTGTCCGGCTCGCTCGGCGTCACGCCTACGCGCGTCACCTCGACGCCGCCCGACGCAAGGCAACGGGCCACCGCGTCGGCCCGCGCCTCGGGCACGCCCCGATCGACCACGAGCAGGCGACGCTTGGGGGGATCCCCGAGCACGTCGTCGATCTGCTCACCCAGTCCGGCGAGCGCCCCGGAGCCGATGCGCACCTCGTAGGCGCGGTCTCGAAGCTCGACCCGAACCGATCGGGTCATGTGTCGGTCGCCTTCGGATCGCGCTCGGGGATCTCGACTCGCGCCGCCTCACCCCAGAGCATCTCCAGGTCGTAGTGCGCCCTGGCGTTCGGCTCGAAGACGTGGATCACGACGTCGACGAAGTCCGCGAGCTGCCACGTCCCCCGCTCGTCGCTGTGCGCCCCGTAGCGCGGGAAGCCCATGTCCTCCCCCAGGTCCACGGCGTGCGAGAGGGCCGCGCGCATCTGACGCTCCGACGTGCCCGACGCGATGAGAATGTAATCCGTCACCGGCGACGTCTTGGTCACGTCAAGCACGAGAACATCCTCGCACTTGTCGTCGATGAGCGACTGCGCCGCGGCGATCGCGAACGCCCGGGCCTCCGCGGGATCGCCCGTCGATCGAGCGGCGAAGCGTCCGGGGTCGTTGAGTGTCGTTTCAAGGTTCTCCATTGCCCAGAGGGTATCGCCCCGCCCCCGCCCGGTCCGGATTCAGGCCTCCGACTCCCCCGGACGACGCGCCAGCACCCAACGCAGCGACAGGTCCGGCGTGCTCGCCGCGTCGATCTGCGCATCTCGGCACGCCAGACGCACCCGCATCTCGACCGTCCGCTCACCCGCCGGCTCCGCCCCGCTCGGGGTGGTGCGGCACGCCAGCAGCCCTCCGGGCGCCACCACCCGCCACAGCTCACGCAGGGCCTCGTCCTCCGCCGGCGCCAGATGAGCGATCACCGCGTCGAACGCCCCGTCCGTCTCCCCGTCGAGCGTCTCGGCGCCCCCCATCTCGAATCCGAGATTCGAACGCCGGTACCGACGCCGCGCGAACCGGATCGACTCACGGTCCTGGCCCGCGCTGACGACCCCCCCGGAGGGGCCGACCAGTTCGCTCAACGCCACCGACCCCCCTCCCGTCGCACACGCGTACTCGAAGACCCGCCACCCCGGACGCACCAACGCCCGCAGCGCGGCGATCCCGTTGGCCCGGTCGCAGGGCGCCAAGTCCGCGAAGACCCGATCCCGGGTCGCGTGAATCGCCATCGGCGCCGGCGCCTCCGGCCCCGGGAAGCGGACGTCGTAGACCTTCTCCCCCTCCCCGTGCCGCCCGAGCGCCCGTCGGAGTGGAACGCGCGTGCGTTCCTTGTAGCGCACACCATCGATCACCCAGGTCCGGCGTTGACGCAGCACCGAACGAAGCCACGCGCCCAGCCGTTCGCTCCACGCTTTCGACGAGGGGCGGGGGGGGCGGGGCGGGGGCTCCGAGGCGCGTCGGGGCGAAGCGAGGGTCACCGCGATCGACTCCCGATGGCGGACCGACGCTCCGCCGGAAAGAGCGGAAGCGTCTCGACGCGGACCGGGGGCGCGGGCGGCGCTGAGCCGGGCGCCGGGACCGGCACCGGGACCCACCCCGTGGGGCGGTACTGGTCGGACACCGTCAGGTCGTACGACGCCCCCGCGTGCTCGGCCGCCGCCAGCTCCGGCGTGTTGCACTGCCGAGACAGATGCAGGAGCACGACCCGACGCCGCGGGCCGATCCGCCGGACGGCGTGGGCGCACTGCTGGTTGCTCAGGTGCCCGGCGCCGCCCATGATCCGCGCCTTCAGGAAGGCCGGGCGCGCGGAGTTGCGCTGCATCACCGGGCAGTAGTTCGACTCGATCGCCAGCGTGCTCACCCCGTGCAGGCAGACGACCAGATCGTCGGTGGGGCGCCCCAGGTCCGTCGCGAATCCGAGCGAGGCGCCCGCGTCGCCCACGTCAAACCGGAAGGCCGCCACCCCAAGCTCGTCGTGCGAGAGCACCACGCAGGACGCCCGCCCCCCGTCGAACTCGATCTCGTCATCGAACGCTTCGACCCGGCGAGGCGGGTTGCCCAGGCGCTCCAGGCGGCGCAGGTGTGAGCGGTGGAGCCGCAGCGTCGGACGCAGGTCACCCACCTCACGGTCGAGTTCGCGCATCCAGCCCGGGTGGAAGTGATCCGAGTCGAGGTGCGTCAACACCACATCGTCGATCTGGTGCAGGGCCACGCCATGCTCGACCAGCAGACGCCGGGTCCGACGCGGGCTGAGCCCCGCGTCGATCAGCGTCCCCCGCGGTCCACGCGGCGTTTGACGCACGAGGACCGAGCAGTTGCCCGACGAGCCGGAGGCGAGCACGCAGAGCTTCGCCGGGGTCCGGTCATCCAGGGTGGGCGTCGGCGGGGGCATCCGGCTCACATCGTACCGGTGGAGGCGTCCGCCGCGTTCATCTCGATCGGGTCCCGCTTGGCGGGCCGGAGGCCGGGGGCGAGCCCCCGCGTCGCCCGCTCGGCGAACTCCGCCATCTCCAGCAACGCCGGGAACCGGCCCTCACCGCGCGCGCGCAGCTCATGGATGAGGTCCCGGCGGGCCAGGCCCGTGCGGATCAGGTCTCGGTAGGCGTCGCGGACCGCCTGAATTTCTTCTCGCGGCATCCCCGCGCGGCGCATCCCAACGAGGTTCACGCCCGCCAGACGGTTGCGCAAAATGGCCGTGCAGAAGGGGAGCATGTCCATTGAGAGGACCACCCCCCCGGAGATCATCGCCATGCGTCCGATCTGGCACCCCTGATGGACCGCGGCGTTGCCCGAGATGTTCGCGCGATCCCCGACCACGACATGCCCCGCGAGCAACGCGCCGTTCACCAGCGTTACGTCGTGGCCGACCGCCGAGTCGTGCCCCACATGGCTGCTGCACATCATGAACACGCGATCGCCCACGGTCGTGGGGGTGTGGTCGTTCGTGGCGCTGTGCACGCTCGCGTACTCGCGGATGATCCCGTGCTCGCCGATCACGAACCCGGCCGTCTCGTCGTCCGGCCCGAGCTTCCGGTCCTGGGCGGGGGCGCCCAGGGACGCGAAGGGGTGCACCACGGTCCCCGCCCCGATCTCCCCCGGTCCGGTGATGCTCACCTGCGAGATGAGCCGGACGCCCGCTCCAAGCTTCACCCGCCCCCGGACGACGCAGTACGCCCCGATCTCCACGCCATCGCCCAGCTCGACCTCGTCGGACACGATGGCGGTGTGGTGCACGCTTGTCATGCGACAACTGTAGGAGGCGTACAGTGCGCCCCGTGACCCACCCGAGGCTCAGTGTGACCGACCTGGGGCGACGCGCCTACGCCGAGGCGTACGACCTCCAGGTCCAGCTCAACGCGGACGTGCTCGCCCGACGCGCCGACCCCGCCTCCCCCCCGGGCGAACTCCTCCTCGTCGAGCACGACCCGGTCATCACCGTCTCCCGCCGACCCGGCGCCGCCGAGCACGTCCTTGCCTCCGCCGAACTGCTCGAACGGCACGGCGTTGACCTCGCCCGGACCGACCGGGGGGGAGACGTCACCTATCACGGCCCGGGCCAGCTCGTCGCCTATCCCATCCTCGATCTCAAACGCCTCGCCCTCGGCATCCACGAGCACGTCCGCCTCATGGAGTCCAGCGTCATCGACACCCTCGCCCGCTTCGGCGTGGAGGGCATGCGCGATCCCGAGGCCACCGGCGTCTGGGTCCGGACGGACCACGGGTCCGCCAAGATCTGCGCCATCGGTGTTCGCGTTCGACGCTGGGTCACCATGCACGGCCTGGCGATCAACGTCCGCCCCGATCTCTCGCACTTCGGCCTGATCGTTCCCTGCGGCCTGCACGGGCGCGCGGTCACCAGCCTCGAACGCATCCTCGGGGATCAGGCGCCGAGCATGGACGAGGTCAAACGAGAACTCGCCCGGTCACTCCAGGCCCGGATCGACGCTCACGGCGCCGGCTGATCCATCGCCTCGCCCGCCTCCTCGGCGCTCTCCTCGACCGCGTCGGCGGCTTCGTCGGCGTCCGCCTCGCTCGGGTCCGGCAGGCCGAGTTCGGCGCGCACCGCGTCGGTCAGGTCACGCCGATCCATCCCGACCGTCAGCGGACGCGCGAGAATCTCCTGCGTGACCGCGGTCAGGGAGTTCGCCGCGGGCATGTCCACGCCCGTGCGGCTGGCGATGACGTGGGTGACACCCTCGCGCTGGGCGACGCGATCGGTGGCGGCCCGGACCAGGGCGTAAACCTCCTTGGCCTGGTCCGCGCCCATCTGCTGGAAGCTGTCGAGCGAGGACTGCTGGAACTGCTGCATCTCCATCTGCTTGGCCTGGAAGTCCGCGTAGACCTGCTGGCCCTGCGGGTCACCCGGCTGCATCGTCTGGAGCTGCTGGCTGAGCAGCTGGATCTCCGCCTGCATGCCCTGAAGAATCTCGATCAACTCGGCCTCGCGCGCCGTGCGGACGTCCTCGTACTCCGGGGTGCGGAGCTTCTGCTCCACCAGGGAGAGCACGTCGACGCTGGCGATCCGGTCGCCCCCGTCCTGTGAGGGCGCCGCCCGAAGCCCGAGCACGAGCGCCAGCACGCCGACACCCAGCACAAGAAGCACGATTCGATCCAAAGCTCGCATGACATCTCCCGTCTGCGCTCGCGGCGCGGGTTGGTGTGGGGTTTAGCCCGCCTCCCGGGCGTGCAGGAGTCTAGAGGGGTCGGCCCGGGTGCAGCGGTATCCTCTCTGGCCTGTACATCCGAGGCCCGGGAGGCTCCATGAGAGACCAGCGACTCGACAAACTCGCCGACGTGCTTGTTCGTTACTCCACCTCGGTCAAGCCGGGTGACCTGGTCTGCATCACCGCGGACCCGGTCGCGATGTCAGCGGTCGAGGCCGTGTACGAGGCGGTGCTCCGGGCCGGGGGCAACCCGTTCTGGCGACCGACCGCCAACGCGCTCGAGGAGCTGCTCCTCGAGCACGGGACCGACGCCCAGGTCGGCTTCGCCGATCCGCTGCGCATGGACCTGATCGAGAAGATCGACGTGAACATCGGGCTCTGGTCCGAGACGAACACCAAGGCGGGCACCCGAGTCGATCCGGCCCGCTCCGCCCTCCTCCGCCAGGCGCGCAAGCCGTACATGAAGCGCTTCATGGAACGCGTCGCGCAGGGGCGCCTCCGCTGGGTCGGCACGCTCATCCCCACGCAGGCCTCCGCGCAGGACGCGGAGATGAGCCTCGCGCAGTACGAACGTTTCGTCTTCGAGGCGGGTCTGCTCCACCTGGGCGATCCCGCCGCGGCCTGGGGAACGCTCCGCGCGTCCCAGCAACGCGTCTGCGACTTTCTCCAGCCCCGGAAGGAAGTCCACTTCCGTGCGCCCGCGACCGACGACCATGACGGGACCGACCTGCGCGTCTCGGTGGACGGGGGCACATGGATCAACTGCTACGGCGACCAGAACTTCCCTGACGGCGAGGTCTTCGCCGGCCCCCAAGGCGCCGACGGGCACGTCAACTACACCTTCCCCTGCGTCTACGACGGGCGCGAAGTCGAGGGCGTGCGTCTGGTCTTCAAGGATGGACGCGTCACGGACGCCAGCGCGAGGAAGAACGAGGCCTACCTCCACGCGATGCTTGACCAGGACGAGGGGGCGCGCAACATGGGAGAGATCGCCATCGGCACGAACTACGCCATCAAGGAGTTCACCCGCAACACCCTCTTCGACGAGAAGATCGGCGGCTCCTTCCACGCCGCTGTCGGCGCGGGCTACCCCGAGAGCGGCAGCACCAACGAATCCGCGCTGCACTGGGACATGGTCTGCGACCTGCGTCAGGGCGGCTCCATCAGCGCCGACGGGGAGGTCTTCCACGAGAACGGACGCTTCCTCCACGCCGGATGGCCCGGGAACGAATGAGCGTTTGACGCGATCTTTTTCGATGTTTTGGACGGCCCGAGGTTGACATCGACCGATGGTTGTCTATCTTGCGAGCCACACCGGGGTGTTCTCCCCGGATGATTGACCCCGACCGATGATCCCCAGTCCGAGCACCCGAGAAGGAAAGGAGCGGCCGATGAACGAACTGATGTACGCCATCCACGTCCCGGCTGCGCCGCGGCCCGTCCAAGCTCAGGGGGTCCTCTCCTTTGATGATGATGCCAGCGACAGCACGGAGCTCCCGATGAGGTAGCCGAGCGGAAGTCACTCCGATTTCTCGCAGGCCCCGGGGGCGTTCCCCCGGGGCCTTGTTGTTTTTCCACCCGACCTTTGCACACACGACTGAGGAGCGCTATCCATGCGCGCACACGAAATGACCGAACTCATCAGCGCCGCCTGGTCCGTCGCGGCGATCGTCCTCACCCGGCGCCGACCCTCCGCTCGCGCTCCCCTCGGCGAGCAGACCGGGGGCGCCCGGTTCGGGCTCATGCGTCTCTCCGCGAGCGAACGCGTGCGCCGCGGCCTCCCCCTCCCGAGCGAACGCTCGGGGACCAGCCCCCCGGGGATCGAATAGACATCCCGCCTGGTCAGGCGTCGGGCGAGATCCGGCGTCTGGCCAGGCGTTTCGCGCTCTCGGAGGCCAGGTCCGTCCCGCACTCCGGGCAGACCGTGATCCGTCCCAGGCCCGTCATGTCGTACTCGCAGAACGCGCAACGCGTGTCCGGCGTGACGGCGATCCCGTCCCCATGCACGGCGCCCACGATGTAGTCCAGCGCCGCCTGCGCCCGCGCGAGGCTCTCTCGGGCGACCAGGATCTCGATCGGCTTCGGCGCCCGACCGGGCAGGATCGATCCGCGCGGCGTCTTCAGCGAGCTGCCGATCTTTCGGAGCTTGAGCCCGTACCGGATCAACGCCGCCTCGTCGTGCGAGTCGCACGTGGTCAGGACGGCAAGGTCCGGGTCTCGCGGGTCGGGCGGCGTCGTCGCGTTGAGCCTTCCCCTATCAATCCGAGGGCCAGCTCGTACACCGCGTACCCCAGACACGATGTCGGAAGCCCGACGAGCACGAGCAGCCCGATCAATGCCCCCGGGTTCCGCCAGAGGCTCCCGCCCCCGGGCGCCGGGTCAAAGGTGAACCCTTGGGCGCCCCGTCCGGGCGCGATGACGCCATCCCCCCGCCCCGGCGCGATCGCCCGCTCAAGGGCGTCCTCCGCCGTGGCTTTCGCCCGTTCGTACTCATCCTCGTACACAAGCACTTCGATGGTGTGCTGACTGCTCCCCGGCACGATCTGCGACGCGATCGTGTCGAGGCCGGCCACACGCACCCCCAACCCCGCTCGCTCGATCGCCTGCGCGAGCAGGTGGGCGATCGGCTCCGAGGCGGCCCGCCCGAGGCGAACCACCCGGCGTTCCCGGTCCGTCAGGGTGGCGGGCAGCTCCTGCAACGCGCAGATTCTACCCAACGCCGCCCAACGGTCGAACAATCATCCATCGCTGAACTCGGCCACATCCCCGTCCTCCCCACCGAAACCCTCGAGGCCCTCGCCCCCGCCCCGGGCCAGACGCTCATCGACTGCACCGCCGGGCTGGGCGGGCACGCCGCCAGCGTCGCCGAGATCCTCGGGCCGGCGGGCAAGGTGGTGCTCAACGACCTCGACGCGGGCAATCTCACCCGGGCGGCGGAGCGCGTGCGCGCGACCCTTCGCCCGGACGACCCCGACTCGGCCGGGGTTCTCCCCATCAACGGAGGGTTCACCCACCTGCCCCGGATCCTGGCCGATCGGGGGTTGTCAGGTGACATGCTCCTCGCCGATCTGGGCTTCGCCAGCACCCAGGTGGACGACCCCGCCCGGGGGCTGAGCTTCCGCCAGGAGGGGCCGCTGGACATGCGTCTGGACCCCACCTCGCCCGTCACCGCCGCCGAGCTGGTCAACACCCTCCCCGAACGGGAGCTGGCGGATCTGATCTGGCGATTCGGGGAGGACCGCAACGCCCGGCGCATCGCCCGGAAAGTTGTCGAGGCTCGGGGTGAAGGTCCGATTGAAACCACGTCACGCTTGAGCGAGATCGTGCGCTCGGCCTGCCCCCCCAGCCGGGGGACGCCGTCACGCATCGACCCCGCGACCCGGACCTTTCAGGCCCTTCGGATCGCCGTCAACGACGAGATCGGAAGCCTGGAGTCGCGCTTGGCAAGCGGGACACGTGCCGCGCGGGATGTGGCCCGCGGAGAAGAAAGCTGGCTGAAGCCCGGAGCCCGGATCGTGTTCATCTCGTTTCACAGCCTGGAGGATCGCCCTGTGAAGCGTGCCTTCGCCTCGCTGTGCGAGCAGGATCTGGCCGGAGCGATCACGCGCAAGCCCGTCTGTGCGAGCGATGCCGAGCGGGAGCGAAACCCAAGGGCTCGCTCCGCCAAGCTCCGCGCCGTGAGGCTGGGCGGGGGATGAGCCGTGGGCGGTTCGGGGTGAAAGCCCCGTCGTCGGATTGAGCGGGTACGCTCGAGCGCCCCCAGGGACGGGGGACGACATCAGGAATCTCGCCGGTGGACGCGGAGGCCGTTCCGCCGGGCGAACGGACGCAAGGACGCGCCGCCGTGACCCGAGAGAACAAGCTCGCGCTCATCGTTGGATTCTCCGTCATCCTCGTGGTGGGGGTGCTCGTGAGCGATCATTTCTCCAAGGCGCGACAGGACCGCCTGCGCGACCTCGATGAGCAGGAGATCGGCAGTGTCGGTGTGGACCGCTCGACGAGCTTTGTCCCCGTCGAGCCCCTGATCTCCAACGAGACAACGCCCATCGCCGCCGCGCCCCAGCCCACACCAACCCGCCGCCTTGAAAACACCCCCTGGAGCGCCCAGCGCTCCTCCGGCGGGCTGCTCGACCGGGCCCTCGACGCCCAGGCGAACCGCGCTCACCGAGCCGCACTCGAACGACCCACGCGAGCCGCGCCCACCGAGACGACGGCGAACGCCCCGCTGGAAGACTCGCCCCTCTTCATCCGCCAGGGGGAGCCCCTCCAGCCGGAGGGGACGCTTGCCACCGCCGACCGCAGCGCGACCGCCCGCCTGCTCGAGAACGCCCTGGATCGGGGCGTCAACCTGGTCCCGCTGACCCAGCCCGCCACGGTCGCCTCCGGGACCGTCCGGACCGAGCCGGTCGGTTCGACGGCGCCCACCCGTGAGCGGGCCCGGGCCTCCACCCGCGAGGCCGAGCGCCCAACCCCATGGGAGTACCACGTCCGAAAGAACGACTCGCTCTACGCGATCGCCGAGAAGCACCTCGGATCGGGCGCCCGCTGGACAGAGATCCGGGATCTGAACAAGGACCGCCTGAACAACGGCTCGGTGCTTCGTGTCGGGCTGCGTCTCCGCATGCCCCCCGACGCGAGGCGCCCGGACCGGATCGATCCGGCCCCCCGTGTCACGCCCGCCAGGTCCGGCACGCCCGGGAAGCTCCGCGAGTACACCGTCGCGTCGGGCGACACGCTGGGCCAGATCAGCCAGCGGATGCTCGGGACCGTGCGCCGCATGGACGAGATCATCAAGGCCAACGCCGACCTGATCTCTGACGCCGATGAGATCCGCGAAGGCATGACCCTCCGGATTCCGCCTCGCTAGCCCGGGGAGTTCGGCGTGTTCGCGAAGCTGTGCCTGCTCATCCTCGTTTTCGGGTCCTGCTCCGGCGGGGTGCTCGCGATGCGCCAGTCGCGTCTGCAGGCGGCCCACGAGCTGGCCGAGTCGCGTCTGCGCGTCCGGGAGCATGAGCAACGCCTGCGTGAGCTGCGGGCCCAGATCGCGGCGCTCTCCAACCCTGAGCGGGTCCGGGAGCTGGGCGCCCGGGCGATCGAGGCGGGGCTCACGCCCAGCCAGGACACGCTCATCGAACTGGAAGCCCCCGTGCTCTTCGACGAGACGCACGAGGCCTTCGCCCCTGCCCTCGATCCCGCCGACGGGGCGTGGGCGCCATGAGCACGCCGCCCCCCGACTCCATCCGCGCCGACACGGTCACGCGTCTGCTCGCGCTGGGCGTGACGGCGATGTTCGTCGTGCTCCTGGCGCGCATCGTGCAACTCCAGGTCGCCCCCGGCGAACGACTCGCGGCCCACGTCGCCGGACGCACCAGCGCCGCCGCCCTCGAATCGCCCCGGGGCGCCCTGCGCGACCGGCGCGGTCGCGTCCTCTCCACCTCCCGGTTCGGGTACCGCGTCATCGTGGACCCCGAACGCCTACCCGAGGATCCGGGTGGCGTGATCGTCGCCCTCAGCGAGGCCCTCGGCCTGCCCCCGGACGAGATCGGCGCCCGGATCATGAGCCGCGTCATCGTCAACGAATCGAGGCGGGTCCAGGGGGAAACCGAGGAGGCGGACCCCGTCGAAGACCTGGTCCGCGCCGTTGAACGCCGCCTCGGGCTGGAGGTGGACGACTCGCGCCCCGTGGAGGGCGTCGAGCCCGGGCAACCCCTCATCCGCTACGTCCCGATCGGCGAGGAACTCGACCTCGCCGGCGCCCACGCCATCGAGGCGCTCGATCTTCCCGGTGTCTGGCTCGAACGCCGCCCGCAGCGGGAGTATCCCGGTGGCGTCGCCGCCGCCTCGATCGTCGGCAAGGCGGGTCTGCGCGACGGCACACTCGAGCAGCGTGGCCTCATGGGCGCCGAGATGCTCCTGGACCAGCGCCTGCGCGAACGCGACGGACGCGCCATCTATGTGCGTGACGCCTGGGGACGTCCCCTGTGGGTCGAACGGGGCGCCTGGAACGCGGGCGAGTCCGGCGAGTCCGTCCGCCTCTCCATCGATCTCGAACTCCAACGCATCGCCCTCGAGGAACTCGAGCGCGGCGTCGAAGAGGCCGACGCCGCCGGCGGACGCCTCGTCATGCTTGACCCCCGCACCGGCGAGGTCCTCGCGATGGCGGACCTGCTCCGCGAGGTCCCTGACGCCAAGCCCTTCCCCTGGCTCGAGAAGGACGAGGAGACCGGGGAGTGGACCTTCCCGCACGGCGAGCTGCCCCGCGACGAGCGCGACCGCCCGCGGTACCTGACCATGCCCCCCGACCCGCGCCGGGAGATCCACCCGGCGCTCGGACGCAACCGGTGCGTCGAAGACCTCTACGAGCCGGGCTCCACGTTCAAGCCCTTTGTCTGGGCCGTCGGGTGGCAGGCGGGGCTCATCGGGCCCGAGGAGATCCTCGAGCACGAGCTGAACCTCTACCGCACCCAGTGCGGGCGCACGGTCGAGGACGTGACCTTCCGCAACCGCCTGACCTGGCACGACGTGCTCAAGTTCTCGTCCAACATCGGCATGGCCAAGCTCTCCGAGCGCATGACCGAGGCGCAGCTGCAGGAGGCGGTCGCCCGCTTCGGATTCGGGCATCGCACGGACCTCGGCCTGCCCGGGGAGTCCGCCGGCATGGTCACCAGCCCCGGAAACTGGACGCTCTACTCCCAGACCTACGTCTCGATCGGGCACGAGATCGGCGTCACCCCCGTGCAGATGGTCCGCGCCTTCAGCGCCTTCGCCCGCTCGGGCGAGCTGGCCGGGACGCTCCCTCGCCTCACGCTTGTCGCCGACGAGGGGGACGCCTCCCGCGCCGGCGTCATCGAACGCGTCCTTCCCGCGGACGTCGCGATCACCGCCCGATCCGGCATGCTCGGCGTCGCCGACCGGCTCGACGCGAAACTCAAACGCAAGTACCCCGAGGACCCCGCCCCCAAGTACACCATGTTCGGCAAGTCCGGCACCGCGCAGATCCCCTGCGCCCCGCCATCGGGCAAGCGTCGTCCCCGCGGCGCCGGCGGATACTTCCAGCGACAGTACAACTCCAGCTTCATCGCCGCCGCCCCCGCCGACGAGCCAAGGATCGTCGTCCTCGTCGTCATCGACGACCCCGGGCCCTCACGCGTGCGCGTCCGCGAGCACTACGGCTCCTCCGTTGCGGGACCCGTCGTCCGTCGCGTCACCGATCGGGCCCTCACCTACCTCGGTGTCACCCCCGACTACACGGACCACAACGCGACCACGCCGAAGATCGCGATCACGGACTGATCGGGGATCGACCGTCCACCACCGCGTGGCGTGCGCCCGGACGGGTGATCTCCCCGACGAACCGCAGGTACGCGTCCGAGAGCCGGTCGAGTGAGCGCGGATCGTTCGGATCGGTGAAGTAGGCCCGAAGGATCTCCACGCCGCGCGGATCCGCGTTGACGGGACGCCGGATGCGCCCGTGGGCGGCGTCCTCCAGCAGGCGGGCGAGCGCCGGGGCGTGCCGCCCACCCTCCCCCTCGCGCAGGAAGTGGACGAGCGCCCAGAGCTGCGCGTAGTACTCGAGGATCTGCGTCGAGCCCTGGCGGATCTGGCGTTGCGGCGTGGTCGAGACCAGCGTGCTCAGGGGGAGCAGCCGCGCCTTCTCACGCCCCTGCCGCAGGCGGTCGAACCGCTCCGGGTTCGACCAGGGCAGGAAGATCGCCCGGTCGGGCGCCGTCGGGTCCCAGCGGAACCCCTCCATGTAGACGCCCACCCCCTCGTCGAGCCAGGCGGGCAGCGACGAGGCGAAGGTGGACTGCACGTACTGATGCCACCCCTCGTGCGCCGCGATCAGCAGGGAGTCGCGCGGGCCGATGTCGAAGTACACGCCCCGCCCGCCCGCGGCGAACCCGCCGCGCACGATCCGCAGGTACGGGCCCGCCCGGTCGCCCAGCAGGCGACGCGTCAGACGCTCCCACTCGGGGCGCGTCGGCATCATGTACGTCTCCATCCGCGCGCCCGGCTCCGGGAGGGACGCCAGCGCCGAGCGGTACTGGAAGAGCGCCGCCTCGAGAAAGGCCGGCAGGCGCGCGATCGTCAGGGAGTCCGGGCTTGTCGTGTAGATCCGGAACGAGGGCGTCGTCACCGCCCGACCCGGCTTCCCCTCGAACGTCCACGCCTCGACGCTCAGAACCGCGTTGGGCGTCCCCGTCGGGCGTGACTCCAGGCTGCCCGGCGAGACCGTGCGTGTCCCCTCGGACCCGCACCCGCCGAGCGCCGACACGATCAGGATAAGCAGCAGCGGTTGTCTCATCCGAGCCCGTCCAGGGCGCGATCGACCGCCGCGAGTTCTTCCTGCAGGGAGGCCAGCTCGTCCCGGGTCTGCTGCACAAGATGGGCCGGGGCCTTCTCGGTGTACCCGGGGTTGGACAGCCGCCCGGTCAGCCCCGCGATGGACCGGGCCAGCTCGTCCTTCCGCTTGCTCAGGCGCTCACGCTCCGCCGCGGCGTCCACCGCGTCGGCCAGGTTCGTCAGGCGCCACTCGCTCGACTCGAACGTGAAGACCGCGCCCTCCTCCGAGGCCTCGCCCGTGATCGTCTCCAGCCCCGCGAGCGTGCGGATCAGCTCGCCCACCTTCTCCACCCGCTGCGTGAACGCGCCGGGCGCGTGGAGCGTGATCTTTCGTCGCGGCTCGACCTTGTGAGCCGCCCGGGTCTCGTTGATCGACCGCACGAGGGACCGCACCCACTCGAACTCGCCCTCCGCGCCCTCGTCTTGCACCGACGCGTCCAGCTCCGGCCACCCGGACTGGCAGAGCGTCCGCGTGGACTTCGTCGGCGCGAACCCGACGCCCCGGATCTCCGACATCGGCACGTCCCGCAGACGCTCGTGGATCGCCTCGGTCACGAAGGGGGTGATCGGGTGAAGCAACCGCAGGATCGCGTCGAGGGCGAAGCGCAGCGTCGCCCGCGTCCCAGCGTCGGACGCCACCTGCGGCTTGATCGCCTCCAGATACCAGTCGCAGAAATCCCGCCAGAGCAGGTCGTAGACGCTCTGGGCGTACGCGGAGAACTGGTAGGCGCTGATCGCCTCCGCGATCTCTCGGGCGCCCGTCTCCAGACGCGAGAGCATCCACCGGTCCGCCAACGACAGCTCCCCGGGCGTGAACGTCCGCGCCGGCTCCGGCGGGTTCTTGTCGAGCATCGTGAGGGTGAACCGTGCGGCGTTCCAGAGCTTGTTGCAGAAGTTCCGCCCCTCGTCAAACTTCGGCGAGGTGTTCTTGCCCGTCTTCTCGTCCTTCACCACGGGCATCCGCACGTCCTGCGTCTGCGTGGTCATCTTCGCCAGCGTGAAGCGCATCGCATCGGCGCCGTGGGAGTCGATGATGTCGAACGGGTCCACGCCGTTGCCCAACGACTTGGACATCTTGCGTCCCTCGCCGTCCTGGATCATCGCGTGGATGAAGACGTCATCGAAGGGCAGGCGCCCCTTCCCGGCGCCGAGGTCGTCGTCCTGGCCCAAAAAGTAGCGGTTGAACATGACCATCCGCGAGACCCACAGCGTAATGATCTCGCGGGCCGTGGTCAGGACGGAGGTCGGGTTGAAGGCTCTGAGCAGATCGGCCGTGTCGTCGGGCGCGTCGGGGTCGAGCGAGGCGGCGCTCGCCGGGTCGGGCCACCCCATCGTCGAGTGCGGCCAGAGTGCCGAGGAGAACCAGGTGTCGAGGAC
>JBITAG010000176.1:0-9885 GCA_044439985.1 Phycisphaerales bacterium JB059 | reverse complement strand
GCCGTGGCGCGGGGGGGGGGGCGTGTGCTGGTGGGGGCCCCCGCGGTGTATCGCGCCGGGGCGGGGCTGCGGGTGGGGGTGGGAGTGGACGCGGGGGGGTGACGCGGCACCCGTGGGGCGGGGGGGGGCGAACCGAGGGCGGAGGTCCCTTGGAGCCGGAGGGGGTCGAGTGCCCGATCGTTTATGAGTGCGAGCGGGTCCGCATCGGGCGGCATCGGTGCGCGCCGTGGAGCCGGGCGTGGGGGGAAGAGAACGCGATCAGGAACGGGCCGCTGATGGTCTTTCCCTCGCGGGCGGTCTGGATCGAGCAGGCGGGGCGGGAGGCGGTGGTGGCGAGCGCGAACCGGGTGGTGTTCCACAACCTGGGCGTGGGGTACCAGCGTTCGCTGATCGATCAGCGTGGAGAGGACTCGATTTATGTGACGTTCGCGCCGGGTGTGTTTGCGCAGATCGTGCGTGAGATCGATCCGGGCGCGAGCGAGGATCCGGACCGGCCCTTCACCTTCGCGCACGGGCCGGTGGACGCCCGGGCGTACCTGGCGCAGCGCCGGCTGGCGCGGCGGGTGCTCCGGGGGGAAGCGGTGGAGGCGATGGAGGTGGAGGAGACGATGCTCGAGCTGGCGCGTGAGCTGCTCCGTGCCGGGTGGGCGGTCCGCGGTGGTCGGGGCGGGGGGGCGCGGGCGTCCACCCTCCGGGCGCACCGGGAGCTTGCCCGGGCGGCGGAGGACGCGCTGGCGCGGGGCTTCCGCGAACGGGTGACGCTGAGCGGGCTGGCGCGCCAGGTGCACAGCTCTCCGTATCACCTGGCGCGGATCTTTCGGGCGCACACGGGGATGAGCGTGCACGGGTATCTCCGTGGCCTGCGTCTGCGCGCCGGGCTGGTGGCGTTGGAGGCGCCGGTGGGGCTGAGCGACCTTGGCCTGAGCCTGGGGTTCTCGAGCCACGCGCACTTCACCACCTCGTTCAAACGCGAGTTCGGCGTGGCGCCCTCGCTGGAGCGGGCCCGGTAGGGAGGCGGATGGACCGGCCCGTGGAGGTGGGGGCTGGGTGGGTGGTTGGGGCGGGTCCGAGAACTCTCGATGCGCGTGCGGGTGTGGACGGGGCGCCCGGGGGGGCCGATGTTCGGACATCGGCGCGGAGACCCCCGGTGACGCGAGGCCTCTTCCATTCCCTGCTGGCCTCAACCTCTGACGATGGCGTCGCGGCGTGGCGTCAGTTCGTGCGCGGGGTCGAGGCGCACGTCTCCGGCCAGCAGTCGCTCCTCCCGCTCATCGGCGGGGTGCTCGTCCTCGTCGGGATCATGGCGTTCAACCTCTGGCTGGCGCGTCGTGTGGTCTCCGGCCCCGGGGAACGGGAAGATTCGCCCGCCGACCGGGCGGATTGAGGCCCCGGGCTCGATTCCTGCAACGGAGATTGCAAGAACCCGTACCCCTTTCCCGAAGAAGGTGGCGGGAAGGCGCCCGCGACGCATCCGTGCGGGTGTGGACGGGGCGCGGGGCATGAGTGAGCGGCAGATGCGAGCATCGACGGTGACAGCGGGGGAGAGGGGCGCGACGCGCCGGACGAGACGCGCGGTGCGCCCGTGCGGGGTGTGTGGGGGGCGCGTGGAGCGGCTCATGCGGCTCACGGCGCAGGAGGGGGGGCGTGGTTCATCGCCTGCCCCATCTGCGCGGCCCGGGTGTGCGAGGACAACCCGTACTTCGCGTACGGGGGGCGGATCTCGCCGCGTCCCTCGCGGGCGAGCGCCTAGCGGCCCGCGGCGCGGGCGGGTCGGTCCTTCAACCGAATGACAAACCGGAGCGCGGACCAGGTCGCGTCGATGGCGCAGACCTTGTTGTCCACCAGCCCGGTTTTGAGCCCGGCGGCCCGGACGATCGCGTCGGTCAGGTCGGTCTCGACGCCGGAGGTGCGTTTCGGCCAGGCGATCCAGAGCCCGGCGGTGGTCTCGAGACGGTTGGCGAGGGATGGAAGGCGTCGGGTGAGGCGTGACGCGCGGGTGTTGAAGGAGAGGATGAGGTCGAAGGGGCGCGTGCCGCGCATGGCGCGGGTGAACCTGACATCCTCGGGCAGATCCCCGAGGTGGCGTTCGAGGGCGTCGGGGGCGGCGTCGAGGAGGACGCGCGCCCCGGCCTTGATCCCGAGCTTTCTGGCCAGCGGGGTCCCGGCGTATCCGTGGGTCGGAGGGTGGGGCACGGCGTGAGTGTACCCGGAGCGCTCGAAACGCCGATGGCGTGGGCGGAAACCGGGCGCGGACCCGGTGGATCCTGCGTGGCACGGAGGCGCGGATGTACACGACCACGGCGGATGTCGAGCGGTTTCGGGAGAGCGTGGAGCGGCTGGTGGGGATCGGGCAGACCCCGATTGCGCTCTACGGCGCGGGGCGGGTGGCCCGGCAGCTCGAGCCGGGGCGGGTCGAGGGGCCGATCGTCGGGATCATCGACGACGACGCGAGCCGGCACGGGTCGAGCTGGGCCGGGCTCCGGGTGATCTCGCTGGACGAGGCGGTGGCGGCGGGGGTCCGGGGGGTGATCATCACCGCCGAGGGGAAGATGCAGGACGCGATCTGGGCGCGTCGCTCGCGTCTGCGTGAGCACGGGATGCAGGTGCTCTGCTGCCCGCCCCGGTTCGGGGGGCGGACGTGGGACGAGTGTCTGATTCATGAGCAGGACCACCTGACGGCGAAGGCGAACGGGGTGGAGCACGAGTACGGGCAGACGTACCCCACGCCGGGCGACCCGGGGGCCGCGTGGCTGCGCGAGCCGCTGGTCGGGGTGTTGCGTCCGGGCATGACCGTGTGCGAGATCGGGTGCGGGTCGGGGCGGTGGACGGCGCACGCGATCGAGGCGTCCGGGAGGTACTACGCGGTGGACTATTCCGAGCGGCTGCTCTTCGAGGTGATGGAGCACCGGTTCTGCGCGTACATGGGTGGGAAGCTCCGGCTGATTCATGACGAGAGCGCGCGTCTGGAGGGCGTGCCGGACGGGGCGTGCGATCTGGTGTTCAGCCTGGACGTTTTCGTTCACCTGAAGATCGACCTGGCGCATCAGTACCTTCGCTCGATCGGGCGGGTGCTCCGTCCGGGCGGGGTGGCGCTGATCGATTTCATCGGGTGGGACGAGGCGGGGATCGCACACTACGAGGCCCACTTCGCGTCGGAGCACGTGGGGGGGCACTGCATTCTCTTCTACAACGATCCCGCGTGGATCGAGCGAAGCGCGGCGCGGTTCGGCATGAGCGCCCGGGTGATCGAGCGCGAGGGCGCGCGGTTCCTGATGCGCCTTGAGCGCCGGTCCGCCTAGGCCACGGCGGCGGGCGGGCTGTGCGTGACGTCCTGCTCGGGGTCTTTCGGGAACAGCTCATCCAACGCGCGTTGGCGGTGGTGGAAGATCTTGACGACGTCGCGGCGGACGGCGAGGGCGTTGACCAGGGGTGCGAGCGGACCGCCCGGGGGGCGGTAGTGGACGGTGTCGGTGCAGCGGGTCCGGTGATCGTCGAGCGGCTCGAAGGTGTGGGTGTGGCGCCAGAGTTCGTAGGGTCCCTTGAGCTGGAGGTCGACGAAGTGGTGGGGCGGGTTCCACTCGAGGATCTGGGTGCGCCATCGCAGGGGAACGCCGCGCACGCGCAGGCGGTAGTCGATGAGGGCGCCGGCGTTCATGTCGATGGGGGCGGGGGTGAGGACGTGGAACTGGAGGAAGGGGGGCGTGATGCGTTCGAGGTTGCGGGCGTCGGCGAAGAAGGGGAAGACGCGGTCGATGGGGGCATGGAGGATCTGGGAGGCGTCGAGGCGCCAGTCCCGCCCGTCGCGCTGGATGGAAACGCTCATGCCGCAGGTTTCGTCGGCCGGACCGGTTGGATTCATTGAGCGAAATCAGTTTCTCGATGTGATGGGCGCAAGAAAAAGGCCCGGGCGTTGGTGGTGCGCCCGGGCTGGAGGCAGAGGCGTGCGGAGGCTCGGTTGACGGGGAGCGACCCCGTCTCGCGATCCTGACCCGTGGAGTGGTCCGTCCCTGGACCACCCGCACCGTCCTTGGTGGGGCAGATGAGGGTTGGCCGACCCTCACACGCTCCGACGCGCACTCGTCCGAGTTGTCATTCACGGGAATGGGCCCCGGTGGGGCGGGCATCCGTGCCCGTTGGAGCGCATCCCTGCGAAGCTTGGCGGACCCCGGAGGGCCCTGGAATCCGCGTCGGTCCGTGGGGGACGGGCGCGGGGAGGGAACGGGTCAGGCCGCGTGGGCCAGGCGTCCGGGGATGCGGTCCCGGGCGTCGGGAATCAGGGTGCGGGAGGCCTCTCCCGCTGATCGACCAGGCGTCGCAGGTCGGCGAAGCGTTGCTGACGCTCGCGCATCCAGGCCTCGCGGGAGCGGATCTCGAGGCGATCCCCCGCCCCGATGACCATGACGTCCTTGGGCATCGCGACCAGTTCGAGGTGCCAGGCCTGGAGCCGGATGCGGTTGTTGGCGTCGACGTTGAGTTGTTCCGAGTTGCCGTAGATGGCGGTCTGCAGGTCGGCGAGGTTCTGATCGGGAGTCAGTGAGTTCGTGACGCCCTGGGCAAGGGGCATCGACTCGAACTGGCGTTCGGTGTAGAGGCGAAGCACCCCGTCCTGGGGCCAGGGGACGCAGTACCAGGTCGAGCCGTCCCGCTCGGGGTCCCACCGGGTGCGGAACTTGGCGGGGATCGCCAGACGCTGCTTGGCGTCGATGATCGCCTCGGCTTGTCCGGTGAATGGCACGTTGGGTTCCCCCGGTGGTCATGCGTGGGATTATGGCCCACTATGACCCACAATGCAACCCACAAATGGGCCTATCGGGGGAAAGGGAGAGCAAATTCGTGCAAACCTCGGTGAAACAGGGGGTTGATCGTGACGAATTGAGGGGAGGAACATCCCCGGCGACTGGGGACAACGTGTGGGGGTTCGAGCGCATGATGCTGTCAGATAGCGGCTTGCGCCTACAGTCCCCGGAATGAGGGTCGAATCCTGCTCGACGGATGGGGCAGGAGGAGGAGATGGAGATGGCCGGCGCGGGTTTGAGCGAGCTCGAACGAGCGATGCGCTGTCTGCCCACGGGCTGCTTCGTGATGACGTCGGCGTACGACGGCAAGCGGGCGGGGATGCGCGTGCGTTCGGTGCAGGCGTGCGCGGATGATCCGCTGTTGATTTCGGTGGCGGCCCGGAAGGGGCACAAGATCGATCCGCTGATCCGGGACTCGCGGAGTTTCGCGGTCTGCGTGATGGCGCCGGGGGACCGCCTGGTGGACCGGGCGTTCCCGGCCGAGACGGGCACGCCCCGGACGGGCGTTACGGGGAACGGGAGCGGGAACGGGGCGCACGTTGACGCGAGCGAGAGTGATCCGTTCGATGCGCTCCCGCACTCGACGATGGTGACGGGGGCGCCGATCCTGGATCGGGCGATCGCGGTCTTCGACTGCGAGGTCGCGCGTCGGATCGATCTGGAGGCGGACCACGAGCTGTTCGTGGGTCAGGTGATGCGTTTCCGGTGCGTTGAGGACATCGACGCGGCGTTGCGTCCGAGCGCGTAGGGCGGTCGATCACTTCGCGGGATGGACTAACGCAGGGCGCGGGCGATCTCGGCGCGGATGGCGTCGTCGAAGGCCTGTTCGCTGAAGTTCTCGGCGTGGGCTCGGCAGTTTTCTTCGGCGCTTTCGGGGCACTTGGCGGCGGCGTCGAGGATGTCCTGCGGGTTGGGGTCATCGAAGAAGGCGCCGGTGCGGCCTTCGAGGACGGTCTCGAGGGCGCCGCCGGCGCGCCGGGCGACGACGGGGCAGCCGCAGGCCTGGGCCTCGAGGGCGACGATGCCGAAGTCCTCGATCTGGGGGAAGACGAGGAGGCGGGCGCGTTGGTAGAGGGTGCGGAGCTGTTGGTCGGGGACGCGGCCGAGGAACTCGACGCTTCCGGTGGCGCCCTGGGCTTTGGAGACCGTCTTGGTGACGCGCTTGGCGTGCCTGCGCAGGGCCTTCGCCTGGGATCCGTCACCAACGACCATGAGGCGGTGGCGTCCGATGATCGCGGCGTCGATCGCGAGGTCGATGCGTTTGTACGGCTCGAGGGCGCTGACGGCGAGCCAGAAGTCCTGGCGTGGCTCCTTGCCCGGTGTGAAGAACTCGGTGCGCACGGGCGGGTGAACGACGCGGGCCTCGCGTTGGTAGATGTTTTGGATGAGGGAGCGGGTGTGCTGGGAGTTGGCGAGGAAGGTGTCGACGGTGCGGACGGTCTTGACGTCCCACTCGCGGAGGGCGTCGCCCTTGGCCTTGAGGCCGCGTCGGCGGAGGGCGGCGACGAGTCCCTTGCCGCGTGAGTATTCCTCCTGCTGGGACCAGAGGTATCGCGCGGGGGTGTGGCAGTAGCAGATGTGGGGGACGCCGGCGGGGGCGCCGAGGGCCTTGATGGCGCAGGAGCTGGTGGAGATGAGCAGGTCGATGGGCTCGTCGTCGTGATCGCGTGCGAGGCGTTGGCGCAGGGACTCGACGCCGGAGGGGTACATGGAGAGCATCCAGCGCCGGAGCCTGCCGGAGAGGGGGAGCTTGTTCAGGCGTGAGGGGACGCGTGGGAAGGCGTCGATGGCGTCGGTGAGCTTCACGCCGGAGTTGAAGAGGGTGTAGAGGTTTGCGGGCTTGTGCTCGCTGACGACGATGCGGGCGATGCGGTCGAGGACGAGTTCGCCGCCGCGCATGGCGACGAGCCAGTCGTGGGCGAGGGCGACGCGTGCGCGCCGGGCGCGGGCGTGCTGGCCCGGGCGGCGTTGCATGTCGAAGGGGTGGGGGGATTCGCCGGTGGTGGTGGGGGCCTGGTCTACCATTTCGTATGACTGATCATGCGTGCGCGTGCGGCGAGGGCTCCGGGTGTCAGGGCAGGATAGCGACCCCCGCGAACCGGCTGCGGTTGGATTATCGCGAGGAGGCGTCGCGGCTGGGGGCGCCGGTCCGTCCGATCGTGGACGCGCACGCCCATATCAACGGGGTGCGGGCCGCGGGGGTCTGGCGGGAGGTCTGCGATCTGTACGGCGTGGAGCGGGTGTACTCGCAGACGCAGCTCGCCCAGGCGGAGCAGATCCGGGAGGTGCTGGGGGACCGGATCCGGTTCGTGGCGATCCCGGAGTACATGAGTGAGGACAGGAAGCACGCGTTCACGCGTGGGTACCTGGAGAACGTGATCGAGTGGAACGAGCGTTTCGGGGCGAAGATGGTGAAGTTCTGGGGGGCGCCGCGGTTTCTGGACTACGCGGAGGAGTCGGGGCTGGACCCAGCGGAGGTGTTCCGGTTCGATGCGCCGTGGCGGATGCGGGTCGCGGAGGAGGCGGTGTCGCGCGGGATGATGCTGATGGTGCATGTGGCGGACCCGGACACGTGGTTCCAGACGATGTACGCCGACGCCGGGCGGTACGGGACGAAGGCGGAGCAGTACGAGAGCCTGGAGCGGCTGTTGAGTTCGTTTGATGTGCCGTGCCTTGGCGCGCACATGGGGGGGTGGCCGGAGGACCTGGGGTTCCTCACGGGTTTGCTGGAGCGTCAACCGAAGCTGGTGCTGGACACGAGCGCGACCAAGTGGATGGTGCGGGAGCTGAGCAGGCGCCCGCGCGCGGAACTCGTGGCGTTCCTGACGCGCTTCAGCGGGCGGATTCTCTTCGGGTCGGACATCGTGACGAGCGACGATCACCTGGCGCCCTCGGACCCGGAGAACCGGCGGTTCGGGAGTCAACTCGCCAGTGACGAGCGGGAGGCGTTCGACCTGTACGCGAGCCGGTACTGGGCGCAGCGGGTGATGTGGGAGACGGGGTACGAGGGGGAGAGCCCGATCGCGGACCCGGACCTGAAGATGGTGGAGCCGGAGAAGTACGACGAGATGAGCGCGCCGAAGCTGGTGGGGCGATCGTTGCCGGATGACATGCTCCGGACGCTGTACGGCGGGGCGTGCGCGGGGACGCTGGACGCGTGGTATGAGCGGGGGGAGTGGGGCGGGTGATGGAACGCCCGGGAAGCGCGTTGGCGCTGCCCGGGTTGGGTCAGTTGTTGAGATCGGATGGGATGGTGTTGAGCCAGGATTCAGCGGCGTTGTACTCGGTGGACGTGCGAGTCTCGACGGGGCCGAAGTAGACCATCACGAATCCGAGGTCGGAGAAGTACGTCAGCATGTCATCGACATCGGTCTGGCTGGCGTGCTCCCAGTCGGGGTTGTAGCCGAGCCAGTCCTCAAGTTCGGCTCGGCGGAGCGATCCCCAGAACTCGTGCCCGCGGTTCAGGAAGTCCTGAACGACCAGCCCTTCGGGGTAGAGGTTGATGGAGCCGCCCACGGTCAATCCGCTCTGCGGGGCGACGTAGTTGTACGTTGGGGCGAGGGTGTGCATGATGTCGCAGTGCTGGCTCTCGGTGATGAAGCGGACGCCGGGATACTCGTCCTGGAGGTCCTGGAGCCACCAGTAGCTCTCCCAGACGGGCATGTACTTGAACTCGTCCAGCCCGATCTCGGTTGCGCCAACATCTGCGGCGACGGCGCCGTCCATTTCGTTAAACGCAAACGAGCGGTGTGTCGAGTTGTCCGGATCGAGGGGGGTGTAGGTGGAGGGGTTCCACTGCAGGGGCGTGGGGATGCGGGCGGAATGGCCCCACCAGAGCCCAAGGGTGTTGCCGGTGACGCCGGAGAAGTCGGAGAGGTAGACGTTGTCGGCGCCGATCGCAGGCATGTTGTCCCACTCGCTGGTGAAGTGGGGCGCCAGGTTGGGAGCCACGCCGGGGTCATCACTGTATCGTCCCGCGGGTGACCAGAGCATCGTTCGAGGCCATCCCTTGGCGGCTTCACCCGTGAGGACGGAGACCCATCCGTTGTTGCCCTGTGAACCGCCCCAGCCGTAGAGATTGGGTGCGCGGCTGCCGGGATAGGTGAATGAGTAGTAGTTGCGGTTGTCGTCGCCTTCGGCGATGAGTTGCGGGAGGACGGGCGTGGCGTCGCGGGTGTAGCGCACGTCGCCGTAGAGCGCCTTGAAGTAGCGTCGGTACGGGCGGAGGGTACGGATCCAGTCGTTGACGGTGTCGTAGCACTCCGAGGGCTTGTGGATGCGGACGGAGACGGTGTAGGTGCGGCTCTCGCCGGGGTCGAGATTGGCTTCAGGGTTGTAATCGGCGAGCCCAGTCTGGCTGTAGTTGTAGTACTTGTTGGGGATCATGTGGATGGTCCACGTGTCATCGGCGGAGACGTAGGAGGTCCCGAAGGTGATGGTGTGCTCGTACTCCAGAATGGGGTACTGCACGCTCACCCCGAGGGTGTAGCCGTTGACTTCGATGACATGGGCCGGCATGTAGATCCGCCCGGGGTACTGCCAGGCGTGATCCGGGTCCGAGCCGCTCAGCACCCTGGGCTTGCCTCCCCGCTGCAAGTCGCGGACGACGGCCGAGTTGGCGTTCGGGGCAACGTTGAAATGGAGCCCGGAGAGTTGCATCTGCCCGATGGGCGTGGTGACGGGGCTGTTGTTGGTGATGGTGCTGGTGAGGTCGAAGCCGTCTGAGGTCGGCGTGAAGTCGGAGTAGGTGACGTCGCTGACCGGATCGAGGTAGCCGTCGCCGTCGAGGTCATAGGGCGCACAGGGGAAGCTGCACCCCGAGGGCGGGTACCAGGTGGGGCGGAAACTGGAGTAGATGGGGGGGATGGTGGCGATGACGGTTCCGGTTGGGGGGTTCACATCGTCATCAACCATGGTGATGGTGTTCGACTGGGAATCGAATGTGGACGTGATGTTGACGCTGTCGAGCGGGGGGAGGGGGGGAATGGAGTTGGGGCCGTTGTTGATGGCGGTGATGATGGGGACCAGGTCATTGGTGTCAACGGAACGGTCCCAGTTGACGTCGCCCTGACGGGGGGTGACCTCGTCG
>JBITAG010000175.1:0-5253 GCA_044439985.1 Phycisphaerales bacterium JB059 | reverse complement strand
ACCCGCTGGCCCCGGCGATCACCACCCGCCCCCCGATCGGCCTTTCGATCATGTAGGGCGGTACGCCGACCGCAGTCCGCGACGCGGGGCCTCTTGACCCCTTCCCCTGCAGGCGTACCCTTGATCACGCCGATTCACTTCGGCACGATCCCCGATAGCTCAATTGGTAGAGCGAGCGGCTGTTAACCGCTAGGTTACAGGTTCGAGTCCTGTTCGGGGAGCTTCCCGCGACGCAAAGCGTCGCATCGCCAGTGGCCTCAGCCCCTCCCGACCTCATCCGAGGCCTCGGGACGACCCTGGGAATCTCTGGCAGCACCCGCGGGCGTACTCCGCGGACTGCTTCTCCCAGGCGGCTGCACCTACTCCCAACTGAATGGGCATGGTCGCCCAAACCTCGACGCGCCCGGCGCTGTCCGTGCGGTCATTCCGGAGTCTCTCTGTGCCCAAGTTCGCTTCGCTCAACCTCGCCCAGCCCATCCTCGCCGCACTCAACGACGAGGGCTACCACACCCCCACCCCCATCCAGGCCAAGGCCATCACCCCCGCCCTCGAAGGACACGACCTGCTCGGCTGCGCCCAGACCGGCACCGGCAAGACCGCCGCCTTCGCCCTCCCCATCCTCCACCGCCTCCACACCCAGGAAACCGACAAGTCACGCCGCGGCCCCCGCACGCCACGCGCCCTCGTCCTCGCGCCCACGCGCGAACTGGCCAACCAGATCGACGAGAGCTTCAACACCTACGGCCAGCACACCGACCTGCGCTCCACCCCCATCTTCGGCGGCGTCAGCCAGCACCACCAGGTCCGCTCCCTCCGACGCGGCGTGGACGTCCTCGTCGCCACCCCCGGGCGCCTCATGGACCTCATGGAGCAACGACTCGTTGACCTCCGCGACGTCGAGGTCTTCATCCTCGACGAGGCCGACCGCATGCTCGACATGGGCTTCATCGACCCCATCCGCAAGATCAGCGCCGCCCTCCCCAACCGGCGCCAGACCCTCCTCTTCTCGGCGACCATGCCCCAGAACATCGTCAGGCTCGCCGACTCCCTCCTCACCGACCCGGTCCGGATCACGGTCACCCCCGTCGCCTCCGCCGCGCCCCTCGTCAAACAGTCCCTCTTCCAGCTCGCCCGCGAAGACAAGCCCGCCCTCCTCGAGCACCTCATGCTCGACGAGGCCGTCGAACGCGCCGTTGTCTTCTCCCGCACCAAGCACGGCGCCGACCGCATCACCAAGCGCCTCCTCCGGTCCGGGATCACCGCCGTCGCCATCCACGGCGACAAGGCCCAGAACCAGCGCCTCCGCGCCCTCAAGGCCTTCGCCTCCGGGCGCGCCCGCGTGCTCGTCGCGACGGACGTCGCCGCCCGCGGACTCGACGTGGACGCCATCACCCACGTCATCAACTACGACCTCCCCAACGAGCCGGAGGCGTACGTCCACCGGATCGGGCGCACCGGCCGGGCCGGCGCCGAGGGCGTCGCCATCGCGTTCTGCAGCCCCGACGAACGCAACTACCTCCGGGCGATCGAACGGCTGACCAAGAAGCGCATCGAGCAGCACACCGTCCCCGCCAACCTCCGCAGCGCTCCGCGCGACGAGACCCGGGCCGCCACCGTCGAGGACGACGCCCCGCGCCCCCAGCGCCAGCGCAAGCCCCGCCAAGGACAGGGCCACCCCAAGGGCGCCGGACACGCCAAGAACGCCCCCTTCGCCGGCAAGAAGCGCTCCCCCCACAAGGGCAAGAAAAAGACCGCCAAGCACACCAACAAGAAGCGTCAGTCTCGCTCAGGCCCCGGCGCCAGCAACGCCGCCAACGCCCACGCCTCCCACCCCTCCGGCTTCGGGGCCGCCGGCAAGCGTCGGCGCCAGCGCCCCGGCTCGGGCGTCGCCCGCAAGGCGCCCAACAAGTCCGGGAACTGACCCACGACGGATGCCCCGGAATCAGCCCCCGGGCGTCAATGACACGCTTGAAGGTTCTCTGAGCAGACGCCTTCCCGTAGGCTGGAGGAAGCCGAGCCCGCCCGTTGCCTGCGGCAGCGTTCGGCCTCGGAGGGGACACCATGCGCATCACCGCTCCTCGAATCGTCGCGCTGCTGGGCGTGATCGCCCTCGCCATACCCACCGCCTCCGCTCAGCACGATCTCGGCGCCCATCCGGTCGTCAACGAGACCAAGCACATCGGGTATGACACGCTCCAGCACGCCGTCACCGACGCCGACCCGAACGACCTGATCACCGTCGGTCCCGTCCAGCTCGTCGAGCACGACATCCAGATCGACAAGCCCCTGACCATCCTGGGCCGGGGCCCGGCGGCCTCCTCGATCTATGCGCACAGCGACGGGCGCTGCCTCAACATCGAGACGGGCAGCCAGGTCGATCGGGTGCGCATCATCGGGCTCACACTCCGCCAGGGGCGCAGCAAGGGCGCCAACGGCGGGAACGTCCGTGTCTACAACTCACACGCGGCCTTCGAGCAGTGCGTTATCGAGACCGGCAACGCCCAGTTCGCCCTGGGCGGGGGCGTCTACGTCGGCTTCGGCGTCGCCACGTTCGACGGGTGCGTCATCCGGGACAACACCGCCGTGGACGTTGCGGCGATCTACGCCCCGGGCTCGGGCGTCGGCCTGACCAACTGCATCGTCTCGGGCAACCGCGCCGTCGGCGGGCTCAACCAGGGCATCGGGCTCTCGGGCGTCAACGTCGTTTCGCTCATCAACTGCACGGTCAGCGGCAACGGGCAGAACGCCAACCCGGGCTCATACCTGCTCGACAACGATTTCATGACCTTCGTCATCAACTCGATCATCTGGGACAACGGGGCGGACACCTTCAGCCCCGACACGAGCTTCCTCCTGCTCAACTCGTCGATCATCCAGGACTTTGTGGCCGGGGGCATCCTCAACGCGGACCCGCTGTTCGTGGACGCCGAGGCGGGCGACTTCAGCCTCTCGCCGGGCTCGCCTGCGATCGACGCCGGGTGGAACGAGTATCTCGTGGACCCTCACGACCAGGCCGAGTTCCCGAGCTACCTCATGCTCGACGCCCTCCGCGGGTTCCGCTACCGCGACGACCCGGGCACGCCCGACACGGGCGCCCCGCACGAGTCCAACGTGCTGCTCGCGACCAACACCCCGATCGTGGACCTGGGGGCGATCGAGTTCACGGGCGTCACGCCCGACGCCTGCCCGGCGGATCTGGCCCCGCCGCACGGCGTGCTCGATATCTCCGACGTGCTGCAGTACCTGAGCGACTTCGGCGCCGGGTGCCCATAACCGCGTTTCTGCCGCCGAATCCCAAACTTCGTGAAGGCGCCTTGCCCATTGTGTCGGCTGGTATTCTGTACACGCGCCCAATCCGGGCGCCCGGAGCCTCATCATGCGCCGCCAGATCGCCGTTGTGCTCGCCTCGCTCACCATGCTCACCGCCGCCACGCCCGCGCTCGCGTTGGACCTGACCGACGCCCAGAAGCAGGTCCTCGCCCAGGCCGAGAGCCACCTCAAACGCCTCGAAACCAACCTCGATCTGGCGATCAGCACCGTCCCCGCCGGCACGGACCAACCCACCGGCTCCAAGGCCCGGCTCGCCAAGATGCGGCTCCAGCAGGCCCAGGCCTACATCGAACCCGCCCAGAAGGCCCTCGCCGACCTCCCCGCCGATGACGAGGGCGTGCAGAGCGCCCAGGCCCGCCTCGACGCCGCCAAGACCAAGGCCCAGGCCTTCGAGGACCGACTCAACGGCAAGCTGGCGACCCCCAAGGCCGAGACCGAGCCCGCCGAGTCCAAACCCGTGCCCGCCGCGAAGAAGACCCCCGAGCCCGATCCCAACGCCAAGGTCCGCCTCGACTACCGCCAGGAGGACCAGCTCAAGGGCGCCCGGTTCAACCTCAACCAGGTCGAGGGCTACAACCGCGCCCTCTACGAACTGGTCAACAAGATCCAGGGCGTCGAGAACAAGGACACGGTCGATCACCGGGAACTGCTCCGCGCCCTGGAGACCATCAGCGAGGCCAAGCGCAAGGCGGGCTTCGCCGAGGACAGCCTCAAGCCCCTCCCCGCGAACGGGCGGGGCGTGGAGGAAGAGATCGAGCGTCTCAACGCCGCCCGCGCCAACACCAAGGGCGCCGAGGACTACCTCCTCCCCATCCACCACCGCCTCCAGCAGATCATCAACCCCGCGAACTACCCCAACTTCCACGCCGACCTGGAACGCATCCGCGGCCTCTCCTCCATGTTCGGCGCCACGTACATGTTCCAGAACGACCGCCAGGGCGCCGCGGACGTCTTCGCCCAGGCCCCCGCCGCCAAGCAGGAGATGATCAAGCTCGCCCAGACCTACCAGCTCCTCATGATCCAGCAGACCAACGAGGGCAAGCAGATCGAGGCCGCCGGAAACGGCATGCTCGCCCGCCACGCCGAGTTCCTCGCCCTGGCCGAACAGCAGCGCCAGGCCCTCCCCGGCGAGATCCGCGAGCACCTCGCCGAGGCGAACCGATACGCCGACGAAGCCGTCAAGGAGCAGAAGCCCCTCTTCTTCACCGGAGGCATCCCCCAGCGGCTCGAATGGGCGGACGACAAGTTCGCCCTGTACAAGGTCCTCGACCCCGACAACGCCCCCGCCCTCGGCGCGGAAATCGAGCAGACCAAGGCCAGCATCAAGAAGCGCCAGAAGGCCCTCAGCGAGCAGATCATCCGCGAGAACCGCCTCCCCGCCGACGCCTACACCCAGGCGGACAAGAAGCGGCTCGTCGAGAAGGCCCGCTCTCGCTGGCTCGAGATCGAGCCCAAGGCCAAGGTCCTCAAGGTCGTCATGCCCAACGAGGCCTGGAAGCGGACCCCCAAGTGGACCTACTCCAACGGCACCTGGTACTTCTCCGACGTCTCACGCCTCCAGGTCTGGGTCATCGTCCAGCACGACAAGCGCCTGGCCGTCATCCGCCCCATGAACCTCTGGATCGATCACACCAAGCAGGACACCCTGACGGGCACCAGCCTCTACACCCTCGAGGACGAGATCATCCCCCAGAACCTCGTCCTCCTCGAGCACGTCATGTAGCCCCCGGGGCGCCCCGGCCGGGTAGTGGTTCACTTTGAGGGGGAGGGGGGCTGAGATTCGACCGGAAAACGTTAGGGTGTCGGATGTGGCAAATCTAGCCGATACAATGGTGTTGATGGGACGCAAGATCGCTAACTACATTGCCGGCGCAGCAGCGGCGTTCGATATGAACCCAGAGCCGTATCGTGTCCGCTTCAGTC
>JBITAG010000174.1:0-11452 GCA_044439985.1 Phycisphaerales bacterium JB059 | reverse complement strand
CGTTGGTCCCCGGCACCCTAATCTATTTCTTCGAGTACGCCCCCTCGGCCCCCCGGGGATGCGGGGCGGGCCGTTGTGCAAGCGAGTCGGCCCGGTAGCCAACGCTCCCGGGCCGGTTTTCAGAAGAATCCAGCCGGCGCCGCGTGGCGAGGGCGATGTTCAGACAGGAGCGACCCGATGGCCAAGAAGAAGGCCCAGGCGCGCGAGTACGTGTGGCTCCAGTGCACGGAGTCGGGCGATCTCAACTACCGCACCTCCGTCAACGTCAAGGGCGGCCTGCCCGAAAAGATGAAGGACGGGATCAAGAAGTACAACCCGCTCCTCCGCCGGCACACGATCCACAAGATCAAGCGCAAGTGATGGCGCGTGGTCGGACGGCTCCGTGGCCGGGTGATTCGACTCATCTGACCACCTCGCCACCGACCACTGAACTTCTACGGCAGTAGCTCAGTTGGTAGAGCAGTGGATTCCAAATCCACCGGTCGGGGGTTCGAGTCCTCCCTGCCGTGTTTCGGCTTCGCAGCGCCGGACGGGATGAAACCCGCCCGTGTCCGATCGGAACGCTCCTCCGGTGGAGCGTGAACGAAAGGAAGGTCCGTGAGCTTCGGCATCTACAAGATGGGTCAGGGCTACTGGGTCCGCGTGCTCAGCGCCGTGGGTGTGGGCATCCTCGGCCTCGCCGCCGCGGCGTGGGGCTGGGGCCAGGGCGGGGCGGTCCGCCTCCCCGTCAAGTCGTACACGTACAACGTCACCGGCGTGAGCGGCGACATCGCCCCGGGCCAGTCCGTCGAGATCATCGCCCCCTCCCGGGTCGACCCCGACGAACTCGACTCCGCCGCGCCCCACTCGAGCGTCGTGGGCGAGGGTGTGGTCATCACCTACGCGGGCGGCTCCCTCACCGGCGGCCAGATCGAGGTCGGGTCCTTCACCTCCGACGAGACCCGCGACCTGGCCTTCGACGCCGAGGAACTCCGGGCCGGGAGCGGGTTCAGCGCGTCGGTCCGACAGGGCGGCGTGCAGGCCAACCCCATCTTCCCCCCGATCTACCTCCAGGCGGGGATCGCCGGCGCCGTGCTGGTCATCACCGCCATCGGCGTGTTCTGGTTTGTTGGGTTCGGGCGCAAGCCGGTTGACTTCCTCGTCGCGACCGACGGGGAGATGAAGAAGGTCCACTGGACAACGGCCCGTGAGATCCGCGGCTCGACGATCGTCGTGATCGTCGCCGCGTTCCTGATCGCGGGTCTCCTGTTCGGCGTGGACATCGTGTTCAAGTGGTTCTTCGGGGCGATCGACGTCCTGCAGGCCTGAGCGAAGAGGCAGCCGACATGATCGAAGATCCCAAGGACGAGACGACCGGCCCGACCGAGACCGACGAGGCCTCACGCCCCGTCGAGGTCACCGCGCCCGAGGCCCCCGCCGAGCCGGCCAAGCCCGAGGTCGCGCCGATGGACGGCACGCCCGATGGGAAGTCCGATGTGCTCGACGCCGACGAGCCCATCCGCCAGGGCGGCATGGACTGGTTCGTCCTGCGCGTCGCCTCGAACAAGGAGAAGTCGGTCCAGCAGACGCTGCTCCGCAAGATCCAGATCGAGGGCATGACCCACCTGGTCGGACGCATCCTCGTGCCCACCGAGAAGACCAAGACGATCAAGGGCGGCAAGATGAAAGTCACGGAGACGAAGCTCTACCCGGGCTACGTCTTCGTCGAGATGCAGCTCGAGGACGACGGACGCATCCCCCAGGACGTCTTCTTCCTGATCAAGGAAACCACGGGCGTGGGCGATTTCGTCGGCACCGCCGGGCGCCCGACGCCCATGGCCGGGCACGAGATCGAGAAGATGCTCCTCGACTCGCGCAAGCCCGAGGACGAGCCGGTCATCAAGATGACCTTCGAGAAGGGCGAGCCCGTCGTCATCAAGGAAGGCCCATTCGCCAACTACGAGGGCACCGTGGACGAACTCTTCCCCGAGAAGGGACAGGTTCGCGTCCTGGTCACGATCTTCGGTCGCCAGGCGCCCGTGGACCTGGAAGAGTGGCAGATCTCGAAGGCCGACGAGGACTGAGCCCCCCGGGCCGCCCCGCTGACGCCTCCATTCGGGTCTCAAAGATGAAGTTCTGTTCACTTGTTGTGTGGGCGTGACGCCCCGCGAACAATCTTCCGTTGCGCCGACCGGCGTGGATGGAGGATCCCGTGAGCAAGTCGAACCGATCCAACGATGGCCAGGCCCCCCGCAAGCGCCGGGGGCGGAAGCTGCTGATCGCCCTGGGGCTGCTGCTGGTGCTGCTCGTCGCGGGCGTGCTGGCGCTGCCGACCATCGGCGCGGCCGTCGCGCCCGGGATCATCGCCTCGCGCGGGAGTGACGCGATCGCCGGGCGCATCGAGGTCGGCTCCGTCGGGCTCTCCTGGACCGGGACGCAGCGCGTGCGCGGCGTCCGCCTCTACGACCCGGAGGGTGTGCTCGTCGCCGAGCTGGACGTGAGCGCCGGCGCCGGGCTGCTCGCCCTCGCGGGCGGGTCGCGCGATCTCGGGACCATCGAACTCTCCGGCGTGATCAAGGCGGACCGCAACGACGCGGGCGAGCCCCGCTTCATGAACGCGATCGCCTCACCCACCGGCGCGCCGACCGGCGCCGGAGGGACGGGCGCCGGCGCGGGCGCCGGGTCGCCCAGCGTGCCTTCCTCCCTCAACGCCACACTCGACATCACCTCGCTGCGCGTCGAGGAGGGCGCCGACGCCCTGATGACCCTCACGGGTGAGGCGAGCGTCGCGTCGGGCCGGCCCGTCACGCTGGCCCTGCGCCCCGCCTTCCCGGGCGCCGGGACGGGCCAGATCGACGCGACGATCACGGACCTCATCGACGCCGACGGCGTGATCGACGTCAACGCGATGAGCGTCCAGGCCAAGGCCAGCCTGGGCGACGTGCCCACCAGTCTTGTGCAGGCGTTCAACCCCAGCGACACCGACCTGCCCGCGCTGCTGGGCGAGCGTTTCTCCGCGGACCTGCTCGCCAACGGCTCGCTCGAGACGATGGACGCCTCGGTCGCGATGACCAGCGCGGGCGTCAACGGCGCCTTCGCGATCAACATCCGAGATCGGGTCGCGACCCGGACGGGCGAGTCGAGCGTGCGCGTCTCGGGCGAGCGGGCCGCCCGCGCCATCCCCGCCCTGCGCCAGGCCCTGGTCGAGGGGGACTCGATCCGGTTCTCCGAGTGGCCCGACGCGACGCTGACCGTGTCTCAGTTGCGCGTCCCGATCGACGCCGTGCAGGCGGGGACGTACGAGGGCGTGCTCGCGGAGATGCGTCTGCAGTCCACGCCCGCGACGGCGCGCGTCCCCCTCTCCGGGGGGGCGGTGGGGTCCGGCCTCCTCAACGTCAGCCAGATGGTGCTCCACGTCGCATCGGAGGACGTGAGCCAGGGGATCAACATCGCCGGCGCCGCCAGCGCCACGCTCGATGGCAAGGACGCCGGGCAGATCACGATCCAGAACGTGCACACCGGCCCGCTCTTCGACGAGACGGGCGCGCTGCGCGACCCGATGTCGATCGGCGTCCGGGGTGAGATCAGCGTGGTGGGGCTCGCGGCGGAGACGGTCCAGCCCTTCCTCGACGCCTCGGGTCTCTCCGTCGCCGACGAGATCGGCCCGGTTATCAACGCCTCGCTCAAGGCGTCGAGCGAAGAGGGGTCCGAGGCGCTCCACCTCACGCTCGTGATGGACGGGGCGAAGGTCGAGGGCGCGGCACGCGTCATCCTCGAAGGGTCGAGCCTCCGGGGCGACCCGAGCGCCCCCGCCGGGCGGGCCGTGACGCTGCTGCTGACCGACCCGTCCGCGACGCTCACCCGCGTCCTCGCCGAGTCCGGCGTGCGCGTCGAGCAAGCGTCGCGCGTCATGCTCGTGATCGAGTCGCTCGCCCTCGACCTGGACGCCTTCTCGGGTCAGACGCCCGACCTGCGCTCCTTCCGCGCGAGCGGTTCGCTGACCGCGCCCGCCCTGGTCGCCTCGATCGATCGGGAGGGCGCGACGCAGCGCGTGACCATGAGCGGGCTGGACGTCAAGCTCCAGGCGCCCGAGTCCATCGCGGACCTCTCTGCCGAGGCGGCGGTGCAACTCGGCGTGGACGGGGGGGCGCCCGCGGGCCTCAACGCGAGCCTCAACGCCACGGACCTGCTCAGCCCCGACGGCGCGTTGGACATCTGGGGCGCCACGGTCAACGCCCTCGTGCGCGCGCCCAGCATCCCCGCGGGCGCCATCGACGCGCTGCTCCCCCCGGACGGGCCGAGCGTGCGCGAAACGCTCGGCCAGACCGTGAGCCTCAGCGCCGGGCTTGAGAAGGCGCCCGGGCGGGACTCGCCCGCGACGCTCGACCTGAGCGCCGAGAGCCAGCGGGCGACGCTCCGGGCCGACCTGATCGCCGACCGCCAGCGCGTCCGCACGGGGACTCGGGGGATCGAGCTGAACACCAACGACCTGGGCGCCCTGATCGGGGCGTTCGCCGAACTGCCCGAGCATCTGTCGCTCACCGAGGACGCCCAGCTCAACGCGACCCTCTCCGACCTCCAGGTCCCCATGGTGGACGGGCGACCCTCACTCGAGCGGGCGGCCTTCGAGACCAACGCCCGGATCGTGCGTTTCGGCGTGCGCTCCACCGAGGGGACCAAGCCCCGGGCCAACGCGCGCCCGATCGAGCTGAGCGCAACCCGGGCGGCGGGGGAGGACCTCCGCTTCCGCCTGACGAGCGACGGGGTCGTGCTCAAGGGCCTCCCCCTCGGGGCGGACCCGCAGACCGGCGCGATGCGGGAGGCCCCGACGAGCGAGATCAGGGGGCTCATCGAGGGCTCGGCGCCCTGGGACGGGCTCGTCTCCGGCTCGGGCGCCGACGTCCGGTTCACCCTCGACGGCGCCCTCAGCGACGAAGGGGGCGCGCCCCTCGCCGCGATGAGCGGCGGGGGCCTCGTCCGGGCCCCCACCCTGGATCGGGTGGACGTCAACCTCAAGGCGACGGTCGACAACAGCGCCGCCGTGCAGGACGCGCTCGCCCTGGGCGACCTGCTCACGGGGCTCTTCGGCCCGAGCGCCGCCCTCGACGTCTCGCTCGCCTCGGACGCCTTCGACCCGGGCGACCCGCTCGCCGGCTCGCGCCTCGGGCTCAAGATCGACTCGCCCCGGATGAAGACCTCCGCGCCCGTGCGCCTCGTCGGGGACGACGCCTCGCTGCGTCTCGAGAACGCCTCGGCGTTGACCTGGCGCGTGGCGCCCGAGTGGGCGACCGCCCGCCTCGCCGGGGGCGCCGAGCCGACGCTCCGCGTCACCCGACCCGTCGATCTGCGGATCGACCTGCAGCGCTTCGTCATGCCCCGGGGCGAGGGAGGGCGCCTGGACGTGCAGCTCGGCGCCACCTCGAGCGACATCGCCCTCACCACCGCGCAGGGCGAGACCATCGAGTACACCGGCCTCGACGCGACCGCCCGGAGCACCCAGACGCCCGGGGAACTGGCGATCAACGCGACCATGAAGAACAAGGCGGGGGGCGACGACGCCCTCTCCGCCGAACTGACGATCGCGGGGGTCGGCGTCGAGGGACAGACCCCGGCGGCGAGCGGGCTCGTCGTCATCACCGCCCTGCCCAGCACCGTCGCCGACTCGGTCGCGGGCGCCAACGGCAAGCTCGCGATGCTCCTCGGAACCACCGCCGACGTGCGCGCGCGCCTGGTCGATTTCCCGCGCGACGGGGGCACGGCCAAGGGGAGCGTCAAGGGCGTCAACTCGACCATGACCTTCGACGGGAAGGTCGAGCAGGGAACCTTTGTCGCCACCTCCCCCGCCGTGCTCAACGTCCGCCGGGTCGATCGCGAGTTCGGCTTCGAGCTGGCGAAGATCGTTCCCGTCTTCGGGGGGCTGACCAAGCAGGAGGGCACGCACGCGCCCGGGCGGGTGATCGTCAGCCCGCTGCGCATCCCCGTGGACGGACGCGACTTCGTCGAGCACTCATCGGCGACGATCAAGATCGACCCCGGAGAGGCGAACCTGCAGCTCGACGGGGGGTTGGGTCGTTTCCTGAACCTGGGAGGGACGGGGCAGACGATCGGACGCCGCCTGCAGGCCTTCGACGTGCGGTACGACAAGGGCGTCGCCAGCTATGACAACGTGGTGGTGCCCATCGGCGAGTTCGAGATGACCGCCCGCGGGAACGTGAACCTCGTCCGGAAGACGCAGGACGTGCGCGTCGCGCTCCCGATCGGGGCGCTCGCGGCGGAGATCGCCCCCGGGGCGGGAGGGATCGGCGCGATCCTGGACGCGACGGGGGGCGTCTCCCTCGCCAACACCGGAACCATCGGGGAGAGCGGGTGGGAACTCAAGCTCGGGGGCGGTGGGGGCGCCAAGCCCGACCCCGGCAAGCTCCTCGAGGGGATCCTCGGCGGGGGTCGGCGCGGGGAGGACGGGGGCGGCTGAGGCTCAGGCGAGCACGAACTTCCGCTCGTCCCACAGCTTGTCCAGGCGGGCCCGGAAGCTGGGGGACTCGCCCAGCGAGGTCGCGCACGCGAAGAGCAGCTCGATCATGCCCAGGTAGTCCCGCAGCGCCACGTGCTCACGCCCGACCCGCGCCCGCGTCGTGTTCGTTCCCGCTTGGACCGCCGTCAGGTCCGCCATGTTGTGGTAGTTGCCCAGGGGGAGGCAGACGCACGTCGCGTTGTACCCGAACGCGCAGAAGACGGAGGCCTCGCACGCCCCCCCGGCCATCAGCTTGCGCTGCCAGCGGAACGCGCGCGCCTCCGAGGTCTTCTCGGTCGCCCGCGGGTGGGCGCTCGACCCGAGCGACTCGGCGACCTTGGCGACCTGCGCGGTCAGCTCGGGAGAGAAGACGCTCACCCGGTCGCCCACGCGCACGATCGGACCGGCGCCGATCGGGGAGTCCTTGGGGTCCGCGCGGGAGTTCTCCAGGCAGATCAGGCGGGCGTTCATCGGCGCGCTCTCGCTCCGGCAGGCGCCGATGGCGCCGACGAACCCGATCTCCTCGGCGAGGGTGAAGAGCACGCGCAGGTCGGCGACCGACTCGCCGCGCGCGCGCGCCAGGCGGGCTTCCTCCAGAACGCCGAGGGCCGCGGCAACTGCCGCGAGATCATCGCACGCGTTGGTGAAGATGACGCCCCCCTCGACCGGCTCGCCCCCGTCGGGGGCGGGCAGAACCTCCATGTCCGGGAGTTCCCAGACACCCAGATCGCCCGGCGCCACGTCCGCATGGGCGTCATCAAGGACGGCGTCGAATCGCTTGAAGGGCTCCTGGGGGCCGTCCGCCCGGGCGGTGATGGTGGCGCGGTGCGCGCATCCCCGGTCGGTGTGGATGATGACGCGGGCCTCGGGGAAGTAATCGTCCATGACCCCGCCGCGGAACGCGAGGGTGAGCCGCTCGCCCTCGCGGGCCTCCACGACAAACCCCGGATGGTCGAGGTGGGCGGTGAGGTAGAGGGGGCCGGCTTCGGTCGTGGGGGGGTCCCTGAGGGCGATGGTCAGGTTGTGGTGCTCATCGCGCGTGAGGGTCAGGTCCTCCCGCTCCCCGACCCAGCGCTCGATCCAGGCGACAACGCGCTGCTCCTTCCCCGCCGCGGTGGGGATGACGGAGATCTGCTTGAGCCAGTTGATGTAGGTCGCGGCGCGGTCTTGGGGGATGGGCATGGGAGATGGTAGAGATGGCGAGGTGGGGCGTGGGTCGGGCGCATGAGAAAGGGGAGGGCTGGGCGCCCTCCCCGTGGTGTGACGCGGGATGTGGGGGTCGGCTAGCGCCGCCCGGTGCGCATGCGTCCGCCGAGGCGTTTGGGGGGGAGCTTGCTGGGGACGACCCCGCCGGGGAACTTCTTGGCCAGTTCCTCCTTGGAGAGGGACTTGGCGACCTCCTCGGGGTCGTCGAGTTCGTGGCGGGGCTTGTTTTCCTTGCGTTCGACGCCCTCGACGATGTATTGGTTGGGCTTGGGCTCGTCGCGCCAGTCGGCGGGGCGTTCCCGGGGTTCGAAGTCGGGGTACTCGAGCTTGGGGATCTCGGCGTTGACGAGGATCTCGATGTCGGTGAGGAGGCGTCCCTGCTCGGGGGTGACGAGAGACCAGGCGACGCCGCGCCGCCCGGCGCGGGCGGTGCGTCCGATGCGGTGGACGTAGAGGTCGGGGTCCTCGGGGAGGTCGTAGTTGACGACGTGGGTGATGCCCTCGACATCGATGCCGCGCGACGCGAGGTCGGAGGCGATGAGGACGGAGAGCGAGCCGGAGCGGAAGCGTTCCATGACGCGGTTGCGGGCGCCCTGCGAGAGGTCGCCGTGGATCGCGTGGGCCTCGATGTCCTTGCGCTCGAGGTAGCGGACGAGGTCGTCCACGGTTCGTTTCATGCGGCAGAAGACGAGCGTGAGGGCGGGCTCCTCGTGGGTGAGCAGGTGGGCGAGCAGGCGTCGCTTGTCCCACGGGGGGACGGGGAGGTGGTACTGGTCCACCAGCTCGACGGTGAGCGAACCGCTGGAGACGACCAGCTTCTCCGGGTCGCGCATGTGCTGACGCGCCAGTCGCTCGATCTCCGGGGTCATCGTCGCGGAGACGAAGATGGTTTGGCGGTCCTTGGGGCACTGCCCGAGGATCTTGCGGATGTCGTCCCGGAACCCGATGTCGAACATCCGGTCCACCTCGTCGAGGACGGCGAACTCGACGTGCCGGAAGGACATGTACCCCCGCTGGACCATGTCCATGAGGCGCCCGGGGGTGCCGACGATGATCTCGGGGTGGTCCTGGAGCTTGCGGGCCTGGGTGTTGATCGACTGCCCGCCGTAGATCGCGCAGGCGGTGATCCCGGTCTTGGCGCCCAGCTCGTCGATGTCCTGGCGGATCTGGATCGCCAGCTCGCGGGTGGGGGCGAGGATGAGGGCCTGTCCCCCCTTGCCCTTCTCGACCATGTTGAGGAGGGGGATGGCGAAGGCGGCGGTCTTGCCCGTGCCCGTCTTGGCCTGCCCGAGGATGTCCACGCCGGTGAGCGCCACGGGGATCAGCGTCGCTTGGATCTTGGTGGGGTGGACAAAGCCGGTGGCCTCGATGCCTTCGAGCAGGTCGGGCTTGAGGTCGAGGTCGCCGAAGGTCTTGTCGATGTCGAAGCTCTCGGCGGTGTGGACCGCCGCGGTCTTGTTGCGCTGGCGCTTGGGCTCGTAGTCGGCGTCCTCGTCGCGGCGCGGGCGTCCCCCGCCTCCGTCACGCCGATCGCCCCGTCCGCGCCGGCGCTTCTTGCGTCCGCCGCCCTCGCCCTCGGCCCGCGGGGGACGGTCTTCGGCGCGTTCCGTGCTCTCGGTGTTCTGCGCGCCCTCGCCCGCGGGCTTGCGTCGGCGTCGGCGACGACGCTTCTTCTTGGGGGCCTCGCTGTCGGCGTGGTTGGAGGGCGCCGGTTCGCCCGGCGCGGGCGCGTTCGTCTCGTCGGTCATGCGTATCCCCGGCGGCGCGTGCGGCGCCGCGAGTTGGAAGGGGGGAGATCCGGCCCTGTTGGATCGCATGACCGGGGCCGTCAGAACCGGCGGGAACACCCCGAGAAGACCCGGTTTGGCGGGTCAACGCCGGCTCATCCGGGGACGCAGATCACGCCTCCGGACACTTGATATTAGGTTCCCCGATCACCCCGCGTGGCCTCACCACCCCCCGAATGCGAGATTTCGAGCAGGGCCAGGTGCTTCATCAGCGTGCTCGCGGCGGTCGAACCGGCGGCCAGAAACCCCGGAATCCCGTCCCGCCAGGCCTGCTTGACCACCAGCTGCTTGAGCAGCGCCCCGGGGGGAGAGGTCAGCACGCGGAGGCGTGAGCCCCGCGCGCCCGAGGCGTGGAGGCTGCGGGCCATGAGCCGGGCGTAGGTCGCTTCCTTGGCCAGCTGCTCGGTGAAGGTGGCAAACGAGTCGTGGCGGAGCGTGCCGGGCAGGTCGATGACGGTCTGCCCCGGTTCGCGCACCACTTCCAGCTTGTCGTGCGGGTCGAGCCCGGTCCAGCGGGCCCGCTCGCGCCGGACGAGGCGCAGGCGCCATTCGGGCTGCCAGGCGTGGTTGAGGAAGCGGCCATTCTCGCCACCGCGCCGGCCCGGGCAGTACCAGACCTTGCGGTTGACGCGGGCGCCGACGACGGAGGGGTCGTTGGTGTCCACGCAGCGCTCGATCGAGGCGCGAAGGTCGGGCATCACGGGCTCGTCGGAGTCCAGGCACAGGACCCAGGCGGTGTCGCAGGCGTCCAGGGCCTTCTGCTTGGTCGCGACGTGCCCGAGCCAGTCGGACCCGATGACGCGGGCGTTGGCGCTCTCAAGCAGGTCGAGCGTGGCGTCGGTCGAGCCCGAGTCCACCGCGACGATCTCCCGGGCCAGGCCCCGGACCGAGTCGAGCACACGCCCGATCGTGTCGGCGTTGTCCTTGCAGACGATGGCGATGGAGAGATCACGCGGCATGGGCAGGCTCTAGGCTACCCCGATGCTGGTCCCGCCGACGGAAGGGCTGAGGGTTGCGAAGTACGCCGAAGGGGCGGGGTACGCGCCCGATCAATGGGCCCGGGCCCTGGCGGGCGTGGACTGGAGCGGGGCGGAGCTGCTGAGCGACAAGCCGAGATCGAGCGTGTGGCGGGCGGAGCTGGTCGTGCAGCAGCGCCCGATGACGCTGGTGATCAAGTGCGAGCCGATCGATCGGCTGAAGCGCAAGCTCCAGAAGCTGGTGCGCTCGACGCACGCCTTTCGCCATTGGCGCGGGGCGGAGCTGCTGATGAAGCACGGGCTGCGGACGGCCGAGCCGAAGGCGGTTGTGTATGGCGCCCGCGATGGGGTGGAGGTTGAGTGCCTGATCATGGAGGCGCTGGAGGGCAAGACGGTGCTCCAGCATCTGGCGGATGGCGATCTGTCTGTCCGGGAGGAGCACGCGGTCGCGCGAGCGGTGGGGCGGTTCACCCGGGCCATCCAGGCCAGGGCCCCGAACCCGGACTGCAAGCTCTCGAACCTGATCGTGCTCGAGGACGACCGGCAGATCGCCATGATCGACTGTGTCGGGGTCGGGCGCGCCGCCGAGCTGGAGCGGATGCTCGCGATCCAGTGCATCGAGGCGCTCGGCGTGGGCCTGCCGATTCGTCGCCCGCTCCTCTACCGCGCCTTGCTGGGGGCCGACGCAACGCAGGCACGGGTTCCCCCGCGCCGGCGATCAACGCGGACACCGGGCGTTCGACGGCGCTGGCGCGAGGTGGAACGCCTTGTGCAGGCTCACGGGGATCCGACCCCGGAGCACAACCCGCTCGGGCCGGTTGGAAGCCGGCCCCGCCAGGCGGGCGCTTCAATCCCCGAACGAGAGTGAGGCGTTGCGGCGGCGCTCCCGGTCGGGCCGGCCCGTCACGGAGGTTCCGGGCCGGTTTGTCGCTTGCTGGCGCTCGGGCGCGCGATGCGCTATCCTCACCGCTCCCATGCCCAGCAAAGCCACG
>JBITAG010000173.1:0-6377 GCA_044439985.1 Phycisphaerales bacterium JB059 | reverse complement strand
CAGCACCCACGCGGCGTCGTCCATCCGCATGTGGATCAGGATCGGGACCGGGTCGCTGAACTCGCCCCCGGGCCTCCGCTCGTTCGGCCAGCCGTACCGATCCACCAGGTCCATCAGGCGCCGCGTGTTCTCCCGATCGATCGCGATCTGCTGCTCCCACAAACGCTTCTCGACGTCCGGATCGAGCGCCACCCCCTCGGACCGGCGACGCATCAGCTCGGCCATGCTCGACTCGTCATCGAGCGCCTCCAGCCGTGCCAGCTCCCGCTCGTCCGTCGTGCCCCAGCTGATCGCCGTCCGGTACCGCTGATCCGCCTCCATCATCTCGTCGAGCGCGTCGCGGTAGCCTTGCCGATCCTTCGATGTGAACGCCGTGTCCGCTTCGGGTGATCGCGTCTGCGCGGCACACCCGCACAGGCTCGCCCCCATCACCAACACAAGCAGCGTGCACGTTCGTGGTCTCATTCGGTGCTCCCTTCGAGGTACTCCACCGGATGCTCCCCGGCGCGCTCCCCGTCAGAATCCGACGCCTCTGCGTCAAGAAGCCGCTCGATCATCGCCTCCCAGCGCGTCCGCAGGTCCTGGTGCGCCTGGCCCGTGGCGGGGCCGGCAAACCCCGTCCAGATGCCCTTGGGCTCGCGGTCGGGGCCCATGAAAATCGTGGTCGGGTACGAGCGGACCTTGTCGAGCACGGGCAGCGCCTCGGAGGCCTTCGCCTTGTCCGACAGCCCCGCCACGAGCACGGGCCAGTCGGCGTCGTGATGCTCCTGGTGGATGCGGACCTGCCCGGCGTCGCGCTCAAGGTCGCCCGTCAGCTCAAAGGCGAGGCCCAGCACGCGTAGGCCGCGGGCGTGGTACTTGGCTTGGAGTTTGACGAGGTACTCGGTCGCGTCGGCGCAGTTGGGGCACCAGGACCCGAAGACGAGCAGGACGGTGGCCCTGGCGCCCTCGTCGTCGAGCGCGTCCATCGCCTGCGCGACGGAGGTGGGGTTGCCCTCAAGATCAGTAAAGATCAGCTCGTCGAGGTCGGTATCAGATCGCCAGGTGGTCTGCCCCATCGCGTCGGGCAGCGTCGCGTCCTCATCGCGCACAGCGGTCCACGTCTCGTGCCACCAGTTCCCCGACCAGAAGTCGCCCTTGAGTGAGCCGTCGGGCTGGAGGGCAGCTTTGAAGAGGAAGGCGTGGGCGCCGTCGAAGGTGGAGAGGCGGAGGAGGTTCCCGTCCAAGCGACCCTCGAGGAAGCGGTAGTCGCCCGTGGTGGTGAGGAAGGTGCCCGTGGCGAGGCCGGTCTTGGGATCGACCGCGAACTCGCCGACGGCGTCGTCAGCCGAGGACGAAAACGTCACACGCCAGCGCCCGCTCGGGTCGCCCCGCTCGCCGCCGCTGTCGATCGGGTCGAACCGATCGTGCGCGCTCTGGGCCGACTTCGACTCGGCATGAACGGACGCATACTTCCCCCCCCGCTTCTTCATCCAACCGCCCGAGCCCATGAAGTGAGCGAGCGTGCTCGACGTTCGATCGGCGTTGGCGCCCGACATCAAGACCCATGAGTCATAGTGCGGGAAGGCGATCAGCGATTCGGGTGGGCCTTCGTACCCACCCTCGCGCGTCCGGATCCGGACGGGGATCCGTTCCGCCCCATTGATGATGCTGGCCGAGTACACGAGATCGTCCGAGTCGCGCTCGGGCGCCTCGACCACCTCGACGACAAACGGCAACGGCCCACCATCGGTCTTGAGTTCGATGCGGCGCCAGGTCACGGAACGGTCCTCGGCGGGCGCAACAGGCTGGGCGCCCGCGAGCGAGCCGCCTGCAATGACGGCCGCGGAGGCCACTCGCCGACCGATCCCCATCACACCCTCCTCGCCACCAGCACGCCCTCGCGGATCGGGACGCAGGCGCTGTCGAAGTCCGCGTCCGCCGCGACCAGCCGGTTGAACCGGTCGGCGCCGTCACGGGACTCGTGGCTGCCCACCGGGTCGTCGATCCACCAGCTCCCCCCGCCCAGCGCGTTGTCGGCGATCAGCAGCCCCCCCGAACGCAGCATCGCCTTGGCGTGCGGCAGATAGTCCGGGTACTCGCTCTTGATCGCGTCGAGGAAGACCACGTCCACGCCCCCCTCGCCGAGTTCGCTTACGAGCTTGGGCAGCACATCCATCCCGAACCCGCGCCGGATCTCGACGCGATCAGCAAGCCCCATCGCCTCGAACTCACCCTGCGCGAAGTCCGCGTGCAGGGCCTCGGGCTCGATCGTGATGAGCCGCCCGCCCGGCTGGAGCCCGCGCGCGAGCCACGCCCCCGAGTACCCGCCCAGCGTGCCGACCTCGACGATCGTGCGCGCGCCGACCGTCCTGCACAGCACGTGCAGGAAACGCCCCACGCTCGCGCTCACGCCGATGTCGGGCAGCCCCGCCGCGACGGCCCGGGGCATCAGCGTCGCCATCCGCTCGGACTGTTCGCCGAACACGTCGTCGAGGTAGGCGCCGATCGCCCTCCAACGCTCGGGGGTCATGCCCATCGGCTCACTCGCTCTTCTTGAAGATGAGCGCGAAGTCCTGCGGCATGTCCGCGGGCTTGTTCTTGGGCGCAAACCGCAGCTTCTCCCCTTCCAGGGTCGCCACCGCGTCGTTGTCCTCCCCCGTCGCGTCGAACGTCGCCGTCCCGTCCTTCTCCGTCCACGTCCCGTTCAGCTCCGGCTGGTTCCCGAAGTCCCCCTTGGCCACAAACGTCCCGTCGGCGTTGATCGTCAGCGTCGCGTCCATATCTTCCATCATCTGATCGACCATCCCGTCGAGCATGCCCTTCATCATCTCCAGCGCCGCGGCGCCCTGCTCCCCCGCCTGCTCGGACATCTTGCTTTCCATCGCGGACTTCACAATCACGCGGGTCGCCTCCTTGTCCAGCGTCCACGTCCCCTCGAACGGGCTCGCGCCGCACCCGGTCAGGAAAACGCTCATCGCGAGCAGGACAGTGACGGCGAAGACGCGGCGGGTGATGGACGACATGACGGAACTCCCCTTGGGTGTGTGGTGACGCCCCGGCTCGGGGCAAGCCACCATGGTAGCAGCACCACCCCACCCCCCCCGCGACCCACCTCACCCCCTCACCACCCCGCCCTACGATCCCGCATGTTCAGCCCCATCGACGACATCCTCGCGGACCTCCGCGCCGGCAAGATGGCCGTCGTCACCGACGACGAGAACCGCGAGAACGAGGGCGATCTCATCCTCCCCGCCCAGTTCATCACCCCCGAGGCCGTCAACTTCATGGTCCGACAGGCCGGCGGGTACATGTTCCTCTCCCTCACCAACGACGACTGCGACCGCCTCAACCTCCACGGCCAGACCGCCGTCAACACCTCCGTCCGCGGCACCCCCCTGACCGTCTCCATCGACGGGCACCCCAAGCACGGCTTCACCACCGGCGTCTCCGCCACCGAACGCGCCAACACCATCAAGCTCGCCATCGACCCCAACTCCACCCCCGACGACTTCGTCCGCCCCGGACACGTCAACCCCCTCCGCTCACGCGACGGCGGCGTCCTCGTCCGCACCGGACACACCGAGGCCATCGTCGACCTCTGCCGCCTCGCCGGGCTCACCCCCGCCTGCGTCGGCATCGAGATCTGCCGCCCCGACGGCGAGATGGCCCGCGTCCCCGACCTCGAGAAGTTCTGCGCCCAGCACGACCTCAAGATGTGCTCCATCGCCGCCATCATCGAGCACCGCCTCGCCCGCGAGTCCCTCGTCAAACGCCTCGATCCCGTCGAGGGAACCACCCTCCGCACCCCCGAGGGCGACTTCACCCTCATCGCCTTCCAGAGCGTCGTCGACCCCGTCCCCCACCTCGCCCTCACCGTCGGCGACGTCGGCAGGCTCGGCCCCGACGCAAGCCCCCTCCCGCAGGACCAGCCCACCTTCGTCCGCATGCACCGACGCAACCTCCTCGGCGACATCTTCTCCGACCTCGACGCCTCCCCCGAAGGCCCCACCAGCGACATCCTCCGCGCCTCCATGCGCCTCATCCAGCGCGAAGGACGCGGCGCCATCGTCTACATGCGCCCCGAAGGCCTCGACGCCTCCGACGCCGCCCTCTCCGACCGACTCAGCGCCATCCGACGCCCCGCCCTCGACTCCGGCGCCGACGCCCCCGACCTCACCCGCCCCGACTCGATCGCCGGCAACGCCGTCCCCATGGACCAACGCGACTTCGGCATCGGCGGCCAGATCCTCCGCGCCCTGGGCCTCTCCCGCCTCAACCTCATCACCAACCACACCAAGGCCCTCCCCGGCCTCGAGGCCTTCGGCCTCGAAGTCGTCGGGACCACCCCCCTCCGCCCAGACGCCCAAAACGCCCCTCAGAGCGCCGAATCCGCCTCCTCCTCCGCCTGAGCCCCCGCACCCCCGCATCCCGATCTGAGACTCCGGGCAACTTTGTCCTTGCGGACTGGGTCCGAATATGCAAGCATGTTCGGGTTCTGGTCCCATCCGAAGGTGGGACCCGAGTCAGCCCGGTCGAGCGCCCACCACCCGCGCTCCCCCCCCGGGCCCGCCGATCGCCGGGCGGCGCGGAACACCCCACACCGGCGGCACACCAAGGAGATCACCATGCTTCGCAACGCACTCTTCGGCGCGGGCGCGCTCACCCTCATCGGCGCCGTCGGCGCTCTCTCGTACTCCGCCGGCGTCCAGCAGGCCAACATCACCACCGTCGCCCAGCCCGAAATGGACGGCGACATGGACCCCATGATGCAGGCCATGATGCAGGCCGGCACGCCCGGCGAGCACCACAAGCTCCTGCACGCCACCGCGGGGAAGTGGGACGCCAGAACCAACTTCATGATGCAGCCGGGAGAGTTTGAGCAGGGCGAGGGGGTTATGCACGCCAAGCCCATCCTCGGCGGACGCTACATGTACGCCTCCTTCGAGAGCGACTTCATGGGCGTCCCCTTCGAGGGCGTCTCCATCACCGGCTACGACAACCTCAGGCAGGAGTACTTCAGCATCTGGATCGACTCCATGAGCACCGGCGTCATGCACATGACCGGGCAGATGGAGGGCGACACCCTCGTCCTCCACGGCATCGCCACCATGCCCGAGCCCATGGGCGAGGTCGAAATGAAGATGGAGACCACCCACAAGGACGACAACACCATCCACGACACCTTCTACAAGAAAATGGGCGGCCAGTGGGTCAAGGACGGCGAGATCACCTACACCCGCGCCTCCGGCGCCGACCACGACAAGCACATGAAGCACGAGAAGCGCATGCCCGCCGATCACGACGGCTGATCACACACGCCCCGAACGATCGACACGCACACCAAGGAGAACACCATGTTCCGCACACTGCTTTCCGTGGGCGCCCTCGCCGGCCTGACCGGCGCGCTCGCTCTCGCCTTCCACGCCGGGCGCCTCTCCGGCGCCCCCAGCCTCACCCTCGCCGCCCAGCCCGAGGGCATGGGCCAGCCCACCCCCGAGCAGATCCGGGCGATGATCCAGCAGGGCGCCGCCAAGGCCCCCGAGCACGAACACCTCCAGGGCCTCGTCGGCGAGTGGGACGCCACCATCAGCTTCCTCTCCGCCCCCGGCGCCCAGCCGGACGTCTCCAAAATGACCGCCTCCATCACCCCCATCCTCGACGGACGCTACGTCCTCAGCCACTACACCGGCTCCTTTAAGTACATGGGCGCCGAGATCCCCTTCGAGGGCTACGGCATGGTCGGCTACGACAAGGTCAGGGGCCACTTCACCAGCGCCTGGGGGGACAACATGTCCACCTCCATGCTCGTCCAGACCGGCCCCTTCAAGGAGGGCGCCATCGACCTGAAGGGCGAGATGCCCGACGGGATGGGGGGCGCCATGCCCATGCGCCACCGACACGTCGTCAACGACGACGGCTCGTACACCCTCGAGTTCCACCAGCCCAACCCCGCCACCGGCGAGATGGTCAAGATCGGCTGGATCGATCACGCCAAACGCTGAGCCGACCCCCGACACGCCGCACGGGCCAACACCCGCGCGGCGCCTTTGAACGACCCGCCCCCCCAGTTCATCTGCTTCCTCGAGCCCGCGCGCGAGGACATGCCCGAGGCCCCCACCCCCGAAGAGGCCGACCTCGCCCGCGCCCACTTCGAATACTGCGCCCGCCTGCGCGACGAGGGCGCCCTCCTCCTCGCCGGTCGAACGCAGGAGGCGCCCTTCGTCGGCGTGCTCATCCTTGAAGCCCCGTCACGCGAGCACGCCGAACAGATCCTCGCCCACGATCCGGGCGTCGCCGGCGGGATCTTCAACGCCCGGCTCCAGCCCTACCGCGTCGCGCTTCACCGCCCCGGCTGACGCGCCGGCCCGACCCACATCCCCATGATGAGATCGGAA
>JBITAG010000172.1:0-4321 GCA_044439985.1 Phycisphaerales bacterium JB059 | reverse complement strand
GGTCCGGGGCCGCCGGCGCCGCCGGGGCCGAGGAAGGCGATGCCGTCGGCGAAGCCGAAGCCGCCGACGGGGGGGGCGATATCGGCGAGGGGGTCCATGCCGCCGAAGGCGCCAAGGAAGGCGATGACGTCGGAGAAGTCGAGGACGCCGTAGGGCTCTGCCAGGTCGGCGTCGTTGCACCCGCCGGAGCTGGGGACGGTGGGATCGGTGTTGCCGATGTAGAGGAGGGCGGTGTACTGCTCGTCGCGGGAGGCGGGGTCGCCGCCCATGGAGGTCGGGTTGTCGAAGTCGCCGTCGTCGTCGGCGTCGTAGACGATGGAGGCCTTGATGACGATGCCGCCGTTGGTGCGGGGGTCGGCGGGGTCGAGGGAGGAGATGTCGTAGTTGTTGAAGGCGTAGGAGGCGCCGTTGTTGGAGAAGAAGGAGCCGGAGGACATGGAGTTGCTGTCGGCCATCTCGAGGAACTGGATCTGCCAGTTGCGACCGGAGTTGACGCCTTCGAAGACCTGGCCGAGTTCAAGGACGAGTTCGAGGGAGTAGCAGAAGTTGTCGGGGTCGTAGATGGCGCGGACGAGGACGGTGTCGAAGTCGGACGCGTCCGGGATGGTGTCCATGTCGGTGTCGATGCGGTCGAAGAGCTCGGCGGCGGTAAGGAACCAGACGTTGCCGGCGCTGTCGATGGTGGGGACGGTGGCGGAGGGGCCGACCACCGCGCCGCCGGTGGCGTCGAGGAGGGTGGCCATCTCGCCGATGGCGGCGCCGGAGGCGTCGTAGATGGGCTTGCCGGTCCCGGTGAGGGCGTCGGTCCAGCCGGCGAGGGTCCATTCGGCGCCGGTCCCGTCCTCGTTGAAGCGGACGACGGGGATGTGCATGAAGGGGTCGGCGGTGATGTTGAACTCGGAGATGGCGCCGGCGGCGAGGGCGCGGCCGGCCTGGTCCCCACCGACGGCGATCATGCCGACGCCGCCGCGGAACGCGCCCTGGCTGAGGTAGCCGCGGAACTCGCTGATGGCGGAGTTGACGGTGAAGGTGTCGCAGGGATCAGAGATGGAGTCGGGGAGGTCGAAGAAGTGGGCCTCGGCGACGTTGAGAGCGGCGTCGACGCTCCAGACGGTGATGCGACGGGAGGCGTCGCTGGCGTCGCGTTGCATCATGGCGTGGGTCCAGATGCCGGAGTTGAGGACGGTCTTGGCGGAGCCGCCGATGGTGCCGCGCTGGCTGGAGCTGAGGAGGTGGGAGGAGTCGGCGATGAGGGGTGCGGAGGCGCCACGGACCCACTCGTCGTTGAAGCTGGGGCCGGAGACGGCGCCGTTGCCACCGAAGGCGGAGGCGGCGATGTTGTTGGGGGGGCTGTGGGTGTCAGCGGAGCCAACGAGCAGGCCGTCGGTGGCGTCCATGGTGGCGGCGAGGCCGGAGATGAGGTTGCTGGTGGCGTCGACGCGGTCCTGCATGCGGGTGCGGAACCAGTTGTTGCCGGAGACGGGGACGGTGCCGGCGGGGGCGGCGACGCCGAAGTTGTCGGCGCGGAAGTAGACGTTGCCGTGGGCGTCGACGGAGACACCACCGAAGGCGGCGGTGTTGCCTTGGGTGAGGTCAACGCCGGAGGTGGCGGCCATGACGCGGTGGACCGCGAGGACGCGGGGCGTCTCGGGGAAGAAGTTGACGATGGCGCCGACGATACCCTCGTGGTTGCCGCCACCGTCATTGGTCGCGAACTCATTCATCGCGACGGCGAACTGGCTCAGGACGTCCAACGGGGAGAGGTCGAGAGACGAACTGGGCGCGTCGTTGTTGGTGGGGTGGATACCGCGGCCGGGCTCGCCAACCCAGCTGGCGTACACGGAGCCGGCAGGGGCAACGCCGGTCAGGAGATCGGGGCTGAGCGCCTGGGCGGAGCCGAGGGAGCTGAAGAACGAGGAGCCGATCTTGCTGCTCTTGATGATCGGCGCGATGCCGAACTCGTGGCCCATGGAGGTGTTGAAGCGGGTGAGCGTGACGACGTAGTCCTGGACGTTGTCGCCCTCGTAGGGGGTGATGGCGTCGCCGGGGAGGCCGTTGCCGCCGTCGTTGTTGTTGCTGATCGAGTCCTGAGCGGAGGCGCCACAGGCGGCTCCGGCGATGGCGGCGAGCGCCAGGGTTCGGGTGCACAGTCGCATGCTCTTGTCTCCTCGTAATGCGTGCTGCGGTTTAACGCGTTCGGTCTGGGTCGTTCGACACGGGTGTGATCGCGCCACCTCCGGACGAGGTGGGCGGGTACGGATCGCTCATGTTGTCGCCGTCGTCGGTCGGGGCGTCGGTCGCGTTGTCCGGGTGGACCCGGGCGAATCGCCCCTGGGGACGGCTCTCCTCCGAGGACAAATGTAGCCGTTTGGGGGGTCGCCAGCGTTCGGAGGGGCTCCGAAAACGATGAAAGATGCGTCAAGGAAGGCCCATAACGCCTCGCCAGTCAGGGCGGGGGTCGGGGGTGTGAAGCTGGGTTGTCTCAGTGGGGGGCAGGGGCGGCCAGGCGGGCGGCGAGGGCGGCGTTGGATCGCACCAGGGCGAGGTTGGCGGCGAGGGTCCGGCCGGCGGAGAGGGTGGGGAGGGAGGCGAGCAGGGCGGGGGTGCGGTCGCGACCGGTGGCGCCGGCCTCGTCGGCCTCTTGCTGGGCCAGTTCGAGCCAGCGGGACCAGTCGGCGGGGTCGATCTCGTCGGGCTCGGGGATGGGGTTGGCGATGACGATGCCGCGCCCGGTGCGGGCGAGTTCGTCGTGCACGAAGGTGGTGAGTTCGTCGGGGTCATCGAATCGCGCGTCGACGCCCGCGTCGCTCTCGCGCAGGTAGAACGCGGGGAAGGCGTCGGTGCGGTAGCCGACGACGGGGACGCCGAGGGTCTCGAGGGCTTCGCGCGTGGAGCGGACGTCGAGGATGGACTTGACGCCGGAGGTGACGACGGCGACGGGGAAGCGCGTGAAGGCGGCGAGGTCGGAGGAGATGTCGAGGTGTTGGCCGTAGCCGGGGTGGACGCCGCCGAGGCCGCCGGTGGCGAAGAGGCGGACGCCGGCGCTGGCGGCAAGTTCCATGGTGGCGCTGACGGTGGTGGCGGCGTGCTGGCCACGCGACATGAGGACGCCGAGGTTCGCGGTGTTGGCCTTGGCGACGGTGTCGGCGGAGAGGAGGGCGTCGAGTTCGCCCGGGGTCATGCCGACGGTGGGGGCGCCGTTGACAACGCCAACGAGCGCCGGCGAGGCGCCCTGGGCCTCGACGATGGCGTTGAGTTCCTGAGCGAGGGGGCGGGCGGTGGCGTTGGGGACGCCGTGGACGAGGAGCGTGGTCTCGAGCGCGACGGCGTGGCGGGCGGCTCGGTTGACGATCTGCATCGGGCTTGCTCCGTGGGGTGGGCGGCTTGGGGCGCCAGGGGCAGCGGGTATGCTGGCGATCGCGGCAGGCCCGCCGCGGGGAGCGTACGCGAGCGATGATGACGGTTCTGATCGCCCTGGGCAGCTTCGTGCTCTACATCGTCGCGTACCGAACGTACGGGCGGTACCTGGCGCGGCGGGTGTTCCGGATCGATCCGGAGCGGGTTCCGCCCAGCGAGGAACTGTGCGACGGGGTGGACTTCGTGCCCTCGCGCAAGGAGTTGGTCTTTGGGCACCACTTCACGTCTATTGCCGGGACGGGCCCGATCGTGGGGCCGGCGGTGGCGGTGGTGTGGGGGTGGGTCCCGGCGCTGATCTGGGTGCTGGTGGGGTCGATTGTCATGGGGGCGGTGCACGACTTCGGGTCGATCGTCATCTCGATGCGCCACAAGGGGCGGACGGTGGCGGACCTGGCGGGGGACGTGGTCAATGCGCGCGTGCGGTTGTTGTTCCTGCTCGTGGTCGTGATGGGGCTGTGGATCGTGCTGGCGGTGTTCGGGCTGGTGATCGCGGCGGTGTTTTCCATTTTCCCGTCGAGCGTGCTGCCCGTGATCTGCCAGGCGCCGATCGCGATCGGGCTGGGCATCTGGATGACGCGGGGGGGGAGCCTGCTGCTGGGGACGGTTGTCGCGGTGGGGCTGATGTACGCGAGCATCGCGGTGAGCGCGAACTCCGAGTGGGCGCAGCTCACGCTGCCGAGCATGATCACGGACCACATCTCGGCGATCGGGTTCTGGACGCTGGTACTGCTGGCGTACGTCGCGGTCGCGAGCGTGCTGCCCGTGCAGTGGCTGTTGCAGCCGCGGGACTACATCAACTCGTGGCAGCTGCTGGTGGCGATGGGGCTGCTGCTGGTGGGGCTGGTGGTGGCACGCCCGCCAATTGTTGCTGAGGCGGTGAACTTCGCGCCCGAACCGGCGGCGG
>JBITAG010000171.1:0-9418 GCA_044439985.1 Phycisphaerales bacterium JB059 | reverse complement strand
TCGATCGCTGGCTCGGGCTGGGGACCAAGGTCATATATCTCTCGGCGGACTTCCGCCTCCGCACGCCGGGGCAGTACGCGGACTGGTACCGCTGGGAGCACCCGAACCCGGCGATGCTGGGCGAGGCGGTCTACGGCCTGCCCGAGCTGGATCGCGAGGCGATCGCGGGCGCGCGGCTGATCTCGGGCGTCGGGTGTAACGCGACGGCGATGAATCTCGCCCTGCTCCCATTGGCCCGTGCCGGGCTGATCGATCGGGTGATCGCGGACATCAAGGTCGGCTCGTCCGAGGCGGGCGCCGAGCCGAGCGCCGGGAGTCATCACCCGGAACGCTCGGGCGCGGTGCGCTCGTACGCGCTGACCGGTCACCGGCACGCGGCGGAGGTCCACCAGGCCCTCGGCGAGTTCACGCTCGATGTGTCGGTGACGGCGATCGAGATGGTCCGGGGGGCGCTCTGCACGGCGCACGTGATCCCCACGCGACCGGTAGAGACAAAGGAGCTGTGGAAGCTCTTCCGGGAGGCGTACGCGGGGGAGCGGTTCGTCCGGATCGTGCGTGAACGCCAGGGGCTGCACCGCCTGCCGGACCCGAACGTGCTGGCGGGGTCGAACTACGCGGACGTGGGGTTCGACGTGGACGAGCGGACGGGACGGATCGTGACCCTGTGTGCGATCGACAACCTCGTGAAGGGCGCCGCGGGGAGCGCGGTGCAGGCGATGAACGTGGCGATGGGATTCGACGAGGGCGCGGGGCTCGGGTTTCCCGGTCTGCATCCGGCTTGACGCGGAGGAGCGACGATGTCTGAACTGATGGTCATCAAGATCGGGGGGGGCGAGGGGATCGAACTCGACGCGGCCCTCGCCGAGATCAGCGAGCTGGTCCGCGCCGGGACGCGCGTCGTTCTGGTCCACGGGGGATCGCACGAGACGAACGTGCTGAGCGAACGCCTCGGGCGCCCCCCCACCTTCATCACGAGCCCGAGCGGGCACACGAGCCGGCGGACGGACCGCGAGACCCTCGAGATCTTCGAGATGGCGTACTGCGGCAAGGTCAACAAGGGCATCGTTGAGTCGCTGCGTCGCCTGGGAACCGACGCCGTGGGTCTCTCGGGGATCGACGCGGGGATCTGGACGGGGAAGCGCAAGGGCGCCATCCGGGCGGTGGGCGAGGATGGTCGAACGATGATCATCCGGGACGATCTGACGGGGAAGGTCGAGCGCGTGGACGGGAACTTCCTGCGTCTGCTGCTGGAGAACGGGCGGACACCCGTGCTCACCCCCCCCGCGATGTCTGAGGAGGGCGTGGCGATGAACGTGGACGCGGACCGGGCCGCGGCGGCGACGGCCGCGGCGCTGGGCGCCGACGAGTTGCTTCTGCTCTCGAACGTCCCGGGCGTGCTGCGTGATCCGGAGGACCGGGGTTCGCTGATCGAGACGGTCGCGAGCCTCGGCGAGGTCCGCGAGGCGGCCAAGGGTCGCATGAAGAACAAGGTGCTCGGCGCGGAGGAGGCCCTGACGGGGGGCGTCGCCCGGGTGGTCATCGGATCGGCCTCGGGCGCGAGCCCGATCGCGGACGCCCGCGCGGGCGCCGGAACAGTCTTTGAAGGAGCGATCGCGTGAATAGCACAGCCCCCCTCCCGGCCGCCCGCGTCACCCGCGAGACCGCGGTCGAGATCCTGCGCGATCTGGTCGCCACGAGAAGCCTGACCGGACAGGAGGACCACGCCGTGGCGGCGTTCGTCGAGCACGCGGCGGCAATTGGTTTCGATGCGCACATCGACGAGGTGGGCAACGGGATCGCGTCGCGCCAGGGCGAGGGACCCGTCACGCTCGACATCGCGCTCGTCGGTCACATCGACACCGTGCCGGGGGAGATCCCGGTGCGGATCGAGGAAAACGTTCTGCACGGGCGAGGGAGCGTGGACGCGAAGGGCCCGCTGTGCGCGTTCCTGGTCGGCGCCGCGGAGGCGGATCTGCCCCCCGGGGTTCGCGTGCGTGTCGCGGCGGCGTTGGGCGAGGAGGAGGACTCTCCCGGCGCGCAGCACCTGCGCGACACGTGGCGCCCGGACGCGTGCTTCATCGGCGAGCCGAGCGGATGGAACGGCGTCACCCTCGGGTACAAGGGTCGTCTGGTCGTCGAGGTGGAGGTCACGACGCCGAGCGGGCACAGCGCCGGGGAGGACCGCAGCGCCCCCGACATCGCCCTGAGCTGGTGGCGCGACGCGATGACGCTGCTCGATCGGCTGAACACGGAGCGGGAGACGACGTTTGACACCTTCGACTCCATCCACGCGACGATCACGGGGATGGGGAGCGAGTCGGACGGGCTGACGGACCGGGCGCGGATGACGTGCAGTTTCCGTGTGCCGGAGTGGATCACACCAGAGGGCCTCGGGCCGGAGTTGCGTGCGCTCTGCCGTGGGGATGAGCGCATTGCGCTCCGGCTCGGGGGCTTTGAGCCGGCGCATCGGTCGGATCGGAACGACGCGTGCGTTCGGGCGTTGACCGGCGCGATCCGGGGCGTGGGCGCCCGCCCGCACCCGAAGCTCAAGACGGGGACGTGCGACATGAACGTGGTGGCGCGGACCTGGCGTTGCCCGATCGCCGCGTACGGCCCCGGGGACAGCGGGCTGGACCACTCCCCGATCGAGCACCTGGACCTGGACGAGTACGCCCGCTCCATCCGCGTGGTGCGCGGGGCGATCGAGCGTCTGGCGCGGGAGATGCTGGAGACGCGCGGGCAGGGGTCTGCGGTCTAGGCCGCCTGTCCGAACTTCGCGATGGTGTCCGCGACGCGCTTGGCGAGCTGGTCGGCGGTGAAGGGCTTGACGAGGTAGTTGTTCGCCCCGGCCTGGACGGCCCGGATCACGCGGGACTTCTCCGCCTCGGTGGTGACCATGATGACGGGCGTCTTCCCGCCCGTCTCCCGGTAGGCGGTCAGGAACTCAAGCCCCGACATGTTGGGCATGTTCCAGTCCAGCAGGATGAGGTCGGGCTTGAACGTCCCGATCTTGGCCAGCGCGTCCTTGCCGTCGCTCGCGGTTTCGATCACGTGGCCTCCCACCTTCTTGAGCGTGGAGGCGATGATCATGCGCATCGTGTTGGAGTCATCGACGATCAGCGTTCTCACGGGACACTCCCTCTGGATCAGGCGGCCTTCGCGGACCGGCCGGCGGTGGTGTTGATGCAGACCACGAGGTCGAACATGCCGAACGGGCTCCGGCAGGGGATACGGACGCAGGTCGCCAAGCGCGGGCGCTGCACGGTGTAGTCGGTCCCGATCACGACCGACGGGCAGCTGATGGAGATTTCCTCCCCCTCCATCTTCGCCTTCGCGCCCCCCGCGATGATGTTTGCAAGCTCACCGATGGCGTCGGCGAAGTTGTCATCGTCGAGGCTGACGGGCATCCCGACGAACGCCTCGACCGCGCCGAGCGCCGTCTCGGTCGGGAAGCCGACCACCACCGAGCCGACGATCTCACCGGAGAGACCGATGATGCCGGAGATGTCGTGATGCTTCCGCTCGCGCGGCTGCATCTCCGGCTGGCCGAACTCGACGGTCGATGAGAGCATCGTGGAGAACAGGTTGGTCGTGGACTCCAGGAAGCATCGGATCTGCTGGGCGTTCATGGCGGTTCCTACGCGTCTCGGTGGACCGGCGACGGCTCCCCGCGGAACGCGGGGGAGGGGGCGAGAGAGGTAGATCGGCGACCCGGATCGCGGACTTTGCCCTCGGGCCCCAAACAGGGGCGTCGCGCGGGGCCCGCCGCGAACGCGCTTGCCCGGTCACATTCCCTCAGACCCCCCGAAATCAGGCGAGATCGGCGGATTCGCACGCCCGAGAAAGACCCCCCGGAGGGGGCCCCCGGGGCGATGCTCCGGAGTTCCCGAGAGCGAATGCAGACCGGAAGGTGTGGTACCGATACCCGCGGCGCGGGCGCTCGCGTGATCGGCCCGCGCCGGATCGATCAAAGAGGAGCCACGTTGAGCCTGTCCACCCGCATCGACGCGATCGCAAGATCGGCCGCCCGCACGGACGCGGACGATCCTCCGGGTCTGGTCGCGCTGCGTGACGCGTTGACGGCGCTGCGGGACCTCGAAGAGGTGGCGGCGCACGACGGCGCGCGGACGATGCTCGGTGAGGCGGTGGTGGCGATCGAGCACGTCGTGCTGCGTGACGTGGAGGCCCCGGAAGACGAGCTGGCCAAGGTCCATGAGACGATCGACTTTCTTCAGGACCTCGTCGAGGCCGCGGCGAGCGGGCTGGACGCGCCAGAGCCCCCCCACCCTTCTCGGTCGTCCTTCGAGATCGATCCGGAACTGTTCGGCGCCTGGGTCTCTTCGAGCGAAGACGCCCTGAACGAGATCGAGGCGCAGGTTCTGGCGCTGGTGGCGGGGGAGAGCGGCGACGACGCGGTCGCCGAGACGCGCCGCCGCATCCACACGATCAAAGGGGAGTGCGGCGTGGTGTCGGCGCACGCGATGCAGGCCCTCTTCCACGAGGCGGAGAGTGCGCTCGATCGCGCGGCTGAGGCGGGCAAGCCGTTCCCAGCCGATGAGATCCTCGACCTTGTGGACTGGAGCCGGCGTCACCTCGAAGGCGCCGCCCCCGGGTCCCCGTTGCGGACCGAAGGGCACGACTCGCTGCTGGCGCGCCTGCGTCGGTGTGGCTCGACCGGATCGCCCGGCCTGTCCGATCCGCCGGCCGACGCTCCCGGCGAGGTGATCCCCGAGCCAGCGGACACGGCGCATCCGGGCGACGCGCCCGTCCCCGGCGGCACGCCCGCTGAGCCCGCGGACGCCGCTCCGTCCACGGGCGCCGACGACCTGCCCGCCCCGGGTGGCGTGCCGCCCGAGCCCGCCGATCTGGACGGAACCGAGAGGCAAGCCGGAGACGAGATCGTCCCGGCGGACGCCCTGGTGGAGCTTGTCGCCGAAGAGGACGAGATGCTCGCCGAGTTCGTCAGCGAGTCGCGCGAACACCTCGTCGGCGCGGAAGCGGCGTTGCTGGAGCTGGAGTCCAGCCCGGATGACCCGGAGCTGGTCAACACCATCTTCAGGGCGTTTCACACGATCAAAGGCGTGGCGGGGTTTCTCAATCTGACCCCGGTCGTCGATCTGGCGCACAAGGCCGAGTTCCTCCTCGACGCGGCCCGGAACGGGACCGCCCGCGTCGGGCCGGGGTTCCTCAGCCTGACGTTCGAGGCGTGTGACCTGCTTTCAACGCTTCTCGACCTGCTCGAGGGCGGGGCGGCGCCCCGCGTCTCGGAGTATCAGGATCTCTACCGACGGCTCGACGCCGCCCTGGGGCGTCCGGAGACGAGTGGCGATTCGCCAGAGGCGAAGCGCTCGGCGCCCCCCGCCCGCTCGCCCGGCGCCTTCTCCGCGGCCCCGTCCCCTCCCCCGCCCCCTTCATCGGCCCCGGACGCGTCCACGCCGCCCGGCGTCGCCCGCCGAGTCGGGCAGAGCGTCAAGGTCAACACCCAGCGCCTCGACGCGCTCGTGGACATGGTCGGCGAGCTGGTGATCGGTCACCAGATGGTGGTGCAGGACCCGCACATCCAGGACCTGAGCGAGCAGCGGACGACGCGCAACCTTGCGCACGTGGGCAAGATCATCCGGGATCTGCAGGAGGTCGCGATGTCGCTCCGGATGGTGACGCTCAGCGGCGCCTTCCAGAAGATGACGCGCCTGGTGCGGGATCTCTCGGCCAAGAGCGGCAAGACCATCAACCTCCGGGTGGAGGGGGAAGAGACCGAGCTGGACCGAAACGTGGTCGAGGAGATCGGCGACCCGCTCGTCCACATGATCCGCAACGCCTGCGACCACGGGATCGAGGGTCCGGAGGAGCGCGTCCGCGCCGGGAAGGCGCCCGCGGGGAACCTGACCCTCAAGGCCTTCCACAAGGGCGGGGAGATCATCATCGAGGTGGGGGACGACGGACGCGGGCTGAAGCGGGAGAAGATCCTCGCCAGGGCGATCGAACGCGGCATCGTCGCGTCCGATCGCGAGGGCGAGGAGATGAGCGACCGAGAGGTCCACCAGCTCATCTTCGCGCCCGGGTTCTCGACCGCCGAGCAGGTCACGGACCTCTCCGGGCGGGGCGTGGGCATGGATGTCGTGCGCCGGAACATCCAGGCGCTGCGCGGCAAGGTGGAGATCCGCTCCACGCCGGGGCGGGGCTCCACCTTCGTGCTCAGTCTCCCGCTCACCATGGCCATCATCGACGGCATGGTGATCCGGTGCGGGGTCCAGCGGTACGTGCTCCCCACGCTCTCCATCGAGCAGAGCTTCAGGCCAGATCGGAGTGAGATCAACACCGTCATGGGACGCGCCGAGACCGTCATGGTCCGCGGGTCACTCCTTCCCATCTACCGGCTCAGCAGCCTCTTCGGGATCGAGGAGGGATCGAGCGACCCCGAGCATCGCCTTCTTGTCGTGCTCGAGGCCAGCGGGTCGCGCTGCTGCCTTGAAGTGGATGAGCTGCTCGGCCAGCAGCAGGTCGTCATCAAGACACTGGGCCACGGCATCGGGCGTCTTCAGGGCGTCTCCGGAGGCGCCATTCTCGGCGACGGACGCGTCGCCCCCATCATCGACGTCGTCGGGCTGCTCGCGCTGGCCCAGGGCCTCCCCGTGGACGACACCTCGGCCCCGGAGCACCCGTAGGAGCATCGAATGACCAACGCAACCGCCACGTCCGCCCGATCCGGCCCGACCACCGCCGAGACGAACGAGGACAAGTTCCTGACCTTCCGCCTCGGGCGGGAGGAGTACGGCGTGGAGATTCTCCGCGTCCGGGAGATCATCGGGCTCATCGACATCACCCCCCTCCCGCACACGCCCGACTACGTGAGGGGCGTGATCAACCTGCGGGGCAAGATCATCCCCGTGATCGAGCTGCGCACGAAGTTCGGCCTCGCGCCCGTGGCGTACACCGAGGCCACCTGCGTCATCGTGGTGGAGGTTGAGGACGGGGAGAACGCCGAGCAGCTCCAGATGGGCGTGATCGTGGACACGGTCAGCGAAGTCATGGACATCCGGCGGGACCTGATCGAGCCGGCGCCCCGCTTCGGGACGGGGGCGGGCGCCGAGTCGATCCTGGGGATGGGCAAGGTGGAGTCGGGGGACACGACCAAGGTCGTGATCCTGCTCGACATCGACCGGGTGCTCTCGGGGGCCGACTCGAAGAGCATCCAGCCCGACGCCGAGACGCCCGTGCCCTGCCAGGACCCCGATTCCCGACCCGCCGCCTAACCCGGACGATCACCGCCGAGACACGTCGATTCAAGCAAGGAACCAGCCATGAGCAGCGCCGCCGACCAGACCATCACGACCGACCAGGCCCAGGCCATTCATTTCACGAATGCGATCAGCCAGAGCCAGGCGGTCATCGAGTTCAATCTCGACGGGACGATCATCACCGCCAACGAGATCTTCTGCAGCACCCTGGGGTATCGCCTCGACGAGATCCGGGGGCAGCACCACCGGATGTTCCTCGACGGGGCCGAGGCGGCGAGCCCGGAGTACCGCGCGTTCTGGTCCGACCTCGCCGCCGGCGCTTTCCGGGCCGGTGAGTTCCGACGGATCACCAAGAGCGGCGAGGAGATCTGGATGCAGGCGAGCTACAGCCCCGTGACCGACGATCAGGGCGCGGTGTACAAGATCGTCAAGATCGCCTCCGATATCACCGCCCGCACGGCTTCCGCCCTTGAGGCCGCGGCGCAGGCCCGGGAGCTTGCCAACCAGATCAACGGTTTCAGCGCGTCACAGGCGATGATCGAGTTCGACCTGCGGGGCAACGTGATCAGCGCCAACGAGAACTTCTGCAAGGCCATGGGGTACCGTCTGGAGGAGATCCAGGGCCAGCACCACCGGATGTTCTGCAGGCCGGAGGACGCCGCGAGCCCCGAGTACCGCGCCTTCTGGGCGGACCTGGGGGCGGGCAAGTTTCAGGCGGGCGAGTTCCTCCGGGTGACCCGGGACGGCGCCGATCTCTGGATCCTCGCGTCATACAACCCCATCCTGGACGAGGAGGGTCGGCCGTACAAGGTCGTCAAGCTCGCCTCGGACATCACAGCGCAGAAGCTCCGCGCACTGGAGAGCGAGGCGGAGGCCCAGAAGGTCAACGAGATGATGCGTCAGCTCCCGCTGAACGTGATGCTCGTGGACCGGGACCTCAAGCTGACGTACATGAACGACTCTTCCCGGAACACCCTCCGGAGCCTGGAGCACAGCCTGCCGGTCGCGGTGGACGACATGATCGGAACGTGCATCGACGTGTTCCACAAGGATCCGTCGGTGCAGCGGCGCATCCTGGGGGACCCGAGACGCTCCCTGCCGCACCGGGCGGAGTTCGTCCTCGGGGGGCAGGATATCGAGCTGCAGGCCGACGGCGTCTACGACCGGGACGGTGGGTTCATCGGGTGCATGGCCAGCTGGTCCGTGGTCACGGAGATGACGCGGCTGTAGCGCGAGGCGAAGGAGGCCCGCGAGCAGGACCGCGAGCAGGCCCACCGGCTGGGCAAGCTTCTCGGGGAGGTCGGCGCGGGCGCCGACCAGATCGACACGGGCGCCCAGCAGATCGCCAGCGCCAGCCAGTCCCTCTCCGAGGGGGCGGCCCAGCAGGCGTCGAGCCTCGAACAGATCAGTTCCTCGCTCGAGCAGATGTCGAGCATGACCGAGCGGAACGCGGACAACTGCCGCCAGGCGGCGACGCTGAGTGAGGAGTGCATGCGATCGGGCGACAAGGGGCAGTCGGAGATGACCGAGATGTCCGGCGCGATGAGCGAGATCAAGACCTCCAGCGCCGAGATCTCGAAGATCATCAAGGTCATCGACGAGATCGCGTTCCAGACCAACCTGCTGGCCCTCAACGCGGCGGTCGAGGCCGCCCGGGCGGGTGAGGCGGGCAAGGGCTTCGCCGTGGTCGCCGAGGAGGTCCGCAACCTTGCGATGCGGAGCGCCGAAGCCGCGAAGAACACCTCGGCGATGATCGAGGAGTCCACGAAGCGGGCGGACAACGGCGTGAGCATCGCCCGGCGCGTGGGCGAGGCGTTGGAGGAGATCGTCTCCAACACGCAGAAGGTCAGCTCGCTTGTCGGGGAGATCTCCGCGGCCAGCCAGGAGCAGGCCGAGGGCATCCGTCAGATCAATCAGGGCGTGAGCGATCTTGACCGCGTGACCCAGCAGAACGCGGGGAACTCGGAGGAGCTGGCCTCCAACGCGGAGCAGACCGCGGCCCAGGTCAGCTCGCTGCGTGAGCTGGTGAACCAGTTCACGGGCGCCGACACCGTCGCCCCCCCCACCCACACCACCGCACCCTCCCCCACCCCACCGGCGGACCCCGCGAGCGTCCCCCCCGAGAGCCGGATCCCCGTAGCGGGTGTCGCGCGCGAGACGTTAAGAGCCGACCCCACGGC
>JBITAG010000170.1:0-2880 GCA_044439985.1 Phycisphaerales bacterium JB059 | reverse complement strand
GATTTGGGATCAGGCGGCCAGGGAGGTGACGTTCTCGATGGAGTCAACGACCTGGCGGACCTGGAAGGGCTTCTTGAGGAAGCTGTCGTAGCCGGACTGGCGGAGGCTCTGGGCCTGGCCGTCGGTGAGCTTGCCGCTCATGGCGATGATCCGGGTCATCTGCATGGAGCTGGAGGAGCGGATCATGTTGGTGATGTTGCTCGCGTCGGTGTCGGTCAGGTGGACGTCGATGAGCACCACGTGGGGGCGGAAGCGTTCGCACTCGAGTCCGGCCTGGAAGCCGGTGGTGGCGGTCTGGACCTCGTAGTTGGTCTGCTCGACGAGGACGCGTTCGAGGGCGTCGACGATCTCGGCGTCGGAATCGACGATGAGCACCCGGGTCTGGCCGGAGGTGATCCCGTCCATGGGGATCTGGTGCTCCTTCATGAAGCGGTAGAGTTCGGCGACGGGGATGCGTCGGTCCTTGGAGCCCGGGATCCGGTAGCCCTTGAGCTGGCCGGAGTCGAACCACTTGGAGACGGTCCGGGGGGCAACATTGCAGATCTTGGCAACCTCTCCGGTCGTCAGTACGTCTTTGTCAAGCGGCATGTCGTCTCACCTCACTAAACACATCGGCGGACGGCGTCCCAAATGGCACGCCCCTCGGCTGCCGCAGCATCGTCGCAAACGGCCCGGTTCTTGATGTTCAAGGGCGGGACCGGGCAGAATCGGCGAAGATTCGGGTTCTGGGACGTGGGTTTGGGGGGTGAGGAGGGTGAGGGGGGGGGGCCGGTCGGGGGGGTGGAGGCGGGAGGGGGGGCGTGGGGCGGGGGAGGCCCAGGGTGGGGGCGGGCGTTGACACTTGTTGGCCGCGGCAGATAGAGTGCGAGCCCTCAGCATGCGGGTCGAGGGGCATCCGTGCGTCCGGAAGGGGCGTATGGGTCCAGACCCGTGCGGTGTGGGGATAGTGCGAAAGACCCTTGTGTTGCGCGCCCGTCGCGGGACGCTCCATCGATTTCGGACCAGCAGGAGATGACCGTGCCCAGAGCCATCCGCCGAGCCTCCCACGTGTCGCTGGCCGTGTTCGCCGGCTCGCTGATCGCGTTGCCCGTGATTCCGGGGCTGACGCCCGAGGCCGCGGCGCAGCACGACGCGAGCGAGAAGTCAAACGAGGAGTTGTTGGGAGACTTCGTCCACTTCGTGCGTCTGGGGGCGTACGAGGTCGCGGACGGGGTGGGGGGCGAGCTGCTGGCCCGGGGGCTGACGGACGTGGAGTTCGTGGAGCTGGTGGAGAGTTCGCGTGAGGGGGACCGGTTCTACGAGGCGGTGGCGTCGGCGATGCGGACGCCGGTGCTGGAGGACGTGGCGGGGGAGATCGACCGGAAGTTCCGGATGGGGAAGCTTGAGCGGGCGCGGATGCCCGAGTCGGTGGCGGAGAACATCCGGCTGCTGAGCGAGGGGACGATGCGCGGGCGTTCGCTGGCGCGGGCGCGGCTGCTGGAGGCGGGGGAGTACGCCATGCCGCAGCTGCTCGAGGCGTACCTGGCGCAGGGGAACCCGCGGCTGAAGGCCGAGGTGCAGAAGGTGATCGTGGAGATGGGTCGCCAGGCGATCATGCCGATGGCGGCGGCGTTGCCGGAGCTGGACCCGGCGCGTCAGGAGGCGATCGCGGAGCTTCTGGGTCTGGTGGAGTACCGGACGAGCCTGCCGTTCCTGACGGATCTGTACCAGAGCACGGACGTGGAGGCGGTGCGTGAGGCGTGCGCGTGGTCGATCGGGCGCCTGGAGGGGAGCCCGAACATGGACGTGGCGAACCTGTACTACAGCCTCGGGGAGGCGTACTACGACGAGCGTGCGGAGCTGACGAGCTTTCAGGGTGAGGCGTTCCAGCTGCTGTGGGACTTTGACCCGACGATCGGGCTGATCCCGACGCCGGTGCGGAGCGAGGCGTACCACGAGGCGATGGCGATGCGGATGGCCGAGACGGCCCTGCGGAAGGACCCGTCGCAGCGGGCGAGCGTGGGGCTGTGGATCGCGGCGAACTACTCGCGTGAGATCGATTCACCGGAGGGTTACGCGAACCCGGTGTACGGGTCGGAGCGGCGGGACGCGGAGTACTTCGCGGTCGCGGCGGGGACGGATATCGCGCAGGATGTGCTGGCGCGGGGGCTTGACGACGGCGACACGCCGCTGGCGCGTCGGGCGATCGCGGCGATCGAGATGACGGCGGGCGGTCCCTCGCTGTGGGGGGCGTCGCAGCGTCGTCCGCTGCTGGAGGCGTTGAGCTACCCGAACCGTCGGGTGCAGTACGAGGCGGCGTTGGCGTTGGGGGCGGCGCAGCCGGTGGAGACGTTCAGCGGGTCGGAGCGGGTGGTCCCGCTGCTGGCGAGCGCGGTCCGGGACGCCTCGGCGCGGTACGCGATCGTGCTGACGGGGTCGGATCGTGAGGAGTACGACCGGCACCGGCAGGTGCTGGAGGGTCAGGGCTTCGAGGTGCTGCCGCCCGCGGAGGGCGGGCTGGGCGATCTCCGGGCGGCGATCGCGGAGGCGCCGGGGGTGGACCTGATCGTGACCTCGCTGGGCGCGGACACGACGCGTGATGTGATCGAGCAGGTTCGGAGCGACTCGAAGCTGTCGGTGACGCCGGTGCTGGCGATGGCGCCGGGTGACGAGCTGGAGTACCTGTCGCGGCTGTACCGGCGTGACATGAGCGTGATGGTCCGTCGGACGGGGATCGACGGTTCGATGTTCGTGCGGGCGGCGGACGAGCTGATCGAGGGGGCGTCGGGGGGCGTGATCAGCGAGGACGAGGCGGCGTCGTACGCGGACCGGGCGATCGCGACGCTGCGAGACCTGGCGGTGTCGCGGAACGGGGTGCTGGACGTGGCGGACGCTGCGGCG
>JBITAG010000169.1:0-8261 GCA_044439985.1 Phycisphaerales bacterium JB059 | reverse complement strand
AAGTCGCTCGAGGAGATCTCGGTCTTCGTGGAGTGAGCGTCGAGGGCAGCGCTCTCAGGGGGTGCGTCCGGTGTGCTTCTCGAATCGGAGGACGGCGGCGAGGGCGGCGAGCAGGCCGACGGTCGCCTGCGCGGCGGCGGAGCAGAGCAGATAGAAGGTGTAGCTGAAGGCGCCGAGGTCGAGGTCGACGACGTCGTACTCGAGCGAACGGAGCGCCTCACCGGCGTTGGCGTGCGCGCCCTCGACGGCGACGACCGCCTGTGGGACGGGGTGGGTGAAGATGATGATGTGGGCGAGGAACTCGGCGACGCTGTCGTCTTCGAGTTGCAGGACGCTGACGAGGACGCCAACGGTGATGGGGAAGATGAGCCAGAGCGCGAGGGCGATGGAGAGGTTCATGGCGGAGGCGGTGATGCTCTTGGCGCATCGGAGGCCGAAGTAGACGCCCGTGCCGCTGAGCATGACGATGGGGGCGGCGAAGCTGATGGCGAGGTGGACGAAGACGATCGGGTGGATCTCGCCGAGGGCGGCGACGATGACGACGTGGAGGAGGAGGACGAGCGGGAGGAACCACTGACGCCGGATGGCGCCGAGCATCTTGCCGAAGACGAGGGGGGCGGGCTGGAGGCGTGTGGTGAGGAGGACGTCGAGGGTGCGGGCCTCGCGTTCGGCGGCAAAGCCGGCGGAGGAGAGGAGGGCGGCCTGGAGGAGGATAAGGATGGAGCCGACGAGGAGCGGGGCGAAGACGAGGCTCACCCGGTCGCGCCCGACGGAGAGGTACATGATGGCGCCGATGATGATGACGCCGAGGATGGCGGCGATGAGCATGGACCGGTTGGGGAAGAGGGACTGACGGATCTCGCGCCAGAGGACGGGGTGGGCGCCGACCTCGCGTGAGCGTCGGGCACGGAGGGGGACGGCCTCGTCGGGGATCGGCTCACCGGTGCGGGCGGCCTTGCGTCGCTGGCGTCGTTGCGTGCGGGAGAGGCGTGGGGCGCCGAGGGAGCGGCGCATGACGCCGCGGAGGGAGAGGCTCGCCATGGCGATGTTGAAGAGGCTGAGGAGGAGGGTCCAGAGGAGGCTGCCGATCCAGACGGTTCGAACGTTGAGGGCGAACTCGGCGCCCGCGGAGAGCGCGGCGAGGGCCATGGGCGGGCTGGAGGCCCAGATGACAGGGGCGGGGATGCGGAGGGGCAGGTCGGGGGCGGAGGGTCCGAGCATGTCGCGCAGGCTCAGTGCGGGGAAGTACCGGGCGAGGATCATGTTGATGGCGAAGGCGAGGAGGGGGAGCCCGGCGAGGACGATGCCGAGGGCGCAGTAGGCGACGAGGGCGGCGGTGGTGGAGCGGGTGGCGCGGACGGAGAACCAGAGGCCGAAGGAGCCGGCGAGGATGGCGGTGGCGAGGGCGAGGGAGGCGCCGGCGAGGACGGTCTCGGCGCGCACGCCGCCGAAGAGTCGCACGCCGAGGAGCACGGGGACGGAAAGCAGGGCGATGATGATGAGTTGGGTGAGTCGGCTGGCGCCTTTGGAGCAGACGATCTGGAGGGGGCTGAGGGGCGTGGTGAGGAGCGCGGGGAGGGTCTGGGCGCGGCGTTCGTCGCAGATGGCGCCCCCGGTGAGCATGGGGGCGAGGAAGAGCATCGCGGTGAACTGCACCCAGAGGACGGCGATGACGATGATGGGGGCGATGTTCTGGAGGGCCTGGACGCGTCCGCTCTGGGAGGCGCCGAGGGTGGCGGTGGTCCAGGCGTTGTAGAAGGCGACGGAGATGACGAGGGCGAGGACGAGGGCGAAGAGGGAGCGTCCGACGTAGACGCCGGACTTGCGTCCGGCGATGCGCATGTCCTTCTGGAAGATGGGGCCGAAGAAGAGGGCGCGGGGGTCGAGCTGGCGGGCGAGCCAGCGGGCGCGGGATGGTGTGGCCCGGCTCACTGGACGGCGCCCTTGGTCAGGCGGAGGAAGGCGTCCTCCAGGTTGACGCCCCGGGGCTCGAAGGCGGCGATGCGTCCGCCGGCGCTGATGACGCGTTCGATGAGGAAGTGGTGCCCGTGGCGCCCGGGGACGAGTTCGACGCGGATGATCTCGGGGTGGTCATCATCGGGGCGGGCGCTGGCGACGCGTTCGTCCTCGGCGAGTCTGGAGGCGACGACGGGGGCGAGGAGCGCGAGGTCGTCGGCGCTCTCGAGGCGGATGAGGATGCGCTCGCCTCCCTGCACGCGTTCGTAGGCGTCGTCGATGGAGCCGGCGAAGACGAGACGCCCCTTCTCGATGATGCCGATGGAGGAGCACATCTCGGCGAGTTCGGAGAGGATGTGGCTGGAGACCATGAGGGTCTTGCCCATGCGGGCGAGTTCGGAGAGGAGTTCGCGCATCTCGATGCGGGCGCGGGGGTCGAGGCCGGAGGCGGGCTCGTCGAGGAGGAGGACCTTGGGGTCGTGGATGAGGACGCGGGCGACGCCGAGGCGCTGGGACATGCCTCGGGAGAGGCTGACGACCATGGCGTCGCGTTTGTCGGTGAGGTCGGTGAGTTCGAGGACGCCGTCGATGGTGGCGCGACGCTTCCGGCGGGGGAGCCGGAAGGCGGCGGCGAAGAACTGGAGGTACTCGTCGACGGTGAGGTCGTCGTAGTAGCCGATGAAGTCGGGCATGTAGCCGATGCGTTGACGGATGGCGTCGCCGTGGGCGCGGACGCTCATGCCGTCCACGGTCGCGGAGCCGGCGTCGGGCTTGAGGAGGCAGGCGAGGATCTTCATGGTGGTGGACTTGCCGGCGCCGTTGGGTCCGATGAAGCCGAAGATCTCGCCGGCGCCGATGGAGATGGAGAGCTGGTCGACGGCGGTGAGGTCGCCGAAGCGTTTGGTGAGTTTGGTGATCTCGATCACGGCGAGGTCTCCGGGAGGGGGACGAGGATGCGGTAGAGTTCGAGGGCGTGGGTGTCGGCGCGGACACCGAGGGACGCGTCGGGCGCCTCGTGCTCGAGTTGAAGCATGAGGAGGGCGGAGGCGCCGGCGTCGAGGTGCGCGTCGATGGCGCGGGAGCGTTCCCAGGCACCGGGGAGGTGGGTGAACTGGATGGGGGAGTAGCGTCGGGCGAACTGTCGCCATCGCCAGGGCTGGTCGCGGGGGAGGTCGATCGGGGCCCATCCGGTCGGGGGCTCGGGGAGGGCGGCGTCGGGCGGGGGGATGGGCGCCTCATAGAGGCCGGAGCGGATCGGCGTGTTGGGGAGGAGGACGTATCGGCGGTGATCGGCGCCGTCCGGGTCGGGCGCGGGGTCGGCGTAGACCAGGAAGGCGAAGAGGACGCGGGCCTGATCGGGCAGGCCGGTGACGCGGAGGCGTCGGGTGTCCGGGTCGGTGGCGCCCAGGGGGGCGGGGAGGTTGGCGCCCTCGTCCATCAGGGAGCGGAGGGTCCAGAGGCGTTGGGCGTTGGCGCGATCGGTGAGGGGAACGTTCTGGCGGACGAGCCCGTCGGGGGTCGGGGCGGCGTCCTGCGTGCAGGCGAACTGGGCGCCGACGCCTCCTGAGGCGGCGTAGGACTGGAGGGCGGAGACGGGTCTCCACCAGGAGCCGGGGGCGGGGTTGGTGATGCGGACGGGTCCGGAGGCGTTGGAGAAGGTGGAGCTGATGGCGGTGTGGGAGGTGTCGCCGCCGAGGGACTGGGGGAGCACGTCCACGCACCGGGCGCGGGCGTAGGCGGTGGGACCGGCGCGGAGGATGAGGGGCGCCAGGAGCGCGGGGACGCAGGCGAGTGCGATGTAGGCCAGGGCGGTGGCCCAGGAGTGCTGGCGTTTGCGGAGGCGTTTGAGGAGGATCGCGTCGACGGGACCGACGAGGATGGCGAGCAAGACGACGCAGGCGACGAGGAGGATGAAGAGGCCGAGGCCGGGGGTGGGCGCGTGCAGGGTGTGGTCGAGAATGCTGGAGATGGCGCTGCGTTGGCGCAGAGAGGCGCCGGAGGGCTCGAAGCCGAACTGGCCCCAGTACCAGTGCTCGGCGGGGATCTCGTTGGCCCAGCGGTCCACGGTCGGGCGGAGGATCTCGCGCCAGAGCCGGGCGGTCTGCTCGTCGGTGGGCAGGGCGGGGACGCGGGCGGGATCGACGGCGAGCGCAATCATCCAGCCGAGGCCGAGGGGGCCTTCGGCGAGGAGGGCGCCCGATTCGTCGCGGTCCCACCGGGTGGTCCAGCCGGAGCGTTGGCCGAGGGGGGTGAGGGAGATGGGGCGGGTCGGGATCTGGGTCGCGGGATCAACGAGGTTGGCGAGGGGGGCGATGGGCTCGTCCGCGATGAGGGGGGCGAGGGAGAGGGGGGATCGGCCGGTGGGTCCGGTGGTGAGCAAACGCCAGCTCTCGTCGGGCGCGTCGGCGACGAGCACGAGCGTGCCCCCGGAGCGCACCCAGCGGCGCAGCGCGTCGCGTGAGGGGGCGGGGATGGCGGGCAGTGAGGCGGCGTGGAGGACGACCGCGCTGACGGCGTCGTAGGCCTTCCACGTGGTGGGCAGGCGCTCGGGCTCGGTCTCGAAGATGACGCCGCGGAACCAGGGGTCGTCGTCATCGAGGACCGGGGGGGGCGGGCGTCCGGGCTGGGAGAAGTCCTGCGCGATGATGCTGGGGGAGAGGGTATGGAGGCCGGTGTCGCCCACGCTCAGCAGCGGGATGCCGTTGGCGGGGAGGATGGCGGGCATGCGGTCTTCGGGATCGGAGGCGGAGCGGCTGAAGGTGTGGGCGAGGAGGCGGCGCCCGCGCTCGTCCTGCACGCGGACGTTGACGCTGCGGCACCCGGCGGGGAGGGCGAGGGCGAGTTCCACGGGCACGACGAGGCCGGGGGTGGTGGCGAAGGGCGCCTCGATGCGCATGGTCTGGGAGGCGTCCTGCTGGTAGGTGACCACGATGGAGCCGGAGACGGGCTGGACGCCGGAGGTGATGTGGAAACGCACGGGCGACCATCGCTCGGCGAGCATCGACGCGCCGTCGAATCCCCAGGTGACGGAGAAACGGACGCGCTGGTCGTCCTCGCCCATGAGGTCGGCGGGCGCCTGCGCTCGCACGGGGGCAGGTGAGAGGAGCAGGAGCACGAACGCGAGCAGCGCCCGGATCACACCGCGACCTTTCGGTTGTAGATGTACCACTCAAGCATGAGGACCCCGAGCACGGCGAGGAGGAGATACGGCCAGTATCGCCTGACGGATTCGTCGTTGCGCGTCTCGGCGGCGCTGACCTCCTGGCTGGCGAGGATGATGCCGGGGGCGGCGGGGACGTCGGACTCGTCCTCGTCGAGGAGGTTGGCGGCGTAGGTGCGGCTCACCAGACCGTCGGCGACGGCATCCACCGGGCCGGCGGGTCCTTCCCAGCGGAGGCGGTAGAGGCCGGTTGCCTTGAGCGGGCCGTAGACCACGCGGCCGTCCGTGGCGGGGACGACGCGTTGCGCGGGAGCGTCCGCGGGTGGATCAACACGGACGCTGGCGGCGCCCTGGGGGAGGCGGTCGGTGAGGACCTCGCCGGGGCGGAACTGTCGGGAGGCGCCGCTGGCCTGGCGCGCCTCGGCGACGTCGCGGTCGAGGTAGTCGATGGCGCGGGCGAGGAAGAGGACGAAGCTGGCCTGGAAGGGCCAGTTGGTTTCCATGATGTCGAAGGGGACGACGAGGGCGCGGAAGTCGGGGCCGGGGAGTTCGACGATCGCGGGGCCGAACTGGGTCTCGGCGATGACGTTGGCCGGGGAGCCCTCGGGAAGGGCGACGGTGCGGGATTCGACGATGGTGAGCGCGTCGAGGGTGAGCCCGCGGAGGACGGGGTGGGCGCGGGACCAGACGATGATCTGGGCGGGGTCGGCGAGTCCCTGGTCGATCAGGCCATGCTCGCCGGTGGGGACCTCGCCCAGGACGAGCCAACGCCCGGGGGGGAGGGCACTCTCGGCGGGGACTTCGGGGAGCCAGCGGTCGAGGAGGACGACGTCGTAGACGGCGGTCCGGTCCTGGTCGGCGGCGCGTTGGAACTCGTCGGGGGTGAAGATGTCGAGCCGGGAGAGGGGCATGCCGGCGAGGGCGTCGGCGATGAAGAAGTTGGAATCGGTGACGACGGCGACGGAGGTCTGTCGCGCGGGGGGGACGACGAGCCAGCCGCGGTTGTCCACGTCGAGGACGTCGCCGGCGGGGTCGTCCCCGGTGCGGAGGACGACGGAGGCGACCAGGCCGGCGGGCTGATCGAGTTCGAAGACCACGCCCCCGGATCCGGGCGTCCAGCGGTCGGCGCCCTCGCCCGCGGTGGGCGGCGTCGCAGCGGGGATGGTGATCTCGCGGACGCTGACGGTCTGGGCGTCGATGGCGAGTTCGCAATCCACGGTGCGGCGTTGTCGGTCGGTGTTCTGCACGCCGACGAAGATCGAGAGCTTGGAGGGCTCGTCGTAGGCGCGTTCGGCGCGCAGGGCGGTGATGCCGATGTTGGCCGCGTCCGGCGCACCGATGACGTGGTAGACGACCTGGTCCTGCGAGCCGGGGAGGGCCTCTTCGGCGTCGGGGAGGCGCCCGTCGGAGTAGAGGTGAAAGACGAAGGCGGGGCCGGAGTTGAGGCCCTCGTCCTCGACGAAGCGCTGGGGGCGTTGGGCCTGAGCGAGGCGGAAGGCCTCCTTGAGTCTCGAGGGGCTGTCGGTGGCTCGGATCGACTCCACGGCGGCGCGCAGGGCGCTGCGGTCGGAGGTGAACTGGCTGACGATCTCGGCGGTGGAATCGAAGGCGATGACCATGGCCTGATCGGCGCTCTCGTTGGTGCGGTCGAAGGGGCCGGGCTCGCGCATGGTGTCGATGAGGGCGAGGGCCTGGGCCTTGGCGTCGTCGAGGCGGGTCTCCGTGGCGTTGTCACCCGCGTCCAGGCTGGCCATCGAGGCGGAGCGGTCGATGAGGATGATCAGGCGCTGGCCGGCGCCGCCCTCGCCGGCGCGTTCGGGCTGGGCGATGGCGAGCAGGGCGAGGATGAGCGCGAGGAGTTGGAGCAGCAGCAGGATGTTGTTGCGGAGCTTCTGGAAGGGGGCGTTGGCCTGGAGGTCTTCGATCGCCTTCTTCCAGAGCAGCGTGGTGGAGACCTCGACATCGCGCCGGCGGAGCTTGAGGAAGTAGAGCAGGACGAGCAGCGGGATGGTGATGGCCGCGGCGATGGCGGCGAGGAGGGGAGTCGCAAACGTCATGACACGCCTCCGTGAAGATGCAACGCGGAGGACGCGGAGAGGCGTGGAGAGACCTCATGACCGAGGACACGCAGAGCCAAACTCTCTGCTGACGCTCCGTACCTGTCCGCGTTGACATGTTTCATCGCAGCAGCCCCCGCTGGCGGAGGTAATCGAGGATGAGCGTCTCGATGGACGTGTCGGTGCGGACGGAGAGGCTTGTGATCTCGCGCCGGGCACAGAAGTCGCGGAGCTGTCCGCAGTACGCGGCCAGCGTCTGCTTGTACTTCTTGAGGAGGGGCGCGGTGATGGTGACCTCGGCCTGGTCGAAGTCCTCGACGTCCCTGAGCCTCAGGTCGCCGGTGATGTCGGGGTCGATTTCCTGGGGGCTCATGACCTGCATGGCGAAGACGTCGTAGCCGCGCCCGACGAGCAAGCGGAGGCCGGTCTCGTAGCCCTCTTTCATGAAGAAGTCGGAGAGGACGATCATGACGCCCTTGCCGCGGCGCGTGAGGGCGATGCGCTTGGCGGCCTCGGCAAAGTCCGAGCCGCCCTCGGGGCGGAGGGCGCAGATGAAGCGGGCCAGGTCCTGCGTGCGTCGGCGCCCGCGGAGGTCGCGGATGGTGTGAGAGGAGAGCGGGACAGGAGCCCCGGCGCCCCGGCCCTCTCCCCCAAGGGGAGAGGGAGGCCGAGCATCCGACGCGCCCGGGGTGACGACGCTCCCGCCCAGGGTGGTGACGGCGACGCGGTTGAGGTTGACCAGGCCGATGTAGCCGAGGGCCATGGCGAGGCGCTGCATGAAGAGGAACTTGTTGGGCTCGCCGCAGTCGGAGGACTCGGAGCAGTCGAGCACGATGTGCAGCGAGAGGTCTTCTTCCTCGAGGAAGAGCTTCATGAAGAGCATGTCGAGTCGGGCGAAGATGTTCCAGTCGATGTGGCGGAGGTCGTCGCCGATGGCGTAGGGTCGGTGGTCGGCGAACTCGACGGACTCGCCTCGTTTCTTGGAGCGTCGTTCGCCTTTGAGCTTGCCGGCGAAGATCTTGCGCGAGGTGATGTCGAGCTGGGAGACCTTGGCGATGAGCTGGGAGGAGAGGAGCTCATCGATGGTG
>JBITAG010000168.1:0-13898 GCA_044439985.1 Phycisphaerales bacterium JB059 | reverse complement strand
GGGAAGGAAGGGAAGCTCGTCGACCGTCGCCGTCAGGTTGTAGAGCTGGACACTGTTGGTCGAGTCCCCGGTGACGCGAACGAAGTAGACGCCGGAGTTCTCGGCGACCACATTGAGCGATTCCGAGCCACCGTCCCCCGTGTTGTCGGCGAAGCCGAGCTGGGTGGAGCCGTCGGTGTCGAAGACGGCGATGCTCAGGTCGTGGACAACGAGGGAGTTGTACGTCGAGCCGGAGTTGCACGCCGAGGTCTGCGGGCCCTGCGTGTAGCTCTCGCCCGTGGGGGTCACGGAGACGATGATCTCGGAGGGCTCGGGCACGACGATGCTGAACCAGTCGTCGTCGCTGTTGTCATCGATGGAGATCTGGCTGACCACGACGCCGGGGAACCCGACCTCGCCCAGCGGCGTGGCCTCGCCCGCGTTGTCGTTCCCGTCGATCTCCAGGGGGTCGCCGTAGTGACGCTGGGCGTTGAGGATGTCGTCCAGCTGCGGGCCGTCGTAGGCGGTCGAGATGAACGGCTCCATGAGCTTGGTCTGGTTGGCGGGGCAGACGTGCAGCATGCCCTTCCCGTGCCCGTGCTCGTGCGCGATGATGTTGCGCAGGCGCAGGGAGTTGTTCCCGGTGCTGTTGTAGAAGCTGTCGAACGCGTCGAGGACCATGTCGCCGTCGTTCGGGAAGTTGTTGTACGCGAGGATGCCGGAGTTCCCGTCGATCCCGATCGCGGCGATCCGCAGGTCCGCACGAACGCCGGAGACGCCCGAGGCGCCGTTCAGGTTGGATCCGTCGTCGTTCGGCTCGTAGACGTACGTGGTGCCGGAAAGCTCCTCCCAGCGGTCGAAGACCTGATCGAAGATCGGCTGCCAGTTCGCCGGGCTGCCGTAGATCCCGTTGAGCCAGGTGAAGAGCTGGCTGTTGCCCGAGACCCCGCCGATCAGATCGGGGACGAACGTGCCGTCGGGCACATACCCGTAGGTCAGGATCGTCGGGTCCCCCTGCCCCAGCCCCCCGCCGGAGAGCGCGGTGCTCGTCCAGCGGTCGGTCTGCTGGAACCGGCTCGCCTGGCTGTAGAGCAGCTCGCTCAGCGCCATCGCGACCTCGGGGTCGGTGTCGGGCGCGAAGCACGCCGCCAGCGGCGTCGCCCCCTGCTCGGCCCGCTCGGCCAGCGTCACCATCACCCGACGGTAGAGCGGGCGGATCTCCTCGAACTTCTCGCGGCTGATCACGTGCGCGACCTTCGCGTACCGCTCGTCCGTCACCTCGTACGGCTCGTCATCGAACCCGGCGCTCAGACGCTCGGCCTCTTCGCGGGCCATCCCCGCGGCGATCCGCGCCTGCTCCTCGGCCGGCATCATCGAGAAGAGAGCGCTCTCGATCCCCGCGCGAAGCCGCGTCGCGACCTCACACTCGTCCCCCATCAGCGGCGGAAGCAGAGGCTCACCCGCCGAGGACACCGCCGTCGCGAATCCGGCCACCGCCGCCATCACGCCGACCCGAATCGTTCGATCCACGCGCTGATTCATCTCGATCCTCTCTGTGTAATGACCACCCGCCCCCGGCCAAACCGAGGGGCGGCGATCGCCGGCCCGCGTTCCCGCGAGCCGAGACGAATATCCAAGTCTGGAGAGACCAGACCCATCGACGCCCGAAAGGACGCCCAAGACTCTGTCCTTTTCTACCCGGAAACGCTCCCGGTTCCCCCGATCCACCCGAAAGGAAGGCCGCAAAACAGGTGAATTTACCTGTTTTTTCGGACTTCTCGGGCCGGCACAGCACCAAGCGGATGCCGAATCAGCTCCCTCCCGCGTTGAAGGCGGCGTTGCGCCTCAGGGACAGCCGGCGCCGAAGAACGAGAGGAACGACAGAACATCCGTGAAGTTGAACGTCCCGAACGGCTCGGCAAGGTCCGCCGCGCCGTCCTGGTTCCCGAACGCCGTCAGGAACGCGAGAACGTCCGTGAAGTTCAGCTCGCCGAGCGGTTCGGCCAGATCCGCCCCGTTGCAGCCCGACGGCGCCACCTCGAAGCGGTAGAACACCACCTTGCCCGACGTGATGTCGTCGATGACCGTCCCGCCGGTTCCGAGGCGGACGAACACGTTCCCGCTGTCGCTGCACGCGTCGGTCGCGAAGTCCACGCCGAAGTCGTGCGAGAAGATCGCGTTGTACCCCGTCACGCCCAGGTAATAGACGCCCGCGGGGAGCATGAGTTCCAGACGACTTAGACGGATGGTGTTGCAGTCGAAGTCATCGTCATTGACGTCGATGAGCACGCCCGACTCATCCCAGAGCGCGATCTCGGTATCGAACTGGAATCCCTCGGGCGACTCGCAGGTGCCGAGCGTGATCAACTCCCCCGCCGACCCCGCCACGCCGACGTCGAACGCGATGCCCAGGTCGCCCCGCGGCTCGCACTCGTCGGGGACGCCGTTATTGTCGCAATCGAGCTGCACGTCGCAGTCATCGGGGATCCCGTCCCCGTCGCAGTCCGGTTCGAACTGGTCATCCCGCAGGTTGCTGTTGCAGTCCTCGAAGAACAGCCCGCCCATGTCCGTGTTCGGGATGTCCTGCCACCCACCCAGCCCGAGCGACTCACGCACCAGACGCAGCGGACCGGCGTCCTGCACGAGCACGGTCATCTTGAACGCGTGCCACCCCGCCTCGAGCTGGAGCGGGACAGGCAGCGAAAGCAGCGTGGTGTGCGTGTTCGACGAGTCGTGCGTGATCGCCAGCTCGCCCTTGCCCGGGCGGAAGTGGCTCTGCCCCGCGATCTCGAGCACCACATCGTTCTGGTGCTCGACCCGGAAGATGTACTCGTCGGGCGAGGGGACCTGGATGAACCCCTCGAAAATGCGGACGGTGTCGGTCTCCGCGCCGGTGTAGTCCAGATTCAGCGAGAACCCGCGCGTCCGATCGAGCAGCATCGCCGAGCCCTCGGAGAACTGCGACAGGCTCGTGATCCCGCCCGCGTCGTAGACGCTCTGCGTGATCGCGCTGACGTACCCGCTCGGGCTCACGTCGTCATGGAACAGCTCGCACGCGTCAAGGAGCCCGTCGTTGTCCGCGTCTCGGGCGCCCAGGGCGATATCGACGGAATCGGGCGTCCCGTTCCCGTCGCAGTCGCCGGAGATGTCCGACTCGCGCACGACCTTCCACCCCATGTCGTTGATCGGGTCCAGGTCCGCGTCGGTCCAGTAGTTCGGGCGCCGGGTCGTGCCGGAGTTGAGCACCGGGTCCATGATCCCGAGCTTGTCGTCAAAGTCGGACTTGTACGCCAGGTGCGACGGCTGGTGGAACCCGGTGCCGCTGCCGTTCAGATCGCCGCTCTCCAGCTCGATGTACCCGATGCTGCCCCCGGTCGGGCGGGCGTACTGGTTTGCGTCGAAAATCAGGCCGATATTGCCCCCGTGCCTCGGGAAGGTCGTGAACTGCGACGGCAGCACTGGCGGCCCCCCCGCCATGCCGAACGGCGCGTTCATCGCGTTGAACCGGAACCTCGCCACATCAAGACCAGCGACGTCGGAGTTACTCACCGCCCCACCCGCCGGGATGGTGCTCCGATAGCCCAGCCCGTGCGTGATCTCGTGGACCGCGACATCCATCAGGCTGTCGTCACCCGACGAAACCTCAACCTCATCCAGGTGCGCAAAGAACTCCCAGTCATTTGACGTATCAAAAGTAATCGAGATCGCGTTCCGCTGCGGCACGGCGTTCTCGCCGAAGATCGCCCGAAGCTGCGTGTCGTTCACGATCACGCGCGACTCATCCGTCGTCGTCGCGTCGATCCCATACCGCACCGGCAGCGTCGATCCCGGAAGGGACCCGGCGAACTCGGTCTCCTCGGGAACCCGCAGCCCCGCCGTCTGCAGCCCGTCCACGTACACCGACCACGGGATCGTGACGACCGACGACCCCGCCGACCCGATGGTGCTCCCCGGAAGGTCTCTCGCGTCGAACGCGAACTTGATATCGACACGGTTGTCGAGCTGCCCGTCCACGTACTCCGCGGCGGCCTGGAGGCTGAGAAGAAAGATGGGGATCGATGCGTTCGTTCCGTCGTACGTCACCAGGAACCGCGGCGATGAACCATACGTCACCGTGATGTCCGTCCCACGCTGATGCGCACTGTTCATCCGCTCCAGATCACGACGCGCGTGATCGAGCAGTTGCTGCGGCGTCGCGACCGCCCCCTCGGGACCGCACAACCCCTTGTAGACCCGCATCTGCCCGTCGCTCCCCAACGCCCGGGCCCAGCCCTCCAGCGGCATGGGCACGTACAGCTCAGGCTGTGACCCATCACCACGCCACCACGCGCCCGCGAGGGCCGCGTTGACATCGATCGCCGGCGCACCGCCGGGCTCCTCCGCGCCGCTGACCGGGCCGCACAACACGCACACAGACCCCGCCAGGGCGACGATCGCGCCACGCACACATCGCAGATTCATGGACACTCCCTTCAGCGCCTCCAGCGCACCCGCAACCGGCGGCGCCAAGCGAGGGCCCAGCCTATCGACCGCCCAGCCGCGGAACCAGAAACTCCTGGCCGATTCGGCCGGTCCGGCGAAACCGCTTCCCCCAAACCGATCTACGGACACCCCGCCCCGAACGCCGCGAGGAACGCGATGACGTCGCTGAAGTCGAACGTCCCGACCGGGGGCGCCAGATCGGCGAGCGGATCCATGGACCCGAAGGCGCCCAGGAAGGCGATCACATCCGAGAAGTCGAGCACCCCGATCGGCGCCGCCAGGTCCGCGACCCCGGCGGGGTTGGGCGCCCCCGGCGTGGGCGTGAAGAACCCGAAGCACACCGAACCGTCCGGCGACCGCCCCTCCGCAACATCCGCGGTCTGCGCACCGAAGGTCACGCTGTCGATCTCCGCAAGCTGGTTGGACGCCCGATCGAAGAGCCCGACCGCCTCACCCCCCGCCGAGAGCGCGAACCCGACGTGCAGGTCGCCCTGCTCCGGCTCGTTGTCCGCCCAGAAGACCAACCGACTCTTCGGACCGATGCTCACGCCCTCGGGAATCTCCCACTTCGTCCGGTCCGACAGGTCGTCGGTCAGGAACCGCCCCCCCAGATCGACCGTGAAGTCCTCGTCGTTGTACAGCTCGAAGAAGTCGTCATCCTCTCCGAACTCATCGAGCGCGGAGCCATCGTTGCTCGCAAGCCACTCATTGACGAAGACCCGCGGCGTCGGGTCCGGCTCCGTGAAGCAGGCGTCGTCCGGGTCGTTGGGCGCCGCGGGCGTCACGGCGCAGAACACCTCGAGCATCTCCGATCCGTCGGGGAATCGTCCGTACGACTGGTCGGGAAGCAGGCCCGGGTACGTCAGGCTGTCGATGAGAACCGCGCCCTGCTCGTCGGTGTGGGAGAGCGTGACCGTCTCCCCACCCGATCCCAGCCCGAAGGTCGCGTGGAGCGGACCGTCGAGCGGATCGTTGTCCGCCCAGACCAGCAGGAACCCGCCCGCGCCGATCATCGTCCCCGGGGGGATCTGCCACTTGCGGGGAAGGCCGGGATCGTCGGAAAGCCACATGCCCGAGAGGTCCACCGCCGCGTCCCCCGCGTTGTACAGCTCGATGAAGTCCTCGAACTGACCCGCCTCATCCATGATGATCGAGTCGTTGCTCGCGATGACCTCGTTGACGAACACGCTCGGGAGCGCCGCCGGCTTCGGGGTGGCGCCCCGCAGGTACGCCGTCCGGGCCTCGATGTACGGCTTCACGCCCCACGCCCACGGCTGCCCCCCGGAATAGCTCGCCGGCTGCGTAAAAGACGCGAGAAAGTCCGCGTTGGTGTACCCGTAGTCCGACGCCCCCCCCGCGTACGACCCCTCAAACGCAAACGGCGCAAGCATCGCCTGCAGCGCATCGATGTGCGTCTCACGCGGGCCGAGCGTGAAGATCCCATCCACGCCCCCGACCACCCCACCGTCGTACGGCGTGAGCGTGTGCGTCGGGTACGTCCCCGCCACGGAGGCCGTGTCGTAGTCCGGCGTCGCCTGCGCCGGGTTGGAAAGGTGATCCAGTCCCGGCTCGAACCCCACGCCCCGGTCGTTCGTCGTCACCACGTCAAAGGCGAAACTGTCCGTCTCCGAAAGGCCCAGCCGATCCAGCGGGACCGTGTAGCCCACCACGCCCAGATCACTCTGGCTCAGGTCCTGATCGATCCCCCCGGCGCTCCCGAAACTCCCATGCAGGAGATCCCACCCGCCCCCGTTCCAGGCATACAACAGAAACCCACCACCCCCGTCGGTCCAGGAACCCAGGAAATAGTCCGCCTCCGTGGACGTGATGATCTCCCGCCCCCACGGGTTCGACGTCGAGCCACCCGGTGCGGTGTCAAAGAAGAACATGATCCGAGCCTGGTCCGTCGAGCCCCCCACGTCGATCGGCCCGGCGACCTGCACGCGCGCCAGCAGGTTCTCTTCGTCGTTGGCCAGGTCCACCGACAGCAGATCGAAGTGCGGCTCCGAGATCGAGTGGAACACGTCGCCTTCCGTGTCGGGGTAGACCGTCGCCACCGGCTCTTCCGGCGCCCCCACCGCCCCGACCAGCTCCCGGATGTACCGGAAGTACTGGTCCCGGTACGCCCCGATCTCGAAGATCCGACGCACCAGCGGCGGCTCCGCGCCACCCCCGAACGGACTCGAGAAGTCCCACCCGAATCCGCCGTCCCCGAAGCTCTCCGGCGGTCGGGTCGCCCAGTTCGTCGAGAAGAAGTCGATCCCGTAGCTGTTGTCCAGATCGTACGGGATGTACTCGATCACCCCCGACCCCGGGTTGACGTACAGGAAGTAGTTGTTGGCGCCGTACCACATGTTGTCCCAGTGCCCGTTGACGCAGTCCACCGCCATCGCGCGCAGGAAGTTGTCCACGCTGAATCGGTCCACGATCTCCGAGGCGAACGTCGCGTCGTCCGCGTCCTCGATAAACGCGATGAACGACGCGAGATCCGCGTGCTGATCCATCCCGCTGTCGTTCTCCAGCTCGTACGTGGGGTTGCCCAGGGCGGCGTACGTCGGCGCGTCCCCCGGCGGCACGAACCTCAGGTCCGCCCGCTCCCCCGTGTAGGTGCACTGGTACAGGTTCCCCGTGTCGTCCCCGAACCACGCGCTCAGAAACTCGTCGTCGATCTGCTCAACGTTCGCGTACACGTCGTCCACGAGAGATCCGTCGTTGATCACGAGCCGCACCATCGACGCCCGCGGGCTCGGCACGCCGAACGCGTTGTAGACGTCCCACGCCAGTTTCCCGCGCACGACCGATGGATCGTTCTGGTGCCCGTTCAGGTTCAGCTTCTCGAGCCCGTGCACCTCGCGCCCGGGCACGAACTCGTTGAACTTGATCTTCCACGACTTCTTGATCGCGTTCCGGGCCGTGTTCCCCCGCGGACGGATCGCCACGTCCAGCACGGTCTCGTCCACCTGCGAGTTCTCGATCCGCACGACGCAGGGGCGGTACACGTTGCTGAACGGATCGGCGAGCATCGCCTCCAGATCCATCTGGTCCATCGTGACGGTGATGCGCGTCAGCTCGTCGTCTCGGAAGAAGACGTTGCCCGCGTCCGCGTACCCCGCGTCCCCCGTTGGCGGGGGGGTCTCCGCCCCCGCGATGAAGGACCCGAACGCCAGGACAAACAACGCGTGCCATCGATTCACGTGATCCACTCCCTCGCCCGCCCGGGCGCGCAGTCTCAACTCCGGAAGGCCCCGTCGCCTCCCGCCCTTTACGCAACGCCCTGTCACCCGTCCGCCTCGCGGGCGACGCCCCCCGGCGCTAGGGGCACCCGCTCCCGAACACCCCGAGGAACGTCACCACGTCGCTGAAGTCGAACACGCCCGCCGGGGGCGCGAAGTCCACCGCCGGGTCCATCGCCGCGAACCCGCTGAGGAAGGCGGTCACGTCGGAGAAGTCCAGCACCCCGCCGAAGGGGGGCGCCAGGTCCGCGAGGCAGCCCGACGCCGGCTGCGCCAGAAACACCCGCACGCAGGTGTTCCCCGCGTACCCCGTGACCAGGTCATCCAGGCCGTCCCCGTTGATGTCCCCGAACGCGATCGCCGTCCCCACCTCCGACGCGTCAAAGGTCCACGTCGGGTCGGTGTCCAGCACGCCCCCGTTGTTCTGGTAGATGTGCGCACGTCCGTCGCTGAAGATGATCTCCGCCAGGTCCGGGTCGCCGTCCCCGTCCACATCGTGACTCACCATGTCCTGCGGCGTGGACTGGAAGGGCGGGTTCGCCGCCCACTGGCCGAGCAGGGACGCCCCGTCATAGGCGTACCACCGCGTCGGCCCACCCCCGACCGCCAGGTCAAGCGTCCCGTCGTTGTCGAAGTCCGCGAACACGGTCCCCCGCTCGTCCTCCGTGTTCCCGATGAAGAGCCCCTGATTCACGTCCAGCGTGCCGGCGTTGTTCCAGTAGACCCCGCTCTCGAAGTTGACCCATTTCGAGACGCCGATGTCGAGGAAGCCGTCCTCGTCCAGGTCACCCGCCGACAGCCCCCCCTGGATCGACTGCTCGCTCGACTGCCAGACCGGCGCCACGGTCAACGCCCCGCCCTCGTTCTCGAACTGGTACATCGGACGGAACGGGCTCGGCGAGAGCCCCTGATTGGACGTCACCAGATCCAAGTCCCCGTCGTTGTCCAGATCGACCAGCAGCCCGGACGTCCCCCAGACGTTCTGCGGCGTGGAACAGACGTACGACGCGCTCGTCTCCGGCCCCGACGCACTCCCCGCGAACACGCGCACGGAGTTCGGCGTCAGCGACCCGCCATGGATCGTGACCAGCTCCAGCCCGGGAAGCCCGTTCACCTCCCCCACCTGAACATCCCCCGTGTGCGTCTCGTTGTCCGAGACCCACATCGGCCACGCGCCAAGGTCGCTCGGCTCGTTCTCGTAGTCGTTGTACAGGATGAAGTCGTGCCAGTCGTCGTACGGCGGGAAACTGCTCGAGATGTAGCACCCCACCACAATGTCGTTCCGCCCGTCCCCGTTCATGTCGGCAACCTTGATCCCACCGACCTGGCGCCGAAGCTCGAGGGTCAAATCGGGCGCGGTCGGGAACGGAATCCCCGCGCCCAGCGTCACCGTCCCCCCGCTCTCGGCGGGGAACGGGTCCCCGGTCACCACCACGCGCCCGTCATCGCTGATCTCGATCCGCTCCTCGCCCCCGCTCGCCTGACCGGCGATCATGGCAATCAGCAGCGCGCCTGACAGTTGTCCGTGCACACGGCGTCCGTTCATCGCAATCCCTCCAACTGCGGCCCCACCCGTCGGGCCGCCCCGCCAGCCTACCGCCCCGAGAATCCCCGTTCCAGACGCATCACGACGCTCCGCGCCCGCTCTCCACCCCGCGCCGTGCCGAACAAAGAAGGCCCGCCTCCCCGGCGTCGGGGGGCGGGCCCTGGCTCATTCACGCGAGCCGCGCAGGCTCACGATCGTGCTCAGAGATGACCGGGCCTTTACGGGCAACCCCCGGCGAAGGCGCCGAGGAACGCCACGACATCCGAGAAGTCGAACGTGCCGAACGGCTCGGCCAGGTCCGCCTCGCTCTGCATCCCGTCGAACGCGCCGAGGAACGCGACGACGTCGCTGAAGTCCAGCACGCCGAACGGCTCGGCCAGGTCCGCCGCGTTGCATCCGCCGCTCGTCCCGAGCACGGAGATCACGCGGTTCGAGGAGACGCCCTCCACCGAGGAGAAGCTCCCGCCGATGTGCATCGCGTTCCCCTCACCCGCGTCGTACACGATCCCGCCGAAGGCGCCGTCGTTGGAGGTCAGGTAGTCGTCCCAGGTCTCCCCGTTCCATCGCTTGGCGAGGACGAACGTCCCCGCGTCGGGGTGGGCGAACTCACCGAGGGCGTAGAGCGCTTCGCCGGAGCCGTCGTCAAAGACGACCAGCTCCTGGCAGTCCGCGTCAAGCCCGGCGCCCATGGCCGACCAGCTCGTCCCGTCCCACTTCGCAACGCGCGAGGCGGGCGAACCACCCGCGTTGGCGAACCGACCGCCGACGTAGAGCGCCATCCCGTTCCCGTCGTCCCAGGCGGTCATGTGCAGCACCTGCGCGAAACCGGCCGAGGGGGTCACGCCGTCGCCCAGCGCCGACCAGCTCGTCCCGTCCCAGACCGCGATGTTGTTGGCGGGCACGCCGTCGATCGTCAGGAACCGACCCCCGGCGTACAGCTTCTCGCCGTCGCCCAGGTCCGCGACGAGGAGATCAAGCACGATGAGCGGCACGGCGCCACCGATCGTCCCCCCGACGGGCGTGTAGGTCGTGCCGTCCCACTTGGCGATGTGGTCCGGGCCACCAACGCCGCCGATGTCCGAGTAGTTGCCCGCGACGTACAGCTGCTCCCCCGTGGTGCCGTCGTCCCAGACCGCCAGATCCCAGACCGAGTTCAGGAAGATCTCGGACTGCGCGTCCATCGAGTGCCACTGCGTCCCGTCCCAGCGCGCCAGCTTCGCCGTCCCCGCCACGCCGTTGGCGCTGTCGAAGTACCCCCCGACGATCAGATCGCCCTGGAAGGAGGTCATGGTGTTGGAGTACTGGTTGACCAGCCCACCCCCGACGCTCTCCCACGACGACCCGTTCCACCGCGCCAGGTTGGTCGTCCCGGGAACGCCCGCGACCGTGAAGCTCCCCGTGGCGTACAGCTTCTCGCCCGAACCGTCGTCGTGCGCGTGGAAGGCCGCGATGTACGACCCGCTCATCCCGGGCGCACCCAGCGTGTTCGACAGGGTCGGGCCGCCCGCGACGGCAAGGCCCGCACTCGCCGCCAGCGCAGCGACACCGACAGACACAACATGATCTCGACGCATAGTGATCTCCTCTCAAGGCTCACGCTCGCAGAGCGCGGTGGGGAAGCCGCCGCGTCCCGGGAAGCCAGCAGTGCGACACCGCACCGAACAACTCGACGCGTCCGGAAAACGCAGCGACGCGTGCAGTTGAGTGTCATCTGATTCGCCTGTCAACACCCGCGCTGGCGTTACGGGCATCCCGCCCCGAACGCGCTCAGAAACACGACCACGTCGGAAAAATCCCAGACCCCGAACGGCGACGCCAGATCCGCCGCCGCCTCCCCCACCGAGAACGCGCTCAGAAACGCGACCACATCCGAAAAATCCAGCACCCCGTACGCCGGCGCCAGATCCGAGGGATTGCACCCCAACGGGCCACAAAGCGTTCCATCGGCACGGATCCGCTGTGCATATGCATCGAGCGTGCCCCCCCGGTCGTCCGACCAGACCGCGACGAGCGAAGCGTCCGACGCGTTCGCCAGGCCCAATCGCCCCCGCGTGCTCGCTCCCGTGGAGACCCCGATGGACCCCGCATCGAGCAAGGCGCCTGAGGCGTTCACCCTGATCGCTTCGAGCACCCCATCGCTGCTCCCCGTCGTCGGACGCCGATCGACCAACGCCGCCACCCCCCCCGGCGTCGAGACCGCCCGCGGCGGGCCCTTGAACTGACCATCAAACGCCATCACCTCCACCCCGCCATCCCCCAGCGCCCGGAACCCGCTGACGTCGATCCGCTGCACGTTCACCCCCTGCTGCGCCTGTGCGCCGTCCATGTTCCGGAAGAAGACCATCACCTCCCCGCCCGGTTCCAGCGCGATCGCCGGGTCCAGCTGCTGACGCCCCCCCACCGTCGAGACCGACACCCCGTCCTCGGGCCAGACGTGCACCCCCGCCGCGTCCAACCGCTGCACGTAACAGTCGAAGTCCCCGTCCCGCGTGTCGTGCCACGCGATCACCGCCCCGCCCCCGACCTCGATCAGCCGCGGCCGGTGCGCGATCGGCACGACCGTCGCGTCCATCACGATCACGCTCTGCCCGCCGCTCCACCGTCCCGCGCCGTCACTCCCGAACCGCTGCACCATCACGTACCGATCGCTGAGAAACGTCGAGGTGTCGTGCACCCACGTCGCGATGAAGTCACCCTCGGCGGTCGGCTCGATCTCCACGAAGGCCGGTTCGGCACCCCCGTCCCCCACGATCCGCACCCCTCCGGGCGCCAGCTCGACCATCCCCGCCGGGCTGATCCGTTGCAGGTACAGCCCCGGCTCCACATCGAACCGGGCCCACACGACGAGGTAGTCACCCTCCGTGTTCTGGATGATCCGAGGGTCCGCCTCGAACGCGCTGTTCTCCGAGACGGTCACCCCGTCGGCGCCCCAGAGCATCGTCCCGTCGGACGCGATCAGGTACGCGTGCACGTCCAGGTCCCCCCCGTCGCGGGTATCGACGAACGCGAGCATGCAGTTCCCGTCCGCGTCCGCCCGCAGGTCCCAGTCCACGACAAACGTGTTCTGCGGATGATCGCTCACGAGCAGCCCCCCCGGGGCGAACGTCGGGAGGCCCCCGCGATCGAGCCGCTGCACGCGAACCTCGATCCCCCCGGGCTGGAAATCGTTCCACCCCACCCAGATCGACCCGTCGGGGGCCGCATCCAGCTTGATCACGTCCTGATCGTGAGCCCCCGTCACCACGGGCGTGTTGACCATCGCGTCGTCGGTCCACTGTGCCATCGCCACAGTCGACCACCACGCCGACACAAGGCCGATGACCAGATTCATGCGCACGGACATCACGATCTCCCGGCCCCGACCGCAGGCCGGGCGCAGAAGCCAGTATCCCGGATCCGCCTCAGCGATCAAGCCGCGAATCGACGCCCGAGAATCGGCCCCCTACGGACACCCCTCGCCGAACGCGACGAGGAACGCCAGGATGTCATCGAAGTTGATCTCCCCGAACGGAACAGCCAGATCCGCCGCGCTCTCCATCGCCCCGAACGCCGTCAGGAACGCGAGCACATCGTCAAAGTTCAGCACGCCCATGGGCGCCGCCAGGTCCGCCGGGCAGGGCGAACCGCCCGGGCTCGGCTGGAACTCGTACGCCCCGATATCGACACCCGCGACCCCCTCGCCGTCCCCGACAAACCCGGTGTCCACCGTCATCGGGTCATCGACGATCCGATCGTTCCCGTCGAGATCGAACGGGATCGGCTCGAGCGTCCGGCCGTCGCCGTCCGCGTCGTTATCGTCGAGCGGGAGCACAAAGTTGTTCCCCGCGTCGATCGCCGGCGAGCCCAAGGCCAGGCGGAGGTCGCCGAGGAAATCGTGGGCCCCCTCGTCCACGTCTGGGGTGGTCACGACATCGCCGAAGCCGTCGCCCCCGTCGTCAGGCGGCGCGACGAAGCCCGGGTCGATATCAAGGTTCTGATCATCGATGTAATCCACACCGGCGACGCCATCGACGTCCCCCAACCCACCCTCGACGATGGAGAACGCGATCTGCAGGTACGAGCCGCTGAGATTGTCGCCGCTCAGCCCGGCCTGGTTCATCGTAAGAACACAGTTGCCGACAATGCCCACCCCCGAGGGGTTCGCCTGCAAACCGCCCCCGCTCCTGCCCGACCGGTTGGCCACGATGGTGCAGTTCGACACGTCCCCGTCGAAGAACGCCCCTCCGCCGTCGAGGTACGCCCCGTTCCCGGCAACGGCGCAGTTCACCATGAGCCCATCACCGAACAGTCCGCCACCAAAGGTCGCCTCATTGGCGTAGAACTGGCACCCGTTGAACGTCGCCTCCCCGCTGGCGCCGCCGCCTTCCCCGAACGCGAAGTTGCGCTCGAAGACGCACCCCGCGATCTCGGCCCGAGACCCGGAAGTTGGGGCCTGGACATACGCCCCACCACCATCGCTCGCAAAGTTGTCCGTGAAGGTGCAGTCCCGCACCACGGCCCCACGCCTGACGTACATCCCGCCGCCAAAGCCGGGGTTGAAGTTGCTCTCCAGAGCGAGTCCCTCTGCAAACTCCGACACGTCGGCGCCCCCGCCCAGGTTCTCCAGGCTCACCCCGCCGCTGATCCGCCCCCCATTCATCCCCAGCCCGAGTGTTTTT
>JBITAG010000167.1:0-12902 GCA_044439985.1 Phycisphaerales bacterium JB059 | reverse complement strand
TAACTTTCTTGGGGGTGGGTACCTACATGGAAAACTCCTATATAACGGGGCACGCGCGTTCGCGGCACAACCCCCCCGGCGCGCCTCCCGGCGCGCCAGGCAAGGGGGAGAGGATGAGTGTCCGTCAGGAGGAGAATCCGGTTCACGCCGTCACGGGCGCCCCCACCTTCACCTCGGGGAAATCGATCGCGGTCTGCGCAACGTGGTTGAAGTAGTTGGTGAAGGTGTTGTGCGCGACGAGCGCGACGATCTCCGTGATCTCACCGTCGCTCAGGCCGGCGCTCCGAACGTCCTGCAGGTCCGCGTCGCTCACGAACCCGCGCTTCACCACCACGGCCCGGGCGAACCGGATCGCGGCGCCCGCCCTCGGGTCCCCCGACTCTCCGTCCAGGTTCTTCGCCAGCTCCTCGGCGCTGACCCCGTGCATCTTCCCGATCGCCGTGTGGGCGCTGGCGCAGTACCCACAGGCGTTGGCCCCGGCGATCGCGACGGCGATCTGCTCCTGCAGGGGCGCGCCAAGCTCCCCCTTGCCGAGCGCCTCGCTCGAGGCCAGGTACGAGCCGAACGCCGCGGGCGAATGCGCGAGCGTCCCGAACAGGTTCGGGACCTTCCCGATCTTCGCCTTCACGCCCTCCAGGAGGGGAAGGGAGGCCTCGGGGGTGTTGCTCGAATCGACGGGGGTGATGCGTGCCATGACGAGTCTCCTTGCAGCGGGCCGACCGGGCCCTGGTGGTTCATTCCGGCCCACGCCGGCTCCATATGAATAGACCGATCAGTCAGTATATTCCAGCCCCCGACTCGGATTTCGGGCGTCCACCCCACCAAAAAGCGCGCTTACGCCCTGCGACAGCGTGAGTTACGCTTTTCCCGGACGACCCCGACTTTCGCCCCCCGAAGCGACTTTCGCCGGTCCACTGAGTGGAATAGACCGATCAGTCTATCTATTCTTGCGGGAGAGACGACCCCGGAGACCCCACCCGATGCCCCCCAGCCGACGCGACGAACTGGTCGAAACCGCGATGAGAGTCTTCTACCGCGAGGGGTTCAACTCGACGGGGATCGACCGCGTCCTGCGCGAGGCGGGCATCAGCCGCATGACCCTCTACAACCACTTCAAGTCCAAGGACGAGCTGATCGTCGCCGCCCTCCGACGTCGCGACGAGGTCTTCCGCAACCGGATGCACAAGTTCGTCGAGTCGGCCTCGAAGGACCCCGCCGAGCGGCTCCTGGCCACCTTCGACTTCCACGAGGACTGGTTCACCTCCGAAGAGTTCAACGGGTGCATGTTCCTCAACGCCTCCTCGGAGTTCGCCGACCCGGAGTGCGCGATCCGGCGCATGGCGGCCGAGCACGTCCGAGCGATCGGGACGTACGTCCTCGACCTCTGCCGCGCCGCCAACCTGCGCGATCCCGAGCAGATCGCTCGGCAGATCCACATCCTGCTCGAGGGGACGTGCGCCAAGGCGCACGCGATGGACCAGGTGGACGCCCTGCCCGAGCGCTACGCGGAGACGATCCGATCGGCGAAGGACGCGGCTCGCCTGCTGATCGAAGCGGCGCGCCCGCAGGCGGCCTAGGACCCGCTCGCCGGCACGCCCCCGATGCGCAGCTCCGCCAGACGACGGGTGTCGCGCTCGCTCGGGAGCCCCCATCCGGGCTGATACCCGAAGACATCCGAGGCGCTGCGCGAGGCGTGGCTGTCCTGGATGAGGTCGATGCGATCGAGCGTGATGAGGCTCGGGTGCGTCACGCCGCACGCCCGGCTGAGCCTGGACAGCTCCTTGCGCAGGGTCACGACGTAGTTCGCCAGGCGGGCGCTCTTGAGGGTCGGATCGAGGCCGCGCACAAGCCACCGATTCTGGGTGGCGACCCCCGCGGGGCAGTGCCCGCTGTGACAGCGCTGGGCCTGGATGCACCCGATCGAGAGCATGGCCTCGCGGGCCACGCCGATCATGTCACACCCAAGCGCCATGGCGAGCACCGCGTTCTCCGGGAAGCCGAGCTTGCCCGAGCCGCACCAGACGACGCGGTCGCTCACGCCCCGCTGCGCGAAGATCGCGTGCACGCGGGCAAAGCCGATCTTGAAGGGGAGGGCGACGTGGTCGGCGAAGGTCAGCGGCGCGGCCCCGGTGCCCCCTTCGCCCCCGTCGATGGTGATGAAGTCCACGCCGCGCTCGCCGTCCCCCATCCGCCCGCACAGCTCGACCCAGAAGGCCTCCTCCCCGACGGCGGACTTGATGCCCACGGGCAGGCCGGTGCGCTCGGCGATCATCTCGACAAAGTCGAGCATGGAGTCCACGTCGTGGAACTCGGTGTGATTGGGGGGGCTGATGCAGTCCACGCCCATCGGGATGCCCCGGATGCGCGAGATCTCCTCGGTGATCTTCGCCGCCGGCAGCACACCCCCGAGCCCGGGCTTGGCGCCCTGGCTGAGCTTGATCTCGATCGCGCGGACGGGCGCGCTGGCGACGGTCTCGAGGAGACGGTCGATGCTGAAACGCCCGTCCTTGTCGCGGGCGCCGAAGTAGCCGGTGCCGAGCTGCCAGATGAGATCGCCCCCGTGCCGGTGGTGGTCGGAGACGCCCCCCTCACCCGTGTTGTGCAGGGCGCCGGCGATCCCGCACCCGGCGTTGAGGGCCTCCACGGCGGGCGCCGAGAGGGAGCCGTAGCTCATCGCGCTGACATAGACCAGGCTCTCGGGGCGGAAGGCCTTCGCCCGCCCGCGGGCCTCCCCGAGCACCTTGGCGCACGGGATGGGGTGCAGCTCGCCCCCCCCGATCTCACCCTCGACCGCCTCGCGCAGGGGCATGGCCGAGTGCTTCAGGATGATGTACCCGGGCGCCGACTCCAGCTCGTTGTCCGTCCCGAACCCGAAGTAGTTGTTCTCCTTCTTGCTCGACGCGTAGACCCAGGTCCGCTGGTCGCGGCTGAAGGGACGCTCCTCGTTGTTGCTCGTCACGATGTACTGACGCAACTCCGGGCCGACCGCCTCGAGCCAGTACCGGAAGTGCCCGATCACGGGGAAGTTCCGCAGAATCGCGTGGCGCCTCTGGATCAGGTCGTAGACCGCCAGCCCCACCACCCCCGCCAGCACGATCCCGAGGCCGATCCAGATCCAGCTCATGACATCTCCTTCGGGGCGCGCTCGTGCTGAGTCTACGGCGGCACGCCCGAGAACCCCGCCCCGGAGCGGCCTGTTCCTTTCGTTCGGGCGCTCCCCGTGGACGCATCGACGTCATCCGCATCATGGCTCGACACCCCCGCGGGCGTTACGGACGCTTGCCCCGGCTCGAAACGCCACGCACCCAAGGGGACCCCCGATGACCTCGCCCATCACGCCACCCCCGTTCCTGGCCCGCCCCTTCGCCCAGGCGATGAACGCCCAGGGCCACAGCCTCCTCCGCCTCGCCACCGGGCTGCGGATCAACCGCGGCGCGGACGACCCCTCGGGGCTGATCGCGGCGGAGAATCTGCGAGCGGCGCTCGCCACGCTCGAGGCCGAGACCCGGGCGCTCGACCGCGCCGACGCCGTCGCGAGCACCGCGGACGGATACCTCGGCGAGATCAGCTCACAGCTACGCGACGCCGACGCGATCGCCGTCGCCGCCGCAAACTCCGCCGGCCTCTCCGATGCAGAACGCGAGGCCTACCAGATCGAACTCGACTCCATCGCCCACAGCGTGGAGCGGATCACCCAGACAGCCAGCTTCAACGGCGAGCGCCTCTTCGACGGGTCCTCGGCCATCGCGACCGCGGGGCACAGCGTCGCCCTGGACGAGCTGAGCCTCTCCGGCATCGGTCGGGTCGAGGTCGACGGCGTGACCTACTCCCTCGCGGACGTGGTCTCCGGGGCCGACGCCGACCTGGCGAGCAGCCCGGAGATCGCTTCCCGTGTCATCGACGCGGCGAGAGACCAGATCGCGACCATGCGCGGACGCGTCGGCGCGTTCCAGGCTCACCACGTGGAGCCGGCACGCGCGCAGAACGCCGCGGCGACACGCAACCTCTCCAGCGCACTCTCCATCATCGCCGACACGGACTTCGCCGCGCAGACCAGCGAGCTGGTCCGCTCGGGTCTGCTCTCGGCCAGCTCCGCCTCGGCCCTGCTGCTCGGGCAGCAGTCCACCTCGCACGCGCTCTCGCTGCTCGCGGCCTGATCGACCCCGACGGTGCGCACGAAACAGGGCCCGCGCGCCGGCGCGGGCCCTGCCTTCTTGATGGCCTCAACGATCGATCAGCGACGACGACGCGCGCCGACCAGGCCACCGAGGGCCAGCAGCGCGGCCGAGCCGGGCGCGGGGACGCGACCCGGGGAGCCGATCAGCGAACGGGCGCCCTCGTCCTCGTCCATGAAGACGCCGGACTGGTAGGCGCCGTTGACCCCGAGGACCGAATCGGTCTGGTTGCCGGCGGCGTCGTACTGGAAGGTGGCGAAGACGCCGCCCACGCCGGTGTGCTCACCGACGGTCACGACGCTCTCGATGATGGTCCCGCCGGCGTCGAAGAGGGTGATCCCGTCGCCGCCCTGCCCGAGGCCGGAGCCGTCGGCGAAGCCGAGCAGGATTCCCCCGCCCCACACGGCCGTGAAGTCCGCGAAGCCGCTGGCGTCGTCGATGATGAAGACGGCCGACTCACCCGTGTTCAGGATGATGCTCGAGAGCTGGTCCGCGGAGGCGAAGTCCGCGGAGTCGTCGTCGTACCAGAGCGTGCCGGTGTCGAACGTGCCGGCGCCGGTCCAGGTGATCTCGAACCAGTCCGACGTTCCGTCCTCGCCGGACAGACCGACGAAAGCCTCGGTGATCTCAATGTCCGCCATCGCCCCGGCGCCGAGCGCCGAGACCGCGACCATGCCCGCAATCAGGTTCTTCATCGCTGTGTTCTCGCTTCCGAGTGTGTTCTCTCTCGCCCTCCCGGAGATCCCTGCGATCCCCAGAAAACAGGCGGGAGCAGACTAGGCGGACGAGGCCCACGCACTGTCAAGGCGGAATCACGTTTCTGTCAAGGTCGCGTGAAGTCCGCACCCCACGGCGCGCGTTAGCGCTTGCTTTGCGCGCACTGAACAATCGCGGCGCGCGCATCTTCCGCGTTTCTTGACACAACCTTGACCCTCCCGCCGCTATGCGAATCGGCGCCCTTCATATCTTCATTCCCGCCACTCACGGGGAGCACCGATGCACAGACGCCATTCTCCGACGCACGCCTTCACCCTGATCGAGCTGCTCGTTGTCATCGCGATCATCGCGCTGCTCATCGGCATCCTGTTGCCCGCGCTGGGCAGCGCACGGGAAACCGCCCGCCAGGCCAAGGGCGCCTCCAATCTCCGCCAGCTCGGCATCGCCTCGGCGACCTACAACATCGACAATGACGGCTACTACTGCTCCGGCGCCTGGTGGAACAAGTCTGACCGTTCCTTCGGCGCCATGGACGAGGCGGGATGGGTCGCCGACTTCGTCAACGGGTCCTACGCCATCCCCGGCAACGTGCTCTCCCCGGGAAACCCCGCTCGGTTTCACCAGAAGCTCATCATGACCGAGCTCAACGACGGCTCACCCTGGCGCACCTTCACCGTCGAGGAACGCGACGCCCTCATCGATCGCGGCTTCAACACCAACTACACCCAGTCCTGGTACATGGCCCACACCGAGGTCCGGGTCCGGTCCAACACGGGCGCCGACCTCTTCGACCCCGCCGACACCCTCGGCCCCCTCAACGACCGCTACATGGGCAACGTCCTCACCTCGAGCATCCCCCTCCTCGCCGACGGGCACACCGACGTCAACGACCAGGGCGAGACCATCCTCTATGACGGCGAGCGCCTCCCCACCGCCAAGCACATGACCGACGGCCCCACGTTCGACTTCGACTCCCGCCAGTGGCGCTGGCAGGACTACGAGGACTTCGGCCCCGCCTTCGGCAGCCGCGGACGCAGCGTCAACGCCCGCGGGCACACCAAGACCATCGGCCAGATCGTCTTCGCCGACGCCCACGTCGATTCCTTCCGCGACGAGGACGGCTCCGGCGATTTCGCGCCCGCCCACAACGAGAACGGACAGCTCATCCGCCCCCTCGAGTACCCCGAGCTTCGGGGCAAGGTCTTCTTCGGCGCCATCACCACCGGCAAACCCTGACCCGCACACGCACGCGCCGCGGACCGGAGGCCCGCTTCGCCTGCTCACACCCACCACCACAGGAGAGAGATCACATGCACCGACACACCATCACCCTCGCCGCCCTCGCGGCGCTCACCCCCCTCGCCGGCGCCCAGGTCGTCATCAACGAGGTCCACGAGAACCCCTCGGGCGGGGGCATCGACCCCTTCCACGAGTACATCGAGCTGTACGGCAAGCCCGGCATGTCCCTCGACGGCTACATCATCGCCCTCCTCAAGGGCGGCTCGGACGACCCCGTCGAGATCGACGAGGCCTTCTCCCTCGACGGCCTCTCCCTCGGGACCAACGGCCTGTTCATCCTCTTCAACGACACCGACGGCGGCACCCTCCTCCCCCTCTTCCCCCTCGCCACCACCTCCGCCGGATTTACCGAGACTCACGTCGCCACCACCGACACTCCCGGCAACCTCGCCAACGACGACTCCTCCACCTACATCCTCCTCCGCGGACGACCCACTCCCGGCTCCTCCGGCTTCGACACCGACTGGCGCAAGGACATCGCCCACGACCTCGACGCCGACTCGAGCATCGACTTCCCCCACGTCCCCGGCGCCGCCATCCTCGAGCCCTACCAGATGGTCGACAACATCGCCTTCTCCAACAACATGGGCATGGAGTACACCCGCGAGGACCAGGACGAACTCGACGAAACGCCCGGCTTCAACCCCGACGCCCTCACCCGCATGAACTACTTCGCCGACGCCGGCCCCGGCCCGGGCGTCCGCGCCGAGGAGGAGTGGGTGCGCGGCGAGATGCTCAACACCACCAACTACGACTACGACCTGCTCGCCATGGGCGCCCCCACCGGCCTCGACACCACCGGCGCCCGCCTCACCCCGGGCGATCTCAACACCTTCGACCTCGCCGCCCAGTTCGCCTTCATCACCGGCGACCTCAACTTCGACGCCACCGTCGACAACGAGGACTACGTCCTCGCCCTCTCCCTCCTCGGCGCCACCCGCGATGACCGCGAGGACTGCGTCGATGACCTCGGCGCCCCGATCATCGACCCGGACACCGGCTCCCCCTACCCGTGCTACACCTACCAGGGTCGCGACTTCAACGCCCTCGAGGCCCTCCGCTGCATGGTCACCGACGACGGCATCGACGGCGTGAATGCCGAAGCGGTCACGCAGGAAGACATCGACGCCCTCCTCGCCCTCGTCTCCGACTGCGAGGTGGACTACGCCGCTCCCTTCGGCGTGCTCGACTTCTCCGACGTGGTCGCCTTCCTGACCTTCTTCGGATCGGGCGACCCCGCCGCCGACCTCGCCGCCCCCTTCGGGACGCTCGACTTCTCCGACGTCCTCTCCTTCCTCAGCAGCTTCGGGAACTGCTTCCCGTAAAGCCTCGACGACCACGCTCTGCCCCCACGCCCCCACCCGGGGGCGTTTTCGTTGCGCGCCCGGTGCGACGAGCCTTCCCGCCGATGGACATCGCCTGGTCCATCCCCCCGCCCATCTTCACCGCCCGGATCTTCGACGTGTCGCCGGCGCCATCCGCATCGCGCGGGTCATCGCCAACCACCGGTACCTCGGCGCGGTCCTCGGGTTCTTCGAGGCGCTCATCCGGGCGTTGGCGGTGGGCGGGGTCATCGAGTACCCGAGCAGTCCCTTCGCGATGATCTGAAACGCCGGGGGGTTCGCCGCGACCCGGAACAGGCGGAGCCGGCGCCGCCCCCTCCTCCGTTCGGAAGCAGCCAGCGTCCGATCACGCCCCCCCACTTCAGGTCCCCCGCCCGCGCCAACCCGCACACCTTCCGCCCTTTCACGCCCGCCTCCCGCGCCACCCGAATGAGGCGCCGCCCGCTCCGCCGATCCCCTGAGCCAACCAAGCCACCGCAGGGGATCATCATGCATCACGACGCCGTACCCGACGCCGCCCACGACCTTCCGCCGGTTCCCGTCGAGAAGCTCACCGCTCCTTTCCGGCGCTTTCTCGCGCTCTCCTCGGCGGGCGGCCTGCTCCTGCTCCTCTGCACCGTGATCGCCCTGGTCTGGGCCAACTCCCCCCTCGCCGACGCGTACCACTACGTCTTCCACGACCTCCACCTCGACATCAACCTCGGCTCCATCCACCTCTCCCACGGCATGGCCCACTGGATCAACGACGCCCTCATGGCGATCTTCTTCCTGGTCGTCGGCCTGGAGATCAAGCGGGAGATGCTCGTCGGCGAACTCGCCAGCCCCCGCAAGGCGGCGCTCCCCATCATCGCCGCCCTCGGCGGCATGGTCGCCCCCGCCCTCATCTACGTCGCCATCAACTGGGGCCAGCCCTCCATCGGCGGCTGGGGCGTCCCCATGGCCACCGACATCGCCTTCGCCCTCGGCATCCTCATGCTGATGGGCGCCCGCGCCCCGCTCCCCCTCAAGGTCTTCCTCGTCTCCCTCGCCATCATCGATGACCTCGGCGCCCTCGTCGTCATCGCCCTCTTCTACACCGAGGACCTCTCCACCACCTACCTCATGTACGCCCTCGGCGCCGTCGGCGTCATGGCCGTCTTCAACGCCCTCGGCGTCCGCAGGATCATCCCCTACATCGCCGTCGGCCTCGTCCTCTGGTTCTTCGTTCTCGAGTCGGGCGTGCACGCGACCATCGCCGGCGTCCTCACCGCCTGCTGCATCCCCGCCTCGGCGCGCGTCGACTCCATCCGATTCCTCCGCTCCTCACGCCAGGCCCTCGATATCTTCGAGCAGTCCGAGAAGCCGGGCGCCTGCGTCCGCACCAACGACGTGCAGCGCGCCGCCGTCATGACGCTCGAGAAGAACGCCGAGCACGTCGTCCCGCCCCTCCAACGCCTCGAGCACATCCTCCACCCCTACGCCGCCTTCCTCATCATCCCCCTCTTCGCCGTCGCCAACGCCGGCCTCCACCTCGGCGCCGACGCGACCGAGTCCGTCTCCGGCCCCATCACCCGCGGCATCCTCGCCGGCCTCCTCTTCGGCAAGCCCATCGGCATCTTCCTCGCCTGCTTCATCGCCGTGAAGCTCGGCCTCGCCTCGCTCCCCACCGGTGTCAGCTGGAAGCAGCTCCTCGGCGTCGGCTTCCTGGGCGGCATCGGCTTCACCATGGCCCTCTTCATCGGCAACCTCGCCTTCACCGACCCCCACCAGCTCGAGGCCGCCAAGATGGGCGTCATGCTCGCCTCCGTCGCCTCCACCCTGCTGGGCGTCACCCTCCTGCTCACCTGCCAGCCCGAGTCCGCCCCGGCCAAGGCGGGCGCCCCGACGCCCTCCGCCGCCTGACCGGCGACATCTCCACCAATCACTCGACGGCCCGCGCCCCTCGCGCGGGCCGTCTTGCTGCGCCCACCTGACGCGCGTGTTACGCTCAACGCCGAGCATGACCCCCCTCGACCTCGTCCTCCTCGCCCTCGCCCTCTACCTCGCCCTCGGCGCCCTCTTCGCCCTCTACTTCGCCATCGCCGGCGCCGCCCGCATCGACCCCAGCGCACGCTCCGGCTCAATCCCCTTCAGGCTCCTCATCCTCCCCGCCAGCGCCATGCTCTGGCCCGCGCTCGCGATCATGTGCCTCCGCGCCGCGCCGAGGCCCCACGCATGACCCGCGCCCAGCGCAGAGCCCACCTGCTCTTCTGGCTCCTGATCGCTCCGCTCGCGATCGGCGGCGTCGCCCTCCTCATCGCCAACGCACCCGGCCCGACGCGGATCGCGGAGGACGCCCCGTGAGCGCCCGCTACGTCAGCGTCCAGTGGAACACCCACAAGAAGGTCTACGACCTCGTGCTCTGGACGCTCATCGGCGCCTTCATCGCCTCGTACGTTGTCGCCTCCAAAGTCGCCCACACCGGCGAGCACGCCATCTCCGACGAGATCCTGATCCTCCGAGCGCTCGCCCTGTGCGCCTTCACGCTCCTGACCCTCATCCTCTGCATCGGCCCGCTCGCAAGGCTCGACACCCGCTTCAACATCCTGCTCTACAACCGACGCCACCTCGGCGTCTCCATGGCCCTGCTCGCCCTCGCCCACGCGGCGCTGGCCACCCTCTACTACGGCGGCTTCGGGGAACGAAACCCCATCTCCGCCGTGCTCGCAACGAACACAACCTTCAATTCGATCAGCGCCTTCCCCTTCGAACTCCCCGGCCTGCTCGCCCTGCTCATCCTCCTCGCCATGGCCGCCACCAGCCACGACTTCTGGCTCAAGAACCTCTCCCCCCGCTGGTGGAAGTCCCTCCACATGCTCGTCTACGTGGCCTACTTCCTCCTCCTCACCCACATCGCCCTCGGCGCCCTCCAATCCGAATCCTCCCCCCTCTACCCCGCTCTCCTCCTCGCCACCGCCGCCCTCGTCACCCTCCTGCACATCGCCAGCGCCCTCGTCGGCGCCCGGCACGAATCGCGCCAACGACGCGACGCCGCCGACTGGATCGACGTCGCCGCCCCCGACGAAATCCCCATGAACCGCGCCCGACCCGTCCGCTGCGGGTCCGCCCCCCCCATCGCCGTCTTCCGCTACGAGGACGAGCAGGGCGAGGCGATCAGCGCCATCCACGCCGTCTGCGCGCACCAGGGGGGCCCCCTCCACGAGGGCAGGGTCATCGACGGGTGCGCCACCTGCCCCTGGCACGGGTACCAGTACCTCCCCAGCAAAGGCCAGTCCCCGCCCCCCTTCACCGAGAAGCTCCCCACCTCCCGCGTCCGCCTCACCAACGGACGCGTGCAGGTCGATCCCCGCCCCCTCCCGCCGGGCGCCCCGACCGAGCCGGTGCGCCCCGGAGGGCCGCCCCATGCCTGAACGTGAGGACTTCTACGTCGGGTACCTCCCCCTCCCGCGCGCGCACCGGCGGTTCCTCCAGATCACCTTCCCGATCACCATCTTCCTCATGCTCTTCTCCGCCGTCGGCGTCGCGCTCACCCAGCGCGACCCGGGCGCCGGACGCTGGCAGACGGGCCGGGCCTCCACCTGGGAGGGACGCCTCCTCTTTGATCCCTACCCCACCCTCATCGTCACCGGGGAACACGCCGGCCCCTACCTGCTGGTGCGCATGGGCAAGCGCGGCGCCCAGGACATCGCCCGCCCCCACGACGCCCGGCGGGTCAGCGTCCGCGGGCGCCTGCTCCAGCGCGACGGACGACGCATGATCGAACTCGATGACCCCCCCGGCGCCGACCCCGCCATCACGCCCTCCCCCATCACCACCACGCTGCCGAGCCCACCCCCCACTTCTCTCGGCCCGGGCCCCCTCACCGGCGAGATCCTCGACGCCAAGTGCTACCTCGGCGCCATGAAGCCCGGGGACGGCAAGGCCCACAAGGCCTGCGCCACCCTCTGCGTCTCCGCCGGCATCCCCCCCATGCTCTACTCCATCAATCCGGACGGCTCCCGCCGCTACACCCTCCTCGCCGACCAGCACGGCGGGCCCCTCAACGCCGCGCTCCTCCCCTTCATCGGTGAGCCCGTCTCCCTCTCCGGCCACCTCGAGTCACGCGCTGCCGGCCCCACCCTGCGCGTCGACCCCGCCTCCATCCGACGCCGGTAGGCGCGGCGCCCCATCCCCTTCCACTACACTCGCTCCCACGTGCGCTGCCGAACCTGCAAGTACTCCCTCTGGAACCTCGCGGCCCGAACCTGCCCCGAGTGCGGCGACCCCTTCGCCCCCTCCGACTACCACTTCCGCCCCAACAGCGTCGAGTTCCGCTGCCCCCACTGCGCCCAGCCCTACTACGGGACCGATCCGCAAGGCCATCTCTCGCCCCGCTCGTTTGCGTGTGTCTCCTGCCACAAGCCCGTGGGCATGGACTTGATGATCCTCGTCCCCGCCCCCGGCGTGGACCCGGACCGGGCCGTCCTCGATGAGCAGGCCTGGATCGACCGTCGCCAGATCGGTCGGCGACGGGCCTGGTGGAAAACCGCCATGATGGGGATGTTCAACCCCGTCGAGCTGGCCCGGTGCACCCCCGACGACGCCCGCTCCGGCGCCGCCTGGAAGTTCACCGCCATCAACCTCGCCATCGTGATCGGGCTCACCTACCTCCTCGTCGTCGCCTTCGGCCTGATCGGCGCGTTCATCGCCATGTCGAGCGGCGGCGGAGGCGCCTCCATCCTCCTGATGGTGGTCGCGATCTACGGCGCCTTCTTCGCCGCCCTCTACATCCTGCAACTCCTCTTGGTCGCCGTCTGGATCGGCGTCACCCACGTCTTCCTCAAGGTCACCGGGGGCGCCCCGCGCCCCATGCGCGCCACCTCCCTCTCCCTCCTCTACACCTCCGGCGCCTACCTCCCCAACATCATCCCCTGCGTGAACTACATCTCCTGGCTCTGGTGGCCCATCACCGCCGGCGTCATGCTCAAAGACATGCAGGGCGTCTCCGCCTGGCGCGCCGTCACCGCCACGCTCCTCACCCCGGTCCTCATCGTTGTCGGGTTCATCGCGGCGTACGCGGCCTTCATCGCCTGGATGATGTCCTTCGCCTCCCCCGCGAACATGAACGCCTCCCTCAACTCCGCCCGCGCCACCACGGCCGCCGCCGCCGTGATCCAGCACCAGGCGGTCACCGGCTCCGGGCCGGACCACGCCCTCCAGCTCGTCGCCGACGGAACACTCTCGCAGTACATGATGAGCATGGGCGGCGCCTCGACCCCGACCAGCGCCATCCCCGCGGGCGACACCACCCTCGACCAGTTCCTCCTCCTCTCGCCCTCGGAACAGAACGCGATCGCGCTGGCCGCCGCGAACGCCCTGCCCGACAACGTGACCGCCCACCGCCTCGGCG
>JBITAG010000166.1:0-3951 GCA_044439985.1 Phycisphaerales bacterium JB059 | reverse complement strand
GATCCGGAGCGTCAGCCGGGGGAGCAGCGCCCGCCGATCCGAGGGGCCCGCGGGATGGGTCGTGCCGGTCATGCCTCAGTCCATGATCCCGAACCGGTACCCCGCGCCCTTGATGGTGTGGATCAGGGGGCGTTCGTGCATGCGGTCGATCTTCGTCCGAAGCTGGGAGATGTAGACGTCGATCACGTTGCTCCCGATCTCGAAGTTCATGTCCCAGACGCCCTCGCCGATCTGGGCCCGCGAGAGAACGCGGTTCTGGTTTCGCATCAGGTACTCGAGCAACGCGAACTCCTTGTTCGACAGGTCGTGCTCCTCGTCCCCTCGCTTCACGACCCGCGTGTAGAGGTCGAGCGTCAGGTCGTCACACTCGAGAACACGACCCTCCGACGCCTCGCCCCGACGGAGGAGTGCGCGGATGCGAGCCAGCAGCTCGTCGAACTCGAACGGCTTGGTCAGGTAGTCGTCCGCGCCGGCGTCCAACCCGTCGACCTTGTTCTCCGTGCCCGACAACGCCGTTAGCATCAGCACCGGCGTGTCCACGCACCGTCGCCGGAGGTTGCGGCAGACCTCGACCCCGTCGCGATCCGGGAGCATCAGGTCGAGCAGGACCAGGTCGAACGGCTCAACCGCCGCGAGTTCCTCACCCTCGAACCCGGTGTGGCACACGTCCGCCGCGTACCCGTGCTCGCGCAGACCCCGTTGCAGGGATGACGCCATCTTCGGGTTGTCTTCGATGATCAGTATCCGCATGGCTCACCCTTCTCCGCGATCGCGAATCACCTCGCGATGGTGACCAGTGTAGTGCGCGACGATCACCCGACCGCCCGAAACAGGATGAAGGTGATTTCACGCTCGGTTCAGGGGGGGTCCACGCCGGCGATGCATCATCCGAGCCGTCCGGCTTCCCCGGCGCCAACGCACGACCCGGGGAGGCGCCCGGGACGGGGGACCGGGGGGGGAGGTCGCCACCCCACGGACGACCGGGAAACGCGGGTTTGCAGAATGAGCCCGGATTCATGGTGGGCTCACGGAGGCGTCACCTCCCGGAACGAAACTCCTCTCAGAACCGCACCGGGCAGCGTGCTCGGTGGGACACGAACGGGCGGGGCAGGCCCCGCCACATCAGAAAGGAACAGTCATGCTTGGTTGGGCACTCGCGTTCTTCATCATCGCCATCATCGCCGCGGTCTTCGGGTTCGGCGGTATCGCCGCGGGCGCCGCCACGATCGCGAAGGTTCTCTTCTTCGTCTTCGTGGTCCTGTTCCTGCTCTCGCTGGTCGCCGGCCTTTTCCGCCGGGGCTCCACCACGGTCAAGGTCTGATCAACGGACGACCGGAAGACCCCCGACGACCAGTCATTCACACACGAAGGAGTTCCGACATGAGACAGCAGACCAACATCCGCCGGATCCTGGCGCTCGCCGCCGCGGCAACGGCCACCACACCCTTCCTTCTCGCCGCCGGTTGCGACGACTCCGACGCGGAAGACGCCGTCGAGGAAGTCGGCGACTCCGTGGAGGACACGGCCGAAGACGTCGGAGACGCGGTGGACGACCTGGTTGACGACTGATCAACCTACCCCGATCACCAACTCCAACTCATCCCCTCACCGAAAGGAATCAGCATGGAAACCACCACCAGTCTCAACGACGACACGATCGACGCCGTTCAGAACCTCATCGAGATCAACCTCGACAGCCACAAGGGCTTCGAGACCGCGGCGGAGCAGCTGGAGGGCTCCCCGCAGCTGGCGACCTACTTCCGAGAGTGTGGCCAGGAGCGTCAACGCTTCGCACGCGACCTGCAGTCGGTCGTGAGCGTGAACGGGGAATCCCCGGAACGCTCGGGTTCTCTTAAGGGAACCGCCCACCGCTGGTGGCTCGAGATCCGGGGCGCCGTCCAGAGCGGGGACGAGCACGCCGTGCTCGCTGAGGCCGAGCGTGGCGAGGACGCGATCAAGCACGAGTACGAGGACGTCCTCAAGTCCACCGCGGGGAGCCCCCTCAACAAGACCCTGCAGCAGCAGTACGCGGAGGTGAAGCGCCGCCATGACCAGATCCGAGACATGCGCGACGCCCGCGCCGAGTCGTAACCATCCCATCCCGCAGTCACCCTCGCGTGGGCTCGCCGGACCTTGTGCCGGCGGGCCCACGTTCGGTCTTGGCCTCAGGGCGTCGCGCCTTTCTCGAACCGGACCACCCCCGGCGCGGCGTCCACGCGGTACCGCCCCTTGTCGTCCGGTTGGAGCAATCGCCCGTGCATCGTCACACGCATCCAATCGCCCGGGGGCGGGCAGATCCGCAGCCCCCCGGGGGCGTGCGGCGCCCGGGTGATGTCCACAACGCAGGCGCCATTGCGTCGCTGGATCGTAAAGTCCAGCGGTCCCCAACGCGTGAACAACCCGTCGACGCGGATGCCGTCGGGGTGGGCGACCCAGTCCGGGTCGATCCCCGGAGCAATCACGACCCCTCCCTCCGCTTCCTCCTCGTACGCGAAGAGCGAATAGAAAGAGAGAATGAAGGCCGAGCCCACCCAGGTGTGGGGGATGTCGCCGACGAATCCCGCCGTCATCGGGTCGCGGTATCCCACCTCCGGCCACTGGTTCCACCCCGCGGGCGTGCGCTGCTCCATCAGCCAGTCCAGCATCGCCAGAGCCCGTTGCGGCTCGCCAAGCCGGACGAACGTCGCAACAAGACGGAACTCGTAGGGGGTGAAGTCCCGCCACTGGATCGATCCATCCCGTCGCGCCGTGAAGTGCGTCCAGTACCGGTCGAACGTCGCCCGGAGGGCGGGCGCAAGCTCGCTCCCGAGCAGGCCCCCCGGGAAGACCGCGATCGAGGTGGAGGTCGCGTCGAAGTCCCCCAGCTCGACGCAACCCGGGATGTACTCGATCCCGTGCGCCTGCATCGCGAGTCGAATCGACTCAAAGAGGCTCCGCTCAAACTCGTCCGCCAGGGCCGCGTACGTCCGCTGGTCCTCCTCGGCGCCGAGCGCTCCCGCGATGGAGGCCGCGTCGAGCAGCCCGCGCAGGACGAAGAAATCGTCCCAGTACGAGTGCATCGGTTTGGCGCTGTACCCCTCGTGGCTGATCGATTCGGGGACGAGCCCCGCCTTCGCCCGCTCCAGCGGGTCTTCGCTGTTGAGGTACGCCTCGGTCAGACGCTCCTCTCGGAGCGATCGCAGATAGTCAACCCCCCGCCGGACGCGCTCCTCGTGCCGGGCCAGAAACGCCAGGTCGCCGGTTGCGAGATAGGTCTGCCAGAGCGCGAAGATCAGCTCCCCCGTCGAGTCGTGCTCGTCCACCGGATCCGGCCCGCGTCGGTCCACCACGCACGGGACCTTGCCCGACGGGTACTGGTACGGCGCGTACCAATCCACAAACGCCCGGGCCCGATCGACATGCCCGCCGGCGATCAACGCCAGCGACGTGATCGACCCGTCCCGGATCCAACTCCGCTCGTACGTCCGCGACCCGGGCTGAATCGCCGGGCCGTCCTGGTTGATAAGGATGTGAGCCGTCGTGGTGCGCGCCGCGTCCGACCACGCGCCCCCCGCCCCGGGAAGCTCGATCCGAGGGGTCCACAGCAGCCCCGTCCATCGAGCCCGCTCCTGCTCCAGCCGCTCCGCGAAGACCCTCTCCGGATCAGACGCGACCTCAAGCCCGACCTCGCCCCCCCCGATGCGCCCCGCCACGATGATGTCGCGTTCCGCGCCCGGCGCCAGGGACACCGAATAGACCAGCCCGCCCGAGACGAACCCATGCTCGTCGTCCGCCAACGCTGGACGCGCGGTGGTCCCGTCGCGACGCACACGATCGCCCACGGACGTGGCGACCACCGAAGCGACCGAGACACCGTCCGCCGGGGTGAGCGATCGAACGACATCGCGCGAGTTGATCCGCATCCCGCCGGTCGTGGCCTGCACCGATCGGATCGGCGTGTGTCCCCCCACG
>JBITAG010000165.1:0-15230 GCA_044439985.1 Phycisphaerales bacterium JB059 | reverse complement strand
GACGCCCATCTCGACCATATCGCCGTACTCCTGGGTGAGGGCGTTGAAGCCGAAGTTGACGGCGTCGTTCTCCTCGACCTTGGCGGCGATGACGGAGCCGTCGAGGCCGCAGTTGGCGGCGATCTGCTTGACGGGGGCGGTGACGGCGCGGGAGACGATGTCGATGCCGATGCGCTCGTCGCCGACGGCGGACTTCTTGAGCTTGTCGAGGGCGCGGCGGGCGCGGAGGACGGCGACGCCGCCGCCGGGGAGGATGCCCTCTTCGACGGCTGCGCGGCAGGCGTGGAGGGCGTCCTCGACGCGGGCCTTCTTCTCCTTCATCTCGACCTCGGTGGCGGCGCCGACGTTGACCTGGGCGACGCCGCCGGCGAGGTTGGCGAGGCGCTCTTCGAGCTTTTCCTTGTCGTAGTCGCTGGTGGCCGCGTCGATCTGGTGGCGGATCATGTCGATGCGGGCCTTGATGTCGCTGGAGGAGCCGGCGCCCTCGACGATGGTGGTGTCGTCCTTGGTGATGGTGACCTTCTTGGCGCGTCCGAGGTCCTTGATCTCGAGCTTCTCGAGGTCGATGCCGAGTTCCTCCATGATGGCGGTGGCGCCGGTGAGGGTGGCGATGTCCTGGAGCATTTCCTTGCGGCGGTCACCGAAGCCGGGGGCCTTGACGGCGGCGACCTTGAGGACGCCGCGGAGGCGGTTGACGACGAGGGTGGCGAGGGCTTCGGAGTCGATGTCCTCGGCGATGATGAGGAGCTGCTCGCCGGATTCGGCGATCTTGCCGAGGATGGGGAGGAGGTCCTTGGCGTTGGAGAGCTTTTTCTCGTGGACGAGGATGTAGGGCTTGTCGAGGACGCACTCCATGGCGGCGGTGTCGGTCACGAAGTGGGGGCTGAGGTAGCCCTTGTCGAACTGCATGCCCTCGACGAGTTCGATCTCGGTCTCGAGGGACTTGCCTTCCTCGACGGTGATGACGCCGTCCTTGCCGACCTTGTCCATGGCCTGGGCGATGATGTCGCCGATCTGGCGGTCCTGGTTTGCGGAGCAGGCGCCGACCTGGGCGATTTCCTCGGAGGACTTGACGGGGTTGGAGAGCTTGGCGAGTTCGTCGATGAGGGCGGAGATGGCGTTGTCGATGCCGCGCTTGATCTGGTTGGGGTTGGCGCCGGAGGTGATGTTCTTGAGGCCCTCGCTGTAGATGGATTCGGCGTAGACGGTGGCGGTGGTGGTGCCGTCGCCGGCGAGCTTGGAGGACTTGGAGGCGACCTCCTTGACCATCTGGGCGCCCATGTTCTCGTAGGGGTCGTCGAGGGTGATCTCCTTGGCGACGGTGACGCCGTCCTTGGTGACGGTGGGCGAGCCGAAGGATTTTTCGAGGACGACGACGCGTCCGGAGGGGCCGAGGGTGACCTTGACGGCGGCGGCGAGTTTCTTGACGCCGGCGAGGATGCGCTCGCGGGCGTCGGTGTCGAATGCGATCTGCTTGGCGGCCATTGGAACTTCTCCTGCTTGCTCTGTCTCGGGGCGTGGCCCCGGTGTGTGCTTGGTGTTTGATTACGCTTTGCTGACGGCGGCGCCGAGTCCGATGCGGACCCAGGCGACGCGTTCGGATTCGATGATGTAGATGCTCTGCCCGTCGGTGACCTTGACGAGGTTGTCGGGTTCGGCGGGGACGAGCATCGCGGTGGTGACGGTGAGCTCGTGCCCGTCGATGACGAAGGTGGCGCTGCGCTCACCCTTGAGTTCGGTCAGGGCCTGGCGGAGCTGGTCGGCGTTCATGCGCTGGCTCCGGCGGGCCGGGCGAGGGAGACGACCTCGGAGGCCTGGAAGTAGATGACCTCGGGGGTGGCCTGGCGGGAGTGCCCGGTGTCGTAGACGAGGGCGGTGCCGGTGAAGAGCGTGTCGTCGGCGTCGGTGGGCCCGTGGTCGATGGACTGGATGTCCTCGACGAAGAAGGAGCGGTGGGCGAAGCCGACGGCGACGCGGTCGCCGTTGGCCTTGCACTGCTCGAGGACGTTCTTGATGGTGGTTGCGTTCATGGGGCCTCCGATGGCTGTGTGGGGCCGGGCACAACTCCGGGCGCGGGTTCAGTCGATGATGGCCAGGACCTCGTCCTCGCTCATGATGAGCAGTTCGTCGTCGTTGAGCTTGACCTCGGTTCCGGCGTAGGAGCTGAAGATGACGCGGTCGCCGGCCTGGACGGTGAGGGGGGCGCGTTCGCCGGTTTCGGTGTTGAGGGAGCCGTCGCCGACGGCCTCGACGACGCCGGTCTTGGGCTTGTCCTTGGAGCCCTCGGGGAGGTAGATGCCCGATTCGGTGACGCCGAGGGCCTCGTCGCGGCGGACGAGGATCTTGTCGTGGAGGGGGCGGATGTTGGTCTTCGTCTTGGTCGCGGTGGCCATTGCTTGAACTCCTCTTCGAATCGAGCCGGTCGTCGCCGGCGTGTTGGTGTGGTTTCGCCCGCGTGGGGCGGTTGGTTGGTTCGGTTATGCCGGGCGTCCCCCGGGCCAGGCGCCCGCGTAGTGGCGGGCGAGCACGCGACGGAGCACCTCGAGCAGGAGTTCGAGGTCTCCGGTGTCGTGGGGTCGGTCGATCACGGCGAAGGCCCCCGCCCGGAGCGCTCCGGACAGCTCGCGTTGTTCATCGCGGGTCGATCGGGGGCGTTTGACCACGACGGTCGGGGGCGGGGCGTCGAGGCGACGCAGGATCTCGAGGAGGCGGCATCCGGCGCCGGCGGCCTCGGACTGGCAGGCCTCCAGCGGGAGGCCGAGGTCCACGACCGCGATGTGGATGCGGTTGCGGCGGATCACCTCGCTCGCCTCGCGTCCGGACTGGGCCGTCAGGGAGTGGACACCCATGGGCTCGAGCAGGCGGGGCAGGCGATCGACCCAGGGCTCCGGACGCCAGCCGGCGTAGGAGAGCAGGAGATTGAGTCGCCCGTGGCCGGGGGCCGCGCCCGAGCGATCGCGGTGGGCGTCGTTGCGTGGGGCGGGGTCGTGATGGAGGCGGACCGATCGCATCTGGCGGGAGATGTGGCAAGCCGCGTGCCTGTTTCGGGGGCGTGGGGGCGGGGTCGCGGGGCGGGGAATCCGCCCGCGCGGGGTCGTGAGGGGGTTTGGCGGGGGACAGGGCCTGCCCGCCCGGTCGGGCCGGGGGGTGGGGAGGTGTCAATCTGGCAGGCGTCCGGACGCGGGGGGCGGTCCTTCGCTGGGGGGGGGGAGGGCGGACCCCGACGGGCGGAACCGACAGGGGGGCGGGACGGGGTGGGGACAACTGTCGGTTGCCCCGTTTTTCGGGCCTTCTGCGCTACACTCGATCACATGGACGTTGCACAAATCGTATTGGGTGTCCTCTGCGCCGGGTTCGCGGCGGGCATGATCTGGGCGTTGGTCTCACGGGCCAAACTTCTTGCTGACATGGCCCGTCGAGATGGGGTCGGGGGCGCCCTTGAGGGGGAGCTGGCCGAGACGCGCGAGTCGCTGGTCCGCGAGCGGGCGATCAACGACGAGCTGCGGACGGAGGGGATCCGGCTCAACCGGCAGATCGCGGAGGCGGAGCAGAAGCTCGTTTCGCTGAGCGAGCGTCTGGAGGAGCGGTCCGTGCTGGAGGCGAAGTTCAGCGACGCCTTCAAGGCTCTGTCCGCCGAGGCGCTCAAGAGTTCGCGGGCGGAGTTCCTGGAGCAGGCCAAGCCCGTCTTCGAGGCGGCGAAGAAGGAGCACTCCGAGCTGGTCAAGCCGATCGGGGAGACGCTGGCCGAGACCAAGGCGAAGCTGGAGCAGATCGAGAAGTCGCGTGTCGAGAGCTTCACGAAGCTGATGACGCACGTGGAATCCGTGACGGGCGCCAGCGCGGCCCTGCGGGACGAGACGGCCAAGCTGACGCGGGCGCTCTCCAAGCCGGAGATCCGTGGGCAGTACGGCGAGATCCAGCTCAAGCGTGTCGCCGAGCTGGCGGGGATGACGAGCTACTGCGACTTCACCGAGCAGGCGAGCCAGCGTGACGGGAAGGGCGCGCTGCTCCGCCCCGACATGATCGTCAAGCTGCCCAACGAGCGTGTGATCGCGGTCGACGCGAAGACCAACACGTACGCGTACCTGGAGGCGGTCAACGAGACGGACGACAAGAAGCGCGAGGAGCATCTCGACCGGTTCGCGCGGCACGTGGCGGAGCAGGCGAAGAAGCTGAGCGACAAGAAGTACTGGTCGGCGTGGGAGGGCTCCCCGGAGTTCACGGTCATGTTCGTGCCGGGGGACCACTTCATCGACGCGGCGTTGCAGCGCAAGCCCGAGCTTCTGGAGACCGCGGCGCAGCGGGGCGTGATCCTCGCGAGCCCGAGCACGCTCATCGGCCTGCTGCGCGCCGTCGCCGTCGGCTGGCACGAGCACAAGCTCGGCGAGGAGACGAAGGAGCTCATCCGGCTGGGCGTCGAGCTGCACGAGCGTGCGGGGACGGCGTTCGAGTACGCGAGCAAGCTCGGCGATTCGATCCGGATGAGCGTGGACCGGTACAACAGCCTCGTGGGGTCGATCGACTCCCGCCTCGTCCCGACGCTCAGGAAGTTCGAGGAGACGGGGGCCAAGTCGGGCAAGACCCTGAGCGAACTCAAGCCGCTCGACGGGGTGACCCGGACGCTCGGCGCGGGCGAGCAGCCGGCGGGCGGGAAGCAGCCCGCGCTCGCCGAGAAGTCGGCCGAGCCCAAGCCCGGGGCCCAGACCCCTTCCGCCGCGGGCGCCAACGGCGCCAAGGGCAAGGGCCCGGTCAGCACCGGCGCCAAGACGCCGAACGCGCCGGGCAAGAAGTAGGCGTCGGCGGGGGAGCGGCCCGCCCGGTCAGGCCGGGTCGGGATGGAGGAAGAGATAGTCGCGCACGTCGGGCGACCACGCCTCCAGGGGCGGCGTGATCCTTCCCGACTCGCTCGCGCCGTGCATGCGGTACCCCTGCGCCAGCAACGGCCCGGTGACATCCTCGATCGAGCGTCCCACCCGCTCGGGCAGACCCCGGATCAGCTCGGCGTAGATGGCGGGCCTGAACCGGGCGATCGTCTCGAGGCCGCCCTCGATCACCAGCGGCTCGGCGCCCTCGACGGCGATCTTCATCAGGTCGAGCCGTTCGAGCTTCTGCTCGCTCGCCCAGTCGTCCAGGCGAACGGTGTCGATCACGGCGCGGCAGACGTCGGGCGCGGTCCGGGTGCCGAAGGCGACGCCCGAGTCCCGGTCGCCCAGGTGGGCGCTGCCGTGGTTGAAGCGTTTGCTGGCCATCTTGTACGGGATGAAGAGTTCGGTCTGCCCGGCCTCGGTGGAGAGGGCGAGGGGGACGATGCGGACGTTCCGGGCCCGCCCGACCGCGAGGCGGAGCACCGTCCGGTTGTACTCGAGGGGCTCGAAGGCGTAGAGCGTGCAGTCCCCCCCGTGCAGGGCGGCGAGGTGCTTGGCGAAGCGTCCGTGATTCGCCCCGATATCCATGATGACGGCGCCCGGGGTGGTGTACGCTCCGAGGACGCGGGCGATGCGGGCGAATCTTCGCCGAACCAGCGCGTGGTAGAGATGATCCACCCGGGCGCCGAATCGGGAGAGTGTCCCGGCTCGAACCTCGGAGATGTCCGGAATGCGGGTCGCGTCGGGCACGTGACCAAGCGTAGCGAGGGGCGGGGCGACGCGACGCTCCCCCGCCCGCACCTCACCCTCGGGAGTCGAACGATGGGCGCCAGCGCCAAGGGACGCATCGAGCAGGAAATCAGCGATGTCGGCGCCGGCGACCTGCTCGGGGCGGCGATCTCCGAGGTGGGCGCCTCGATCGAGGGGATGGAGGGTATCGACGCCTTCCTTGACGCCGGCGTCCTCCGACGCCTGCTCCGCCCGGACCGGGTCATCCGCTTCCGCGTGGACTGGGTGGACGACGAGGGGGAGGTCCGCGTGAACACCGGCTGGCGCGTCGAACACTGCAACCTGCTCGGCCCCTACAAGGGGGGCCTGCGCTTCCACCGCTCGGTCAACGAGGACACCCTCGCCTTCCTCGCCTTTGAGCAGTGCTTCAAGAACGCCCTGACCGGCCTCCCGCTCGGCGGGGGCAAGGGCGGGTCCGACTTCGACCCCAGGGGCAAGACCGACGAGGAGGTCATGCGCTTCTGCCAGGCCTTCATGCGCGAGCTGCACCGGCACATCGGCGCCGAGATCGACGTCCCGGCGGGCGACATCGGCGTCGGCGCCCGCGAGATCGGTTTCCTCTACGGCCAGTGGCTCCGGATCACGCGCCGCCCCGGCGGCGTGCTCAGCGGCAAGCCTCAGGGCGTCGGGGGCATCCCGGGGCGCACCGAGGCGACCGGGTACGGGCTCATCGAGTTCGCCGACCAGATGCTCCGGGAGGCGGGCGACGCGATGGAGGATTCCCGGATCGCCATCTCGGGGGCCGGCAACGTCGCCCTCCACGCCGCGGAGCGGGCCATCCAGCGCGGCGCAAAGGTCGTCACCCTCTCGGACTCGGACGGCACGATCCTCTGCGAAGGCGGCCTGAGCGAGCGACAGATCGGCGAGATCAAGGCCCTGAAGGAAGAGCGACGCGGGCGCCTGAGCGAGTTTGAATCGGATGGGGTCACCTACCACGAGGGGAGCACGCCCTGGGGACTCACCGACGCCACGCTCGCCCTCCCGTGCGCCACGCAGCACGAGCTGGACGTCGATGGCGCCAGCGCCCTCATGGAGCATGGCCTCCGGTTCATCGCCGAGGGGGCGAACATGCCCTGCACCCACGCGGCCCGCGACGCCTTCGTGCGCGAGGGCGTCCGGTTCGGACCGGGGAAGGCGAGCAACGCCGGGGGGGTCGCCTGCTCCGGGTTCGAGATGTCGCAGAACGCGACGCGGACGAGCTGGACCCGGGAGAAGACGATCGATCGCGTCGAGGAGACGATGCGCACGATTCACGCCACCTGCCTGGAGCACGCCCCCACCTCCGACGGGGCGCCGAACTACGCCGTCGGCGCCGACCGCGCCGGGTTCCAGAAGCTCGCCGCGGCGATGGTGGCGTTGGGCGTCTAGCCCCCCCGCCGGCACTCCCGCCCCTTCGCGTCCGATGGGCGCCCGGCCCGCATCCGGCGCGCGGCGCTATGGTTGCGCCCCCGAGGCTGCTAGCTTCAAGGCTCCACCAAGGAGCCCCCCATGTCACCCCGACGCGTCCTCGCCCTGCTCGCGCTTGCCCTCGCCCCCTCGGCCGGCGCCGAGCCCTTCCCGGAATGGACCCTCCACACCGGGATGGCCTCCTCCCAAACCCACCTCATCGACCTTGAAGGCAACACGGTCAAGACCTGGTCGAGCAGCTACCTCCCCGGCCTCTCCGTCTACCTGCAGGACGACGGCTCCATCATCCGCGCCGCCAACGACTTCTCACTCCCCGGACCCGTGGGGGGTGGCGCCGGAGGACGCATCCAGATCATCGCCTGGGACGGCACGCTCGAGTGGGACTACGTCCTCGCCGGACCCAACCACCGCGGGCACCACGACTTCCGCGTCCTGCCCAACGGCAACATCCTCGCCATCGTCTGGGAGCGCATGACCGCCGCCGAGGCCATCGCGATCGGACGCGACCCCGCCACCGTCAGCGGCGAACTCTGGTCCGAGGGGATCTACGAGATCCAACCCACCGGCCCCACCTCCGGCGACGTCGTCTGGGCGTGGCACGTCTGGGACCACCTCGTCCAGGACTTCGACCCCGCGCTGCCCAACTACGGCGACCCCGCCGAGCACCCCGAGAAGATCGACATCAACTTCTCACCCAACGGCCTGAGCCCGGACTGGCTCCACTTCAACGGCCTCGACTACAACGAGGAACTCGACCAGATCGTGGTCAGCTGCCACGCCTTCGACGAGATCTGGATCTTCTCCCGCGCCGGTCTCGCCTCCGGCGACCTGCTCTACCGCTGGGGCAACCCCCGCGCGTACCGGCGCGGAACCGTCGCCGACCAGAAGTTCTTCAACCAGCACAACGCGCAGTGGATCGACGAGGGCCTCCCCGGCGCCGGCAACATCCTCGTCTACAACAACGGCAACGGACGCCCCGCGAGCTCCTACTCCAGCGTCGAAGAACTCACCCCACCCCTCAACATGGACGGGACCTACACCCTCGCCACCGACCAGGCGTACGGCCCCGCCGCCCCCACCTGGATCTGTGACCACGCCGGGGGCTCCACGTTCTACTCCTCCTTCATCTCCGGCGCCCAGCGTCTCGCCAACGGGAACACCCTCGTCTGCGTCGGCGCCTCCGGCGAGTTCCTCGAACTCAGCGCCGACTGCGAGGTCGAATGGGCCTACGTCGCCTCCGGGAGCCAGTTCCGCGCCACCCGGATCGGCGCCCGCGACCACCGCCTGCAGGGCCTCCTCTGGTGCACCCCCGACCTTGCGCTCCCCTACGAGGTCCTGGACTTCTCCGACATCGTCGCCTTCCTCGGCGCGTTCGACGCGGGCGAGCCCGTCGCGGACCTCGCCTCACCCGAGGGGGTCTTCGACTTCTCCGACATTGTCGCCTACCTGAACGCGTACAGCGCTGGCTGCCCCTGACCCACGCGCCGCGTCCGCAAAACGAAAGCGGGCCACCCGGTTCGATCGGGTGGCCCGCGTTGTTTCGAGCGTCCGTCGTCTACGCCGGGCTGGGCAACGCCCCCGGGGGCATGTCCGGCTCCTCCCCCTTGCCCGGCTTGGGCGTGGGGGGCGCCGGGCGGTCCGCCGCGAGCAGGTCCGCGACGGAGGGCTTCTTCAGCTCCTCGCCCCGGATCAGGGCGTGCACGTCGTCCGCGGTGAGCGTCTCGTACCGGAGCAGGGCGTCGGCGACGGCGACGACGCGGTCCCAGTGGTCGAGCAGCATCTGGCGCGCGTCGTTGTACGCCTCGTCGACGAGCCGCCGGATCTCCTGGTCGATGACCTCGGCGGTCTGGTCGGAGTAATCCCGCTCGGGGACGTACATCTCGCGGGTGTCGGAGGGGGCGTAGCGCACGAAGCCGAGCGCCTCGCTCATGCCCCATTCGAGGATCATGGTGCGGGCGAGCTGTGTGACCTGCGCGATGTCCTGGGAGGCCCCGGAGGAGACGTCCTCCATGGCCTTCTGCTCCGCGATCCGCCCGCCGCAGAGGACGCGCATGGTCGCGTTGAGCCACTTGAGGCTGTACCCCATGCGGTCTTTTTCGGGGAGGCTGAAGGTCGCGCCGCCCGCGTCCCCGCGGGGGATGATGGTGACCTTGTGCAGGGGGTCGGAGTCCTTGAGCAGGGCCTGCAGGACGGCGTGACCCGCCTCGTGGTAGGCGACGAGCTTGTTCTCTTCCTTCTCGCGCACGCGGCTGCGCCGGGCACGCCCGAACTTCACCTTGTCGCGGGCCTCCTCGAGGTCCTCGTGCTCGATGAAGTCCTTGTTCTGCATCGTGGCGGAGATCGCCGCCTCGTTGATGATCGCGGCGAGGTCGGCGCCGGAGAACATCGGCGTCCCCCGCGCCACGGTCTCGAGGTTGACGTTCGGCCCGAGCTTCACCTTCGCGGCGTGGACCTTGAGGATCTCCAGACGCCCCTTGACGTCCGGGAGGGTGACGCCGATCTGCCGGTCGAAGCGACCGGGGCGGATCAGGGCGGGATCGAGCACGTCGGGGCGGTTGGTGGCGGCGATGACGATGACGCCGTCGGCCGCGGCGAACCCGTCCATCTCGACCAGGATCGCGTTGAGGGTCTGCTCGCGTTCGTCGTGCCCGCCGGAGGAGAAGCCTCCGCCCCGGCGCCGCCCGACGGCGTCGATCTCGTCGAGGAAGATGATGCAGGGGGAGGAGTCCTTGGCCTGTTTGAACAGGTCGCGGACCCGCGACGCGCCGACGCCGACGAACATCTCGACGAAGTCCGACCCGGAGATCGAGAAGAAGGGCACGTCGGCCTCGCCGGCAATCGCCTTGGCGAGCAGCGTCTTGCCGCAGCCGGGAGGGCCGGTGAGGAGCACGCCGCGGGGGATGCGTCCGCCGAGCTTGGTGAAGCGTTTGGGGTGCTTGAGGAACTCGATGATCTCGGTGACTTCCTCTTTGGCCTCTTCGATGCCGGCCACGTCCTTGAAGGTGACGCCGGTCATCTCCTTGGTCATCGTGCGGTGGCGTGACTTGCCGAAGTTGCCCAGCATGCCGGCGCCCCCGCCCGCGTTGCGGATGCCGCGCGAGATCAGGAACCAGATCACGAGGATGAAGAGGATGATCGGGCCGAAGAAGAGCAGGAACTGGGTCAGCCCGGAGGCGGGGCGGGAGCGGAAGTTTCCGTTCGTCAGCTCGTCGAGCTTGCCCGCGTAGAGTTCCTTGCTCGCGGTGTTGACCGGGACGCGGACGGTGAGGGGGGGATCGGTCGCCTCCTCGGCGCGGAGCTTGGCGTAGATCCCGTCCTCGCGATACTCGACCGACTCGGTCACGATCTGGTTGGTCTGGTAGTAGTTGGCGAAGTCCGCCCAGGAGATCTTCTCGCCCCCGGTGGCGCTCGAGAAGAACATCACGAGCATCACGCCGAGGACCAGGATCATCACGAAGCCGAAGAGGCCGCGGCTCGGCCCCCCGGGGGTCGCCTTCTCGCCGGGCTTCTTGCCCTCCGGACCGCTCGGCTTGGGGGCCTGTCCGGGCTCATCCGCCGCGGCGCGGAGGGTGGGGGCGATCGGGTTGTCCTGGCCTTTCGTGGCCTGCTGGTGCGTCTTGCGGCGCCTCTCGTGCTGGGTCTCCGTCTCCGTACGGATCCCGAAGCGGTCGGGTTTGTTCCCGGATCATCATCGTTCCGGGCGGGGCATGCCCTCAAACGCTAGGAGAGGGCGCCGGGTACTTCGAGGGATCAGGGGGTTTGGAGCCAGAACAGCCCCCAGACGCCGCAGGAGCGGAGGCCCGAGAACGGGAACCGGGGGGCCTGGGGTAAACCTACCAATCCGCGCGAAGCTCGGCGACGATGTCCCGGGCCAGCTCCCGGATCGCCTGACGCTGACCGATCTCGCGGCGCTCGCCCGTGCCCTGCGCCGGGGCGTAAGTTCCCACCGCGCTGAACCGGTCCCGCGCGACGAGCGTCTCCCCCGTCCGGTTGTCCCGCCAGTCGAAGTCCACCGTCAGGGTCAGCGCGTTCTCCTGCACCAGCCCCGTCCCCGGCGTCGTCGAGAGCGTCGTCGCCGACTCCTGCGTCAGCACGCCGGAGAGCGTGGTGTCCGCCCGCTCCTCCCCCACCACCACCCACGGGGTGCTCCGCTGGATCTCCGCGATGATCGCCTCGGTGAGCGCGAACTCCACGTCCGTCGCGTACGTCCGGTTGTCGAACATCGGGACCGCGATCGTCCGCACGTCCTCCGAGTGCGTCCACCCGAACGCGTACCCCTCACTCGGGTTCGAGGCGCACCCCGCCCCGATCAACGCCAGGGCGAGAGCGAGCCAGCACCGCAGCGAACGCGCCCCCACGATCACGGCAGCTCCTCGATCGGGATGACGTCCGGCTCGGCGGGCGTCGGATCGCTCGTCGTCTCGGGCTCGGGCTCGGGCTGGGCTTCCGGCTGGGCTTCCGGCTGGGGCCGAGCCTCGGGCCTGGTTTCCGGGACCGATCCGGGCGCCGGGCTCGTGTTGGGCGGCGCCTCGGGCGCCCGCATCCAGCCCCGCTCGATCATGAGGTCCATCGCGTCGCTCGCCGCGGCGCTCGTGGGGTGCTTGCGGAGCAGGCGACGCAGGGTGAACCGGGCGCTCGCCTCGTCCCCCTGCTTGAGGTACCAGTTCGCGGTGGTCAGCAGCTGCTGGGCGGCGGACTCGTCGATGCGGACAAGCATCCCCGTCGTGATGCCCTCGCGTTCGGCGAGGCCGGGGTTGCGCCGGATGAAGTCCTCGATCAGCAGGCGCGCCTCCACCAGACCCGCCGCGTCGTACTCAGGCCCCTTGAACCGGCTGACGTTCGCCTTGATCTGGCGCAGCTCGGCGTACTCCCGGTGCTCGGAGTCGGGGTAGTTCGCCACGAAGATGTCGTACATCTCGCTGGCGAGCTTCATCTCGCGCCGCCGGTAGTAGTGGTCCGCCAGGTCGAGGGCCGCCTTCTCGGAGAGCAGCGAGCCGGGCGTCCGCTCCTGCACCCGGATGAGCAGCTCCTCCCCCGTCGGGCGGGCGTTCTCGACCCGCATCCCGAGGAACTTGCGGCGCAGCCCGTTGATGTACCGCGTCCCGATCTCGTACTCCCGCTGCACCGCCTTCGGGAAGGCGTCACTCCCCGAGAAGTCGCGGATCACGGTCTCGTAGTCGAACAGGGCCTTGTACTCGTCATCGTTGGCGACCCGGGCGTCGCCGCGCAGCAGGTAGGCCTCCGCCAGATACGGGTTCTGCGAGCGTTTGTTGGCCTCGAGCCACGGGTTGAGCACCTTGAGCGCCTTGCCGGGCTGCTCCGCGGCCAGGTGACGCCTCGCCTCGGCCATCACCCAGGCGTCCGTCCCCGGCTCCGGGGCGGCGGTCTGCACCCACCCCGTCTCGTCGTCGAGCTGGAACTCGCGGGACTGGGCCTGCACCTGAGCGTTGGTCAGCAGCAACGCGAGCGCGCCCAGGCCGATCCGATGTGTGGTGTGTCGCATCATCTGGAGGAGAGAATAGCGGGCCCCGCACGCCCCGGTACCCTTTCCCCCATGGAGCTCACCCCCCTCCGACAGTTCATCGCCATCTGCGAGCACGGGCACATCACCCGCGCCGCGGAGGCCCTGGGCGTCACCCAGCCCGCCCTCTCCGCCATGCTCAAGAAGCTCGAGAGCGAGGTGGACGCCGAACTGCTCCACCGCACCGGGCGCGGCGTGGAGCCCACCGACGCCGGACGGGCCTTCCTCGACCACGCCCGCGCCGCGGTCCGCCAGGCCGACACCGCCGTCGCCGCCGTCCGCGAACTCGTCGGCCTTGAGCACGGCTCGATCCGTGTCGGGGGGGGCGCCACCGCCGTCGGGTACGTCCTCCCCCGCGTCATCTCGCGCGTCCACAGGGAACTCCCCGGCCTGCGCTTCCTCATGAAGGAGGCCGGCTCGAGCGCCGTCGCCCAGGGCGTCCTCGGCGGGGAGCACGACCTGGGCATCGTCACCGAGCCGGTCACGATCCCCGGCTCAGCCGACCTCCTCCGCGTCGCGACCATCTCCGACGAGCTGCGTCTGATTGTCCCCCCCGCTCACCCCCTCGAGGGGCGCAAGAGCTTCCGCTGGAAGGACCTCGACGCTCAGCCCGTCGTCGCCTTCGAGGCGGGCAGCGCCGTGCGCGGCATCATCGACGCCGCCGCCAGCGCCCACGCCGTCGCCCTCGACGTGGTCATGGAACTGCGCAGCATCGAGTCGATCGTCCAGATGGTCCGGGCAGAGATTGGCGTCGGGTTCGTCTCCCGGTTCGCCCTGGAGGCGGACCCCACCCTCGGCGCCGGCCTGCGCTGCGCCGACGCGAAGCTCACGCGCGAGCTGGCGGTCGTGCGTCGGCGCGACCGCATCCCCTCCCACGCCGCCGCCGCCTTCGAGCGGGCCCTGCTCGCCGAGCTGCGCCGTCGCCCGGCGCGTTGAACGCCTACCCGCAGCCCTCGACGAAGACGACGAGGAAGATCGCCACGTCGTTGAAGTCGTAGACCCCGTACGCCGGCGAAAGATCCGCCGCGGGCTCCTGGTTCGCGAACGCCCGCAGGAAGGCGATCACGTCCTCGAAATCGAGCTGCCCGTACGGGGGCGCCAGGTCCGCCCCACGGTCGCACGCCCGTTCAATCCGCACGAACTGCGCCCGCTCGACGTCCGTGAGCGCCGAAACATTCAGCGTCGGAAGGATCTCACCCGTGCCCGACTCCCCGAAGGAATACGCCACCAGCTGATTCCAGAACTGGTCGAGCACCACGCCCTCGTCCCGCGAAGGGATGTAGTGCCCCGCCCGGATGCGGCTGGCGCCGAAATACCCCGGCGAGGCGAACGTGGTCTCCTCAAGCGTGACCGGGTCCAGAAGCACCAGCCGGTCCGCGTTGTCGTTCGTGTTGACGTAGATCATCAGCATGATCGACCCGCCCGGCCCACGCGAAAACTCGTGCGGCGACTCGAACCCACTCCCCGCGTCGAACGACGTGCTCCGGACATCCACGATCGATGATCCATCGGGGGAGAGCGTCAGACGCGTCACCGTCGTCCACCCCGCGCGGCTTTTGAAGTCGCCCAGGAAGAGCGCGTTCGTCCCCTCGTCCCAGAACATCGCGCTCAGCCCCCCCGGCGTGACGTACGCCGCCCCGGACTGATCCAGAAGGGTGTGCAGCGCGTCGTCCTCATCCACGTACGTGATGAAGTTCGGCTGCTCATAAAAGTACAACCGCCCGTCCCCCGTGGGCGCCACCTCGTACCGCTCCGGGGCGTCGGGGAGGAGCGTCTCCACCACCCCGTCCGCGTCCATCAGCAGCGCCCCCGAGCTGAGCAGCACCAGCCGGTCCCGGTAGGGGTCGTACGCCCCCCGCCCCGCGAAGCTCAGTTCCGGCTCGAAGGGGAGCAGCGTCCCCGCCCAGGTCGCCGTGTCGATCCGCATCACCCCCGGACGATCACCAAGCACCGGATCGTGGAGCTTCCGTGAGACCAGGTACAGATCCCCGTCCCGGAAGGAGGACTGCGCGACAGCGCCCTTCCCGAAGGCGCCGATCGCGAGCACAACGCACAGCATGCCGAGCGATCTCATCGAGGCGGCCTCCCGGGGGAGGTCGCAGGCTACTGCACCCGCCCGCGCCCGCCAAGAGCCATCCCACCCCCGCTGCGGACCGCCCCCCGCCCCAATCATCAACAACAGATATCCAGCCCACAAGCTTCATGGATTTGATTCATGCCCCTTTCCCCCCGATCCTTCCCCTGACCGACCGTTTCCCAGGAGCCCACCGATGACCAGTGACCCTTTCAACGCGCGTGACACCCTCGAATCCGCGGGCAAGACCTACAGCTACGTCCGCCTCGCCGCCCTGGAGGAGGCCGGCCTCGGCGCCGTCTCCCGCCTGCCCTACTCCATCCGGGTCCTCCTGGAGGCGATGGTCCGCAACCTCGACGGGTTTGTGGTCACCGCCGAGGATGTCTCCGCCCTCGCCGCCTACAACGCCAAGCAGGTCAACCGCGTCGAGATGCCCTTCATGCCGGGGCGTGTGGTGCTGCAGGACTTCACGGGCGTTCCCTGCGTCGTGGACCTGGCCGCGATGCGCGACGCCATGGAGAACCTGGGCGGCGACCCCGAACAGATCAACCCGGCGGTCCAGTGCGACCTGGTC
>JBITAG010000164.1:0-12359 GCA_044439985.1 Phycisphaerales bacterium JB059 | reverse complement strand
AGCTGGGGCGGGTCGTGGCGGTCACCCAGGCCCGTCGTTCGCGGGCGCGGGCGTCGCTTTGCCCGTACGTCCCCGACCTGAGATGCTCGAGCAGGTACTGGCAGCTCTTGAAGACGCTCTGGGGGTTCTGGCTGATCCCCGTGTGGGCGCAGGAGCGCGGGCGGTACTGGGCGTAGATGGGGTGGTCATAGAGCACGAAGCCGGGCTTCTCCCCGAGGCGGAGGTAGAGGTCGATGTCCTCGCCCAGGTGGCGGTGGGGGAAGAACCCGCCGATCTCCTCCAGGTAGCGCCGCTGCACCGCCACGCCCGAGCCGGGGAGGTAGGGGGGCTTCTTCCAGCAGCTGAGCAGGTCGCGGTGGTACGACGCCCCGGCGTCGGGCGTCTCCGAGACGTCAATCTCCGCCGGGTCCTCGAAGAAGGGTGTCGGGCCGGCGATGATCGCGGGGTAGTCGAACCGCTCGTTCGCCTCCCGCACACGCTCGAGCGTCCAGGGGAGGAGGATGTCGTCGGAGTCGAGCAGGACGATGGTGTCCCCCGTCGCCTCGCGGATCGCGGTGTTGCGGGCCACGCCCACACCCGCGTTCTCCTGCTGGAAGACCCGCACGACCCCCGGCAGGCGGTTCACGTACGTCTGCAGGACCTCGATGGTGTCGTCCGTGGAGCCGTCGTCCACGACCACGATCTCGTCGTAGTCACCCAGCTGACGGATGCACGATTCGATGGCGCGGGCGCAGTCCTGCGCGCGGTTGTACGTCGGGATGATCACGGAGATGGTCATGAGGCTCTCCGGGTGTGGGAGGCTGGAGGGGTGGGGGTGGGGATCGGGACGGAGGCCGGCGCGGGCGGGGCCAGGCGCGCGATCGCGCGACCCGCCGTGCCCGGAGCGGCGTGAGACATCTGTTCGATCAGCTCGCCCCAGTCACGGGGAAGCAGCCAGCGGATCAGGAGGGCGTACGCGCCGAGCCCGCACGCGCCCCCGCTCAGCAGGGGCGCCCAGGGCGAGGGGTGCAGCGGTCGGACCGCCTCGGCCACCACCCAGCAGACACCGGTCGCCAGCGCGCCCACCAGCAGCGGGCGCACGAAGGGCGCGAGTGCTTCCCCCGCGGGGCGACGCGTCGCCAGGGCGTACGTCGCCGGTTCAAGGATCATCACGAACCCGCTGAAACCGAGCGCCACCAGCCAGACCGGCCCGGCGTACGCGGTGGCGGAGGCGACGCCCATGGCGCCGAGCACGCCGACGACCGAGAGCATGAACTGGGTCTTGAACCGGGCCTGGGCCTGGAGGGCCGCGCCCCCGGTCCACCCGAAGGTGCGCAGGGGGATGGCGATCGAGAGCATCTGGAGAACGACCGCCGCGGGCGCCCAGCGATCCGGGAAGACCGCGTCCATGAAGTCACGGGCCAGCGCGATCTGGAACCAGGCCAGTGGGATGACCGCGAGCATGAGCAGGCGGGTGGACCGCTCGAGGGCGAGCGCCTGTCGCACGCGGTCCCCGTTGAGGCGGGCGAGCGTGGGCAGCAGCACCCGGCGCACCGCGTGCCCCAGGATCATCAACGGCTGCAGCGCAAGCGCGAAGGCGAAGTAGAACAACCCGACGGCGGCGGTGGTCTGAAAGATCCCGAGGAAGATCGACCCGGACTGGGTCATCAGCGTGTAGAGCCCCGTCGCGCCGAAGACGAACACGCTCGCCCCGACCAGATGCTTCCAGCGATGAGACTGGAGCGCCCACGCGGGGCGGACCGGGGCGTTCCACCAGTACACGATCGCGGTGATGATCGCGAAGACGAAGCCGGGGACGACGATCGAGTACGCCCCGAAGCCCAGGAAAGCCAGGGCGATGGTCAGCAGGGTCTTGCCGACGACGTTGACGACACCGAACGCGCCGAGCAGCCCGAATCGCATCTGGCCGTGGAGCTGCGCGTCCGCGGCGACGCCGAGGTTGTGCATGAGGGTGGTGCAGGCGAGCACGCTCAGCAGGCCGACGAGTTCCGGCTCCCCGTAGAGGCGCGCCACGATCGGCGCCGCGCCCAGCAGCAGGGCCATGCCGGTGAGGCCGGTGAGAACGGAGAGCCAGAAGCCGGGGGTGACCCAGAGGTGGGGCTTGCGGTGGCGTTGGGTCAGCACCTCGCGCAGGCCGGCCTGCGAGACGAGCGAGACGAAGATGGAGACGCTGAAGGCGAGCCCGACGAGGCCGAAGGCCTCCGGGACGAGCAGCCACCCGAGCACGAGGTTGCCCGCGACGCCCGAGAGCTTCCCGGCCAGGGACTGGAGCAGGAGCCAGGAGACGCCGCGCGCGGCCGTCCGCCCGAGCGATGGACCGCCCGGGTCACCCGCGTCGGGAGAGGTCGGCTCTTGGACTTTCTGTGCGCACATACCGCGTCCGCTCCTGGGAGAGGTCTCCTCCCCACTCGGTCGGGCCGGACGGGGACGCGCTTGAGGGGGAGGGGCGGATCGGCCTCTCTCGGCGGGGGACGGTCCGAGAACGGACGCCCCGGCGGAGCACGCCCGGCGTCACGAGAACGGGCACGCGCCCGGAAGAGCGCGTGCCCGGAAGGGAGCGGGATTGTCGCTGGGCTACTGGTCGTGCCCGGTGAAGGCGGGCAGCTCGTGCCCGGCGTCCTTGAGGGTCTTCTCGCGCCGGGCCAGCTCGAGGTCGCTCTCGACCATCATGCTCACCAGCTCGTCGAAGCTCGTCGTGGGCTCCCACCCGAGCTTCTCCTTGGCCTTGGCCGGGTCGCCCAGGAGCAGGTCCACCTCCGCCGGGCGCAGGTATCGCTTGTCGAACTCGACGTACTTCTCGAAGTCGAGGCCCGCCTGGCTGAAGGCCTTCTCGGCGAACTCGCGCACGGACCAGGTCTTGCCCGTCGCGACGACGTAATCGTCCGCGACGTCCTGCTGGAGCATGCGCCACATCATCTCGACGTAGTCGCCCGCGAAGCCCCAGTCGCGCTTGGAGTCGAGGTTGCCCAGGAAGAGCTTGTCCTGCAGGCCCATCTTGATGCGTCCGACCGCGCGGGTGATCTTCCGCGTCACGAACGTCTCGCCGCGGCGCGGTGACTCGTGGTTGAAGAGAATCCCGCACGAGGCGTGCAGGTCGTAACTCTCGCGGTAGTTGACCGTTGCCCAGTGGGCCATGACCTTGGCGCAGGCGTAGGGCGAGCGGGGGTAGAACGGGGTCAGCTCGGTCTGCGGGGTCTCGACGACCTTCCCGTACATCTCCGAGCTGGAGGCCTGGTAGTAGCGGACCTGCTGGCCGGACTTCTGCTGGAAGTCGCGCACGGCCTCCAGGAGCTTGAGGGCGCCCATCGCGACCGTCTCGGCGGTGTAGATCGGCCTGTCGAAGGAGACGCGCACGTGCGACTGGGCGCCGAGGTTGTAGACCTCGTGCGGCTTGATCTGGTCCATCAGCATGGAGAGGTTGTTGCCGTCGCACAGATCCCCGTAGTGGAGGAAGAGCCGGGTGCCCGCGAGGTGGGGGTCCTGGTAGATGTGGTCGATCCGGTCGGTATTGAAGGTCGAGGCGCGCCGCACGATGCCGTGGACCTCGTACCCCTTGGAGAGAAGCAGCTCGGCGAGGTAGCTCCCGTCCTGACCGGTGATGCCGGTGATGATCGCGCGCTTGCCGGTGTGTGTCTGGTCGCTCACGGGTCGGGACTCCTCGTCGGGGCGTGTCTTCCCCGCTCGGGGGGATCTGAAGGGTAGGGGACCGGCGTCGGGCCTCCAAGCGTCGCTCTCATCGGCTGGATCGGCCCCGGGCTTGCCCGGGTACGCCCACTCCGGGCGGTTCGTTCACGACGGGGGCGTGATTCGAGGCGAACGGTGGGCCGAACCCCCCCGTACCCCGGATCTGTGCAAGGCGGAGCCCCCCCGGACCGATCAGGAACCCAGCGAGGAGCGCCGATGGACGCCGGGCAGGCCCACGTGGTGGATGAACAACTCGAGCGGGCCAGGTCCAGACCCCTCTGGCGCAGCCTGATCAAGCTCGCCAGGCCCCACCAGTGGTCCAAGAGCGCCTTCGTCTTTATCGGACCCGTCTACGCCCTCGCCGACGGCTCCCACGACCCGAGCCAGGCCCGCCCGATGCTGCTGGCCGCCCTGCTCGCCGCGATCAGCTTCTCGCTGGCCTCCAGCGGGTGTTACGTCGTCAACGACCTGATGGACATTGAGGCGGACCGGGCCCACCCGAGGAAGCGACGCCGCCCGATCGCCTGCGGCGCCGTACGCCCGGGGCAGGCCAAGGTCTTCGCCGTCACCCTCCTTCTCGCGGCGGGGCTCGCCCTCATCCCCTTGCTGGGCGACGCCCGGTGGGTGGGGCTGCTCGTCGGGCTCCACGTGCTCAACGTCCTGCTCTACTCGGTCCGGCTCAAGCACATCGTCATCCTCGACGTGATCATCCTCTCCCTCGGCTTCGTGCTCCGGGTGCTCGGCGGGTGTGCCGCCGCCGGGGTCGCCCCCTCGACCTGGCTGCTCAACTCGACCCTGTTCCTCAGCATGTTCCTGGCGTTTGGGAAAAGATTGGGTGAGCGTCGAACGATGGGGGGCGCCGAGGCCTCGATCGCGGCTCGCACGGTGCAGGGCAAGTATTCCGACGAGCTGCTCCGGATGCTTGTGGTGGTGACGGCGGTGGCGACCCTGCTCACCTACGCCGGGTACACCCAAACGCGGGAGTCAGACTTCCTCCTGACCCTCGGGGAGCCGGGCGGGTTTTCACTCAACCTCTTGTGGCTCACGATCTTGCCGGCGATTTACGCCCTGATTCGGGCGATTACCCTGCTTGAGCGGGGGGAGCATGACGACCCGACCGAGCTGGCGACCAAGGATCGGCCCTTCCAGCTCGCGGCGGGGCTTTTTGCCCTGATTACGGTGGCTCTCGTGGTGGTTCGCCCGATGTTGAATCAACCGATGGGGTGAACCCTTGGGACGGGTGGGCGGTATAGCGAAGACAACCGCTTGTCCCGCGGGGGGTTGTCGTATCCTCGGCGCGGGACACCGGGTCTCGGGCGGCAGGCCGACGCCCATCGGTAGATGTCTGGTCGAATGGAACAGCAAGCACGCACACGTGACGGATCAGGGCGATGAAGCGCAATGAGTGCGCTCATCCCCGCGAACCCGTGACGGACAGCATCGCAACAGGAGTAGCGCGCATGGCACGTCTCGTCATTGACAACCGGATCACCCCACGAGTTCTGGCGGGCGTCGTCGGCGCCGCACTCGGACTCTCCCCCGTCGCCCAGGCCTTCGAGCCCCCGGCCGAGACCCCCGCGGAGCAGGGGGAGACCGAACTCGATCTGGCGCAGATCCAGGCCATGATGGGCAACATGGGCGCCCGCCGCGGCTCCGACAAGAAGCAGGAGTTCAAGCCCTGGAAGGAAGTCTCCGAGGGCTTCGAGCAGGTCGTCTCCACGGCGGACGGGAGCAGCTTCTACGGCATCTGGATCAACAAGAAGAACAACCAGATGCTCGCCGAACTCCCCCGCGGGTTCGAGCGCCAGAAGCACTTCTTCGCGATGACCGTCGCCGGCGGGGAGATCTTCGCCGGGCTTCAGGCGGGTGACCTCTACACCTACTGGAAGCGATTCGACGACGAACTCGCCCTCATCCTCCCCCAGATCGGCGTGCGCTCCAACGGGGACCAGGAGTCCAAGGACTCGGTCAAGCGGATCTTCACGGACCGCGTGCTCCTCAGCGTTCCCATCATCGCCATCGGGCCCAACGGGCAGCCCGTCATCGATATGGACAACCTGCTCGTGAACCAGGCGAGCAAGTTCTTCGGCTCCAGCGCCCGCGGCGTGCAGGCCAACCTCGCGACCATCGACAAGGCCAAGGCCTTCCCCCAGAACGTCGAGATCGCCTACAAGGTCCCCGTCGGCAACGGCTCCTTCAAGACCTTCTTCTACTCCATCAGCAACATCAAGGGCACCCCCGGATACAAGCCCCGCAAGGCCGATGAGCGTGTCGGCTACTTCACCACCAGCTACCGCGACCTCGGGCAGATCAAGCGCGAGAAAGTCCCCGTCCGGTACATCAACCGCTGGCACCTCGAGAAGCGCGACCCCAAGCTGAAGATGAGCCCCCCCCAGGAGCCCATCGTCTGGTACGTCGAGCACACCGCCCCCGTCCGGTACCGCCGGTTCATCCGTCAGGGCGTCGAGTACTGGAACAAGGCCTTCGAGCAGGTCGGCATCGTGGACGCCATGGAGGTCCGCTTCCAGGACAAGGCCAGCGGCGCTCACATGGACAAGGACCCCGAGGACGTCCGCTACAACTTCATCCGCTGGCTCTCCAACGACATCTCCACCGCCATCGGCCCCAGCCGCGTCAACCCCATGACCGGTGAGATCCTCGACGCCGACGTCGTCCTCACCGACGGCTGGATGCGCGTCTACCAGTACTGGTGGAACGAACTCATGCCCGAGCTGGCCACCGAGGGGTACAGCCCGCAGATGCTCTCCTGGCTCGAGAAGCACCCCCGCTGGGACCCGCGCCTGCGCATGGCCTCCCCGGACCGGCGCGATCAGATCCTCGCCGAGCGGGCGATGCGCGGCGTGCTCCCCTTCGCCGGTCATCCCGCCGCGATGGCCGACCCCACCCTCATCGGTGACGACGAGTACGACGGGCTCCACGGGCGCACGAGCCAGGTCGCCGGCGCCTGCCACGCCTCGCACGGCAAGGGCCTCTCCCTCGCGATGGCCCGGATGCACCTCGAGCTGATGCGCGACCTCGACTTCGAGGCCGGGCAGAAGGGCGCGTCGGAGAGCGCCGAGGGCGCGCAGCCCGAGCCCGAGATCACGCCCGAGATGCTCGAGATGATCAAGAAGCAGCTCGAGCAGAACCCGGCGCTGATCGCGATGGTTCCCGAGGAGTACCGCCACCTGCTCGAGGAGGGCGCCGAGCCCGAGGACGAGGAGGAGGTCGCCGAGGAGGACCAGACCGAGAAGAAGGGCGAGAAGAAGAAGGAGGAGGTCGTCGAGGAGGACCTGCTCGACGGGGTGCCGGAGGAGTTCATCGGGCCCATGCTCGCCGAACTCGTCGCGCACGAGGTCGGGCACTGCATCGGCCTGCGCCACAACTTCAAGGGCTCCTCCGCCTACACCCTCGACGAGATCAACTCCGAGGAGATGAAGGGCGTCAAGCCCTGGTCCACCACCGTCATGGACTACAACCCGGTCAACATCCGCGTCGCGGAGTACGGGGACGTCCAGGGTGACTGGGCCATCATCGACATCGGGCCCTACGACATGTGGGCCATCGAGTACGGGTACACGAGCGGCAAGCTCGAGCCCATCCTCGCCCGCGTCGCGGAGCCCGAGCTGCAGTACGGCACGGACGAGGACACCTGGGGACCGGACCCGTACGCCCGCCGGTACGACATGTCGAAGAACCCGCTGGACTACGCCAAGAATCAGATGGCCCTGGCCCAGCTCCACCGTGAGCAGCTCATCGACAAGTTCGTCAAGGACGGACAGAGCTGGTCACGCGCCCGGCGCGGGTACCTCATCACGCTCAGCCAGCAGACGCAGGCCCTGAGCATGATGTCCAACTGGCTGGGCGGCGCCCACGTGTACCGCGACAAGAAGGGCGACCCCAACGGGCGCGCCCCCATCGACGTCGTCGACGCCGAGACCCAGCGCGAGGCCCTCAAGTTCGTCATCGACAACAGCTTCAAGGACGAGGCCTTCGGGCTCTCCCCCGAGATCCTCAACCACATGACCGTGGACAAGTGGTGGGACCAGGACGGCATGGGCTCCATCTTCGAGGACCCCACCTTCCCGATCCATGAGCGCGTGCTCGCCATCCAGTCCTCGGCGATGACCATGCTTCTCAACCCCTTCACCCTCGGGCGCGTGCTCGACAACGAGGCCTTCGTCCCCGCCGACCAGGACGCCCTCACGCTCCCCGAGGTCATGAAGACCGTCACCGCCGCCGCCTGGAGCGAACTCGACAGCTCCCCCGACCGGCGCTACACGTCGCGCGATCCGATGATCTCCTCCTTCCGGCGCAACCTCCAGAAGGAGCACATCGAACGCCTCATCGACCTGACCCTCGATGACGACACCGCCGCGGCTTCCCAGAAGCCGATCGCCAACCTCGCCCGCATGCACCTGCGGGACATCAAGAAGAAGGTGGACGGCGTGCTCGGCAACGGGGGCTCCGGTCGCCTCGACGACTACACCCGCGCCCACCTCGAGGAGGCCTCCGTCCGCATCGACAAGGCCCTCGACGCGCACTACATCGCCAACATGATCGACGGGGCGCCCACCATCAACCTGGGCAGCCTCTTCGGCGCCCAGCCGCAGGACGACTGAATCCTCCGGCGATCCTGAACCCACGCGGGCGGGCCTCCGGGTCCGCCCGCTTTCTTTTTTCACCCGCTACGATCGCCGCGTGAGCGACCAACCCTCCATCGGCGTGCTGCGACACCTCGCCCGCTCCGGGGGCACCAAGCTCACCCGCTGCCTCGGGTGCATGGACAAGGTCGTCGTGCTCAGCGAGGTCCACCCCGCCGCCCTGCGACACACCAACCCGGTCTGGCAGGCGCACGAGTGGTTCGGGCTCATCTCCCCGGCCGAGCGCGCCGCCTTCGAGCGCCCCGGCGCCAGCTTCGTCGAGTTCGTCACGCTCGCCGAGGCGCGGGCCCGTCGCAAGGGCAAACGCCTCGTGCTGCGCGACTGGGCGCACATCGACTACATCGGCGTCCCGTACGCCTCGCCCACCAACCGCCCGACGCTGATCGAGACGCTCGCCCCGTCGTTCCGGGTCCACGCGGGCGTCACCGTGCGCCACCCGCTCGACCAGTGGCTGAGCCTCAACACGCTCGACGTCATCCGGGGGCGACTGTCCCCGGAGGCGTACCTCGCCGGCGTGCGTGCGTTCACCGAGCAGATCGCCGACGGGCCGTTCATCCGCTTCGAGGACTTCACCCGCCAGCCGATGATCGAGGCGCGCTCGCTCTGCGATCGCCTCGGCGTCTCCTTCGACCCCGCCTTCCTGACGCGCTGGCACGCGTACGAGAAGGTCACCGGCGATCGGAAGGAGCACGCCAGCCGCGGGAGCGGTCGCAAGCAGATCAAGCCGATGGAGCGGCGCGCCGTTGAGCCGGCGCTGCTCGAGTCCTTCCGGGCCAGCGAGGACTACCGCGAGATCTGCGATCGGCTCGGGTACGAGCCCTAGGCGGCCAGGCGGCGCGCGTACCCGTACGCCGCCGCGTGCTCCCCGAACCAGTCATCGAAGAAGTCGTCGAGGCCCGGCTCGATCTGATCGAGGCGCTGCCCCGACTCCCCGCGGGCGAAGAAGCGCACGCCGTCGGGTCGGCCCCGGGCCATCAGGCGCCGTTGCTCCGCCGCCCGGAGTCGCTCAAAGTCCGAGCGCTCCACCGCCCGTCGGACCAACGCCGGCGTCGACGTCCATCCGAGGAAGTCGAGCATCCGCGTCAGCTCCCGCGAGGCGTTGAGGCGCAGGTCCTCGTAGCGCACCGTCAGCACCGGGAAGGGCGCCCCCTCCGTCCAGCTCTCCACGTTCTCACGCCAGGTCCCGAACGCGCCGCTCGCCCACTGAGGGTCCCCGCCCGTGCGCACAAACCGGCGCGCGTACCGGGGCGCCGGGAGAGTCGCGCACGGCACCCGCCGGTCCGAGACCGCCTGGCGGAAGGGCATGTACCGGATGCAGGAAAGCAGCACATCCCTCGGATCGCGGATCACGTAGATCGCCCGGTCCGTGCGCTCACGCAGGGGCAGCTCCGGCGACAGCCGGTGGTGCGTCTTGACCGGCAGTCCCCCGTCGGCCTCCAGGCGTGGGTCATCAGGCTCGACCCGCCCGATCGGGGGGATGTACGCCCCCAGCTCATCGACGCGCTCGAGCGTCGCGCCCATCGCGTGGGCGAGCAGGAAGCGGACCCAGGTGTTGCCGCTCTTGGGGTATGACGCGATCCACGTGACGCCCATCGGGCCCTCCGGCGTTCGGGTCCGGAGGGTCTTATCGGCGTCTCGCCGGGTCAGCCTGAACCGTACCCGAAGCGGGCGGGCACATCGCCGAGCGCCGCGTCGAGCATCGCGTCCAGGCCCGGGGCAATCGCCTTATCGAGGGATTGACCGGTCAGGCCCTTGTTCATGAAGAAGACGCCCTGCCGGCTCGTGCGGGTGTCACCCAGAAAGAGCCCGTCCTTGCGTTTCGGGTCCGCCTTCTCCCGGATCTCGATGGCGCGGAGCGACTCGAACGAGGAGGCCTTGATCGCGCGCTCCAGCGTCGCGTCGTCGATCTGAAGGCCCATGAAATCGATCGCGTCGCGCATCACGCCCATCGTGTCCGCCTTGAGGTCTTCGTACCGGATGGTGCGGACGGGGAAGGCGTCGGTTCCCGTCCACGAGGCGGCGTGGGAGGCCCACGTGCCGAACTTCTGCTGCTTCCAGGTCGGATCGCCGCCGGCGCGGATGAACATCTCGGCGTACGCCTTGTCGCTGAGCTGCGCGGGGGTGACGCCGTTGAGGCGCCGGTAGTTGAGGGCGCTGAGCAGGACGTCGCGCGGATTGCGCACGATGTGGAGCGCCCGGTCGGTCCGGGACAGCTCCGGGTGGGCGCCGGTGAGTTCGAAGTGGGTCTTGGCGAGCAGGGGGGCGCCGTCGTCGGGCGCGTTGAGCCGGTCGTCGGGCAGCCGGCGGTGCATGTCGGGGATGCGCCGGTTGACGTCGATCGAGCGCTCGGTCGGGCCGTAGAGCGCGTTGGAGAGGATGAAGCGGACCCAGGTGTTGCCGCTTTTGGGGTATGAGGCGAGCCAGGTGATGCCCATGGGAAGTCTCTCTCGGCGCGCTCAGGTCGTGGAGGTGAGCCAGTCGGTGAACAGCTGGTGATAGGCGCTCTCGAGCCGCCGTGTGAATCCCGACGCGTCGCAGAGAGGCGACTGCGCCATGCTTGAGCGCATCGGGGCGCGCAGCGCGGCAAGGCGCCCCGGGTCGCGGGCGAGGGCGACGCCCCGCTCGACGAAGTCGTCCGGGTCCGTCGCGATGAGTTCCGGGAGCCCGACCGCCGAGAGCAGGCTCACGCCGACGCGCGAGGCGTGAGACGCGCCGGCGAGGGTGAGCACGGGGACGCCCATCCAGAGCGCCTCACACGTGGTGGTCGTGCCGTGGTAAGGAAAGGACTCGAGCGCCAGGTCGATCCGGGCGTACAGCTCGAGGTGCTCGCGCAGGGAGGGGATGTGGGCGATCAGCTCGACGCGATCCGGGGCGACGCCCCGCTCGGCGAGCATCGACTCGATCCGCGCGCGCAGGGCGGGGGTGTCGAACCCGCGGTTCTTCAGGATCAGGCGCGAGCCGGGGACGCGCTCCAGCAACGACGCCCATGCGTCGAGCGTGGGGGGGGCGAGCTTTTTGAGATCGTTGAAAGAGCCGAAGGTGACGTGCCCGGCCCGCTCGCACGGGGGGGGTGAAACCGGCTCCTGCGCGCCGGGCGCCTCGGGCGGGGGGGCGTAGCTGAGAAAGCAGGGGTCGAGGCGCACGAGGCGCTCGGTCGCGAAGGCGTCGGCGCCCGGCGCCGGGTCGGTGTGCGCGTCCACGAGACGGGCGTCGATGCGCCGCAGCCCCGTCGTCGCGGGGTACCCCAGATAGGTGACCTGCACGGGCGCAGGACGCATCGCCATCAGCGCCAGCCGGTGCCCGGAGAAGTGCCCGGAGAGTTCAACGAGCACATCGATCCGGTCGGACCGGATCCTCTCGGCCAGCGCCAGGTCGTCCAGGGCGCCCGCGTCACGCCAGACACCCGCGAGCGCGCGCAGATGCGCGGTCATGTCATCGGGGGCGAGCGTGGTGGAGTAGCAGTACGACTCGACGCGGGCCGGGTCGTGGGCGTCGAGGATCGTCTGCAGGAAGTACGCGACCGAGTGGCGGCGCATGTCGCGCGAGAGGTACCCCACGCGCAGCGGGCGTTCGGGGCGGCGATCGTTGGCGTGGGCGGCGAAGGGTCGGACCGAGCGTTCAAGCAGCTCACCGAAGCGCTGGTGCGCCCGGAAGGTGTCCTCGGGCGCGGCGCGGTGGTCGTAGTTGAGGGCCAGGGCGAGGGTGTCCCAGGCCAGGACGCTCGACGGATCGAGGCGGGTGGCCTCGCGCAGGGTGTCCACCGCCTCGCCGGCCTCCCCCCGGTCGAGGTGGAGCAGGCCGAGGTTCACGCGGCTCTCCGTGTGGTCGGGGCGGAGTTCGACCGCCCGGCGCATGGCGCACAGGGCGTCGTCGAGCCGGTCGGTGTGCTGCAGGCAGGCGCCCAGGGTCATGTGCGCGTCGGGCAGGTCCGGGTCGATCGCGATGGCGCGTTCGAGACGCTCGGCGGCCTCATCGCTCCGGCCCGAGAGCTGGAGGAGCTTCGCGTGGGTG
>JBITAG010000163.1:0-5401 GCA_044439985.1 Phycisphaerales bacterium JB059 | reverse complement strand
CGGCTGCGTGGGCGCCTCTCCCGCGTCGCTCCGCCCGGGGCAGAGCGCTCTGCTCAGCAGCGACTGGCACGAGGACGCGATGTGGGAGGCGCGCGCGCCGGCGCGGGAGCGCGGCGTGCTCGTCTGGCGCCTCTACCGCTCCAACGACCACCTGCGAGCCGCCCGCTCGCGGGCGGGGTGAGCCGGTGCGCCCGCTCGTCGATGTCATCATCCCGATGTACGACTCGGCGCCGACGATCGGCGAGACGATCGAGTCCCTGCGCCGCCAGACCATGCCCCGCTGGCGGGCGACGGTCGTGGACGATGGGTCCACGGACGGCGGGGACCGGATTGTGCGCGCGCTCGCGGACGCTGATGCGCGCATCGCCCTGGTGCGTCAGGCCAACCGCGGGCTCGCCGGCGCCCGCAACCGGGGGCTGGACGAAACGGCGCGCCGCCCCGCCGGGCGGGTGCTCTTTCTCGACGCCGACGACTGGCTGACCCCGGGGGGGCTCGAGGCGCTGCTCTCGGTGGAGGGGCGCAGCGCGTGCGGCGGGTTCGAGCTGACCGACGCCGATGGGCGCCTCATCGGGCGCGAGTGCCCGGCGCCCGCCGGGGGCGTCGGCCTCGACACCCTGCTCGCCTACAACCCCTTCGCGGCCCACGCGGTGCTCACCGATCGGTCGCTCATCGGTGAACTTCGCTTCGACGAGTCCCTCCCGGTCTGCGAGGACTACGACTTCTGGCTGCGCCTCGCTGAACGCGGGGGGCGATGGGACGCCACGCCCGCGATCGTCGCGCAGTACCGCATCCGACCCTCCGGCCTGAGCAAGCGGAGTCAGCTGATGGCGCGCACATTCGGGCGTGTGCTGGGCGCGGCGTACGAGCGGGTGCGCGCGAGCGGCGAGGACGTGGACGTCTCCGAGGCGCGCCTGGCGCGCGCACGCGGGGCGTTGGCCCTCCACTTCGCGAGCGTCGAGGCCCTCCGGGGGGCGGGCCGGGAGGCGGCGCTTCGGGCGCTGGACGCGGGCGGGGGGAGCCCGCCGCGGGAGGCGGACGGACTGGCGTTGGCGGGGGTCACGGCGTTTCAGCTCGGCCTGGGCGTCTCGCCGGAGATCGACGGGGAGCGCGAGCAAGCCTGGGGAGCGGCGCTCTGGCGCTGGTGGGAGACGCTGGGGGCGCGCCTCGGGCTCGACGCGGACGTGATCGAGCGGGCGGGGGACCGCTTCGCCGTGCGCACGCTCCACCCGAGGCAGATCGCGCGGGGGATGCTGGCCCGCCACGCGCCCTCGGGCGCGGTCGGGGTGGTCGGTGACCCGGCCCGGGCGGCGTGGATCATGCGCGAGGCGTTGTCCCGTGGGCAGCCCGTCCGCCTGCTGGCGCCCGGGGAGAGGACGCACCCGGGGGAGACGCTGCTCAGCGCCGGGGGGTGCGGGGATGACGCGCTCGCCTCGGGTCACTGGGACGCGGTGCGCCATGACCTGGGTCGGGAGCGCGGCGCGCTGCTCCGGCGGTGGCGCCCGGCGGGGGCGGCGGCGTAGGGGTCAGGCGAACGCGTCACGGATCAGATCGAGCAGGCGCCCGGCGAGCGCGTCGTGGGTCGTCCGAGCGCGCACGCGGGCGGCGATGGCGTCGGAGAGGCGCCGGCGGCGCTCCGGACGCTCGACCGCCAGCTCGATGAGGCGTTCGAGCTGCGCGGGGGTGGTGAACCCGGTCTCGCCCAGGTCCCCCAGGAGCCAGCGCGGGGTCAGGCCCGCCTCGATGACGGGGCCGAGGGTGGAGCGCATCTGCTCGGGCGGGGTCCGGGCGACGATGGTGGGTCCGGCGGGGAGGCCCAGGAGCTGGCGCTCGCGCGTGTGCAGCATGGTGTCGGGGTGGTCGGCGACGCTGTAGATCGGGCGGTTGGAGCCGGGCTTGCGCGCCACGGGCGTGGCGGATTCCTGGAGCTGGATCTGGGCGAGCCAGGTGTTCTGGAGGAGGGTGTCATGGGTGAGGCGGCAGGCGGGCAGACCCCCGGAGAGGGCGCACTCCATGACGCGCTGGTGGACCACGCCGTGGGCGGTCGCGTGCAGGTGGAGGGCGGCGCACTGGTAGCAGGCGCGCAGGTCATCGCCGTGCTCGAGTTCGCCCGCGGCGAGAGTGGCGAACTCGGGGTGGCTCTCCCAGCCCCGCCCGAAGAGCTTGAAGCGCCACCCGCGGCGCGCACAGATGTCGTGCGTCCAGCGGATGGTCTGGTGGCGGATGAGGCGTTCGCGCAGGGGGGCGACGTACTGGGGGAGGAGGGCGCGGGCCACGGCGTCTGAGGCGGCGCGGGTGAGCGCGTCGAGGGCGAATCGGGCGGTGTCCCCGTTGAAGGAGGTGGTCTCGGGGCTCTCGAGGCGACGGCGGCTGTCGGCGTCGATCTCGCGCAGGACGGGCTCGAGGTCGGGGTCGGCGACCTCCGCGATGAGGCGTTCGCGCAGGGCGTCGGGGGTCTCGCTGTGGTGGGAGACGAAGGCGACCTCGCAGGCGAAACGCGCGCGCTGCGCGTCGGTGACGGGGGCGGGGTGGAACTTGTGGCTGTCGGCGACGACGGGGACGGAGAGGAGGCGGGCGCGGGGGTACTCGTGCTCGGTGAAGAGCCGGGGGTAGAGGTGGCCGCAGAGGAAGTCGAGGGAACCCTGCCCCCGCCCGACCCGCGGGTCGAAGAGGTGGGGCATCTCATCCTGGATCCAGCAGACGAAGGGGACGTTCTGCGGGTACTCCCCCGTGCGCGAGGGTCGGGGGTAGTTGATGAGCACGACCAGATCGGGCTCGAAGCGTTCGAAGGCGTGGAGGTAGGCGACGTTGGAGAGGCGGGTGTGGTCGTCGGGCTCGGTGAGGAGGAGGGTCCGGGCGCCGAGCCGCTCGAACGCCCCCGCGAGGTCGCTCGAGGCGTGCCGGACGTAGGTCGAGTGGCGGTGTGTGGGGATGAGGACGCGCAGGGGTTCGTCGGAGCCGGGGGTGAGGGCGCGGGCGTACCGGTCGCGCCACCAGGCGGGATCGCGCGGGGCGTACCGCTCGGTGACGACGCGGTGGGCGCGGGCCAGCTCGGCGCGCTGGTCGGCGCGGATGCGTTCGGCGACGACCCGCGGATCGGGGCTCAGGGGCGCCTCGAGGGTGGGGAGGACAATGACCTCGGCGAGGGCCTCGCCCTCGAACCGGGCGCGGGCCCAGGCCTCGAACTCGAGCGTGGCGCGCTCGCCCAGGAAGGGGATGACCCGCTCGTCGTGCGCGATCGGTCCGCCCGCGGGGTGCGCCAGGGCGTCGAGGAGACACAGGGGGTCGGGCTCGATGAGGGGGATCCAGGGGGTGTGATCGTGCCCCGTGTCGGGGGAGCGCCCCCGGAGGGCGAGCAGGGCGTGGGGTGGTGAGGCGCCGACGAGAGTGACAAGGGGCGGCGTGGGGGCGCCGGCGAGCGCCTGCCCCACAAGGCGCTCGGCGTGGGCGCCCCAGTCGGTGAGCCAGCGCCAGGCGAGGGGGTCGGGCTCGCCCGCCGAACGGGAGATCAGGTCGTGGTCGTTGGTGAGGTGGTGTTCGCGTGCCCGGTCGCGTGCCGCCCACGCGTCGAGGTGGGCGCGCAGGTCGTGTCCTCGGGCGGCGAGCGCGTCGAGGGCGTCGGTGAGGCGTTCCCGGCGGTCGGCGTGGTGGTCGAGGCGGACCGGAGCGTCGTGGAGGCGCGCGCGCAGGTGGGCGACCTCGGGGAGGTCGGCGGCGGCTCTGGGGAGACGGTCGAGCTGCTCCCGGGCGAGGGTCGTGAGGGCGAGGTCGGTCAGGGCGCGGGCGAAGAGGAAGCGGACGCCGGCGTCGGCCGGGGCGAGGTCGAGGGCCCTGGCGGCGGGCTCAAGAAAGGCTCGGGGGTGGTCCCCCTGCCCGAGTTCGAGGAGGCGCTCGCGCGTGGGGGGCGCAGAAGTTGCGCTGGGGGGAGGTGGAGCGGGGGGGGCGGGCATGGGGGAAGGATCGGCCCGAGGGGGGGAAAGGCCGCAGATTGTGCGGGTGGCGGGGGGAACCGGGGGACGGGGTTTCATGGGGTGGACGGAGGCGGGCCGATGTGAGCCGGCGATGGGACACGATCAACCAACCCGTTCGGGGAAGATCCTGACGCGTGAGGCGCTCACGCGGGCGCGGGAGGAGGCCCGGGGGGCGGGGCGCCGAGTGGTGCACTGCCACGGGTGCTTCGACATCGTGCACCCGGGGCACATCCGGCATCTGCGTTTCGCCAAGGCGCAGGGTGACGTGCTGCTGGTTTCGATCACGGGGGATGACGCGATCGGGAAGGGAACGGGTCGCCCGCTGATCCCGCAGGAGCTTCGCGCGGAGAACCTGGCGGAGCTGGACTGCGTGGATTGGGTGGTGATCGAGCCGGAGGCGACGGCGGAGGAGCTGCTCCGGGCGGTGCGTCCGGACGTGTACATCAAGGGGCAGGAGTACGAGTTCAACAACGATCCGCGGTTCATCCGGGAGCGCGAGGCGGTCGAGGCGGGCGGGGGACGGGTGGTGTTCAGCTCGGGGGACGTGGTGTTCAGTTCGACGGCGTTGATCGCCGCGATGGAGCACGACGTGGACCCGTTCCATCGTCGTCTGATGCAGCTGAGCGAGCACGAGGAGCTGAAGCCCGGGGCGTTGGGGGGGCTGATCGAGTCGTTCCGCGGGGCGCGGGTGCTGATCGTGGGGGAGACGATCCTGGACACGTACGTGTTCTGTGACCGCCCGGGGATCGCGGGGGAGAGCCCGGTGATGACGCTGCGTCCGCTGGAGCACCGCCAGTTCGACGGGGGGGCGGCGATCATCGCGCGTCACGTCGCCGCGATGGGGGGGCGTCCGACGCTGGTGACCGGGTTGCCCGAGTCGGCGCGTGCGGAGGAGCTGCGGGCTCGCCTGAGCGCCGAGGGCGTGGAGGTGCGCAGCGTGCCGACGGGGGCGTCGGTGGCGGAGAAGCAGCGTTTTCTGGTGGGGGCGCAGAAGGTGATGAAGGTGGATCTGGTGGACCCGCTGGTGCTCGATGCGCACGAGCAGGACCGGCTGGTGAGCCTGGCGGGGGATCTGTCGGGCGGGTGCGACGCGGCGATCGTCGCGGACTTCGGGCTGGGGATGCTGTCGCCGGCGCTGCTTGGGCGACTGTGCCGGACGCTCCGCTCCCGCGTGCCCTGCCTGACGGGTGACGTGAGCGGGCGTCGGGCGCCGTTGCGGGAGATGCGGGGGATGGACCTGGTCTGCCCGTCGGAGGGGGAGTTGCGCGACGCGGTGGGGAACCCGGGGGAGGGGTTGCCCGCGGTGATGTGGGAGCTGATGCGGGAGACGGGGATCCGAAGCGCGATCGTGACGATGGGGAGCGAGGGGCTGATCGGGTTCGGGCGGATCGCGGGCGCCGAGCCCGCGGGGGGTGGGTGGGCGACGCGTCTGC
>JBITAG010000162.1:0-2964 GCA_044439985.1 Phycisphaerales bacterium JB059 | reverse complement strand
AACGCCCGCGCGCGGGCGGCGCAGACGCGTCAGCGGGCCCGGGCGCGGATGAACGGGCGGCGAGCGGGCGCGGCCCGCCGGCACGAGCGTTCGAGCGCGGTGGGCGCGGCGATCGCGGTCGTGTTTTTCCTGATGCTCTTCGGCGGGGCGGTTGCCGGGGCGTTGCTGCTGATGCCGGCCAGCAACCGCACCGTCTCCTCCACCACGGTGTATGACGACGGGACGGTCGAGATCCATCGGCGGGGCGCCTTCGACCCGATGCCGGAAATGCCGGAGACGCCCGAGATGGCGCCCTCGATGGGCAAGTCGCTCGGGGTGAGCATGCTGGTCGTCTCCGATCTCGCCTACCCGCTGCACGACCAGATCGCGCGGGAGATCGCCAACGGGATCGTGGCCCTTCGAAACGAGGGGATCGACCTGCAGGGCGACCTGGTGACCAACCCGGCGTTGCTCGACGCGGAGGAGAGCGAGCGTCAGATCGGCCTGCTTGCGGAGGCCGAGCGTCGGCGGGGCAGCTCACCGATCGATTCGATCGAGTTTCTGTCGAGCGTGCACGACCTGCTGGATGCGCACGACGAGCTGGACATGGTGCTCTGGCTGGCGTCCAACCCGAAGGACGAGGCGACGTTCCGGTACGCCCTGGTCTCGCGTGAGCGTGATTCGGGCGGGGTGAGCGATGAGCACACGCTTGGCGTAATTCTCGACACCGCCCGGCTCTGCAGCGAATAGCCTCAGCCCGTCTCGGAGAGGCGGGCCAGATCGGTCAGCGCCTGCGACGCCCGGCCGGTGGCGATTGAGTCCCGGGCGAGTTCGACTCCCGAATCGAGTGACGCGGCGGCGCCCGCGACGTGGAGTGCGGCGCCAGCGCTGAGCAGCGTCATGTCCGTCGGCGGCCCGGGGCGCCCTTCGACGATGTCGCGGATCATCCGTGCCGCGTGTTCAACGTCCGACGCCCGGAGGAGGTCGAGGGAGGGGCACGCGAGTCCGAGCGGAGCGGGGTCGACGTGTTGGGAGGAGACCGAGCCGTCCGCAACGACGCCCACGTGGGTTCGGTCGGTGATGCTCAACTCGTCGAGCCCATCGTCGGAGTGGACGACCCAGGCGCGTTCGGCGCCGAGCCGGAGCAGGGCCTGGGCGAGCGGATCAACGAACCGACGGTCCCAGACGCCCAGGAGCTGGCGTGGGGCGTTCGCGGGGTTGGTCAGGGGTCCGAGGAGGTTGAACATCGTGGGCACCCCGAGCGAGCGTCGGACGGGGACGGCGTGTCTGGCCGCGGGGTGGTGGTGGATGGCGAAACAGAAGCAGACGCCGGCTTCTTCGAGGCAACGGCCCTGCACCTCGGGGGAGGCGTCGACGTTCACGCCGAGGGTCTGGAGCACCTCCGCGGAGCCGCGCCCGGTGCGGGAGCGGTTGCCGTGCTTGGCGACGAGCACACGCTCGACGCCGGCCCCGGGCTCGGGTCGGGCGCCGGCCACGACCAGGGCGGCGGCGGTCGAGACGTTGAAGGTCTTGGGGGCGCCCCCGGTGCCGCAGGTGTCGATGACGGGACGGGCGGGGTCCTGGGGGGTGGGGACGGGTTCGACATGACGGCGCATGACGCGGGCGGCGCCGACGAGTTCGTCCACGCTGGGGCCGCGGGCCTGGATCATCCCGAGGAGGGCGCCGATCTGGGCGTCGTCGAGCGATCCGGTGAGCATCTGCTCGAAGATGGACTCAGCTCCCTGCTCGCCGAGGGAGCGTTGAGCGACGAGTTGGGCCAGGGCGTCGTGGATCTGCACGGGTCAGAGGGTACCGCACGCAACGCGTGGCGCCCGGGGTCCGTAGAATTGCGGGATGCCGAGGACCGCACAGGGCGCGATCAGGGCGAGTCTGCGGGCCGCGAGGCGCGAACGGGCGGGTGAAGTGGTCCGCGTTCTCGGGCGTGCGTTGGTTCTCGGATCGGTGATCGCCATCGCTCTGGTCGGCTTGGACCGGGCGTTGCGTCTTGGCTGGGCGTGGCCCTGGCTGGTCGCGATCCCGGTCGGGGGGGCGTGTGTCGTCGCGGGGGGCCTGGCCTGGCGGCGTCCGGTCCGGGCGTTGCACGGGGCGGCGCTGCTGGACATGGCGTTGGGTTTGCACGACCGGGTGCGCAACGCGATCGCGCTGTCCAGCGATCTCGGCGGAGAGGACGAGGCGTTCGCGTCGCTGGCGATCCAGGAGGGGGAGCGGGTCGCGTCCGAGGCTGATCCACGGAAGGCGGCGAGGGTCGTCTTCGGGTGGTCGTGGTGGGTCGGGCCGGCGTTGCTGGTTCTTGGGGTGGTTCTGGGGTTGTGGCTTCCCGCGATGCCGTCCCGCGCGACGGGGGGCGGGGATCGCCGGCCGACGCTCGCCGAGCGCGAGGCCGCCGCGGCGGAGGTTGAACAGGCCCTGACCACGCTGCGGGAGGCGGTGACGGAGCACCGGGAGATCGACGCGGCGAGCGCGGAGGAGATCGAGCGGCTCGAGGCGTTGGAAGCGGAGCTGCGCGAGGGGGAACGCGATCCGGGGGAGGCGATCGCGGAGGCGGCGGACGCGTTAGAACAGACGGCCCGGTCGCTGGAAGAGGAAGCGGAGCGGGCGCTCGCCGAACGCGAGGCCTTCGAGTCGTTGGCGCGGGATCTCGAGACGGGCGACGAGGCGATGACGCGGGATCTGGCCGAGCGGTTGCGTTCGGGCGACTTCGCGGGGGCGAGCGAGGCGGCGCGGGAGCTGCTCAATCAGAGCCGGCAGATGAGCCCGGAGGAGCGGGAGCGGTTGGCGGGTGAGTTGGAGGCGCTGGCGGATCGGCTGGCGCCCGAGTCGGCGGCGGAGGCCGACGGCCCGCAACCCGGGGACGATTCCCCCGACCGGCCTGATCGCGATCCGTCACCGGAAGAGGCTCCACCGGAGGGGCGCACGCCAACGGATCAACCGCCCGGAGCGCCATCGGCGCCCGAGTCGACCCCG
>JBITAG010000161.1:0-4429 GCA_044439985.1 Phycisphaerales bacterium JB059 | reverse complement strand
GGGCTGCTCGGGGCCCTCGAGCGCGGGGAGGCGCCCGTGCTGCGTTGGGCGGGCGTGGAGCTGAGCCCGGGGAGCGTGCGGGTGCTGGGGGATGATCTGGCGCGTCTCGCGGGGCACGCCTCCACCCACCTGAGCGACGCCCGTCGCCTCGACCGGGCGCTTGAGACGCTCGACGAGCGGTTCGCGCCCATGCGGGTGCTGGCGCTGCTCAACGATCAACTGGTCGAGCGGTTCGGCGCCGAGGGAGAATCGAGCGTGCTCGCGCAGGTCGCGCTCGGCCCGCCCCCGTCGGACGCGTGGATGGTCGGGCAGCGAGAGACGCTCGCCCGGTTCTGCGTGCTGAGTGAGGAGCTGGCCTCGGCGATGATCCGGGAGGACACCCCGGCGGCGAGCGAGATCCGCGAGGCGCTCCACGCCACCGCCGAACGCCTGCTGCGGGCGTTGGAGGGGTCTTAGAGCTCCACTACCTGCATGTCCGGCTCGCGCTGCTTGGGGGCGGGCGGGACGCGGACGTCGGTGATGAACATGCGCAGGGCCTCGCTCGCCTCGGCCATTTCTTCGCGGATGGTGGCGGCGTCGAAGGCGCGGGCGCGCGGGAGGGTCACGCCCCCGTCGCCGGCGGGCACCTGGCCCGGCCCCTCGTCAATGATGAAGTCGTTGGCCGTGTAGGCCGGGCGGTCGAGTTCTCCCCCGCGGGCCAGCTCGCGCAGGTCCTCGGCGATCTGCCCCTCCGTCTTGGCGTGCTGGACGACGGGGATGGCGGCGTGGAAGGCCTGGAGGCGTCCGCGCGCGTTCTCGAAGGCGCCCCCCTTCTCGGCGAAAGTGGCGCCCGGGAGGACCACGTCGGCGACGTCGCTCAGGCGACCCGCGTGGGAGTCGATCATCACCACGTAGGGGTCGGAGAGGGCGTCGAGGAGGGTGTCCGTGACCCAGGGCGTGGGGTAGGAGCCGGTGACGATCACGCTCGAGAACTCGGCCCGCAGGGCCCGGTTCACGAAGTCGTCGTACCCGGGGACGGAGGAGGGCGAGCCCATGTTGGCGACGGCCTCGAGGACGCGCCGAACCCCGCGGGCGTTGGGCGCCTTCTCCGCGTAGACCTTGAACGCGCGGGGGTCGTCCTCGCTGACGCCCCGCGGGTAGATCCGGTCCTCTCCCTCGAAGGGGACGGGGCCGAGGGCGAGCACGGCGTCGGGGTCAAGCTCGCGCGCGAGCATGGCGAGGCTGAAGGCCTCCTCGCAGGTGAGCATCGGGCTGACCAGCAGGGCGAGGCGCCCGCCGTGGTCGCGTGACTCGCGGATCGCGTCGAGCGCCTGGCGGTAGGCCTTGGTGAAGTCGGACTCGACGAGGGTGCCGAACTGGCGGCGCCAGGGGCGGGTGAGCCGGTTGTCGCTGTGGACGAACTTCCACCCGTGGCGGACCTCGTCGGTGATCCACCAGTTGTTGATCTCGGTGTTCTCACGCGGGCGGACGCGGTAGACGCGTCCCTCGTTGTGGTCGATCCAGATGTTGTCGCCGCTGGCGGTGAGGGGATCGACGGCGGGGGTGGACTTGAGGAGCCAGACGCGCTGGGCTAAGAGGAAGTCCTTGTCGAGGAGGGCGCCGACGGGGCAGAGATCAACGACGTTTCCGGAGAGTTCGTTGTCGAGGGGGACGCCGGGGAAGACGTCGATCTGGCTCTTGTTGCCGCGCCCGTCGATGGTGAGTTCGCCCGTGCCGGGGATCTCCTGGGCGAAGCGGACGCATCGGGTGCAGAGGATGCAGCGGTCGGAGTAGATGTAGATGTTGGGGCCGAGGTCCTTCTTGGGCTGCTTGACCTTGGTTTCCTGGAAGCGGGATGTGCCGCGTCCGTACTTGTAGCTGAAGTCCTGAAGAGAGCACTCGCCGGCCTGGTCGCAGACGGGGCAGTCGAGGGGGTGGTTGATCAGGAGGTACTCCATGACCGCCTTCTGGTTGGCGACGGACTTGGGGGAGTCGGTGTAGACGACCATGCCGTCGGAGGCGTCGGTGGAGCAGGTGGGGAGGAGCTTGCCCCCCATCATGGGCTCGAGCTTGTTGTCGTTGCGGGGGTTGGGCGCCCAGATCTCGCCGAGGCAGATGCGGCACTGGGCGGGGATGGAGAGCCCCGGGTGGTAGCAGTACTGCGGGATCTCGACGCCGCACCGGTTGGCGATCGCGATGATCTTCTCGCCGGGGGTGAACTCGCACTCGGTCCCGTTGATGGTGATGGTGGGCATGGGCGTGGAGCGGGCTCAAAGGGGTCACGTGGGGCCAGCGGGGGACGGTCCCCGGGCCTGGGGGACACTGTAGGCAAAAGCGTCGCTGGGCCGGGCCTCCGGGCGGGGGGAGGGGGCGTGGGTCAGATGTCCCCCCAGCGCGCCGTCCAGGCCTCCAGCCGCTGACGGGGGGTCAGGGGGAGCGCCCGGATCTGCTCGGTCTCCGCGTGTCCCGCGTTCCCTCCCATGCGCCGGCGCAGCACCCGGTCCAGGGCGGAGCGGTAGCGGGGATGGTCGCGCAGAGGCTCGAAGGCCTCGTCGGTCCGGAGGGTGTACGCCGAGCGGTACCCGGCGTCCACGGCGAAGTGGAGCAGACGCAGGGCGTCTTCCCGCTCATCGTCGAGGGCCATCTCCCGGGCGACCTGGTAGAGGCCCTCGGCGCTGCCCGTGTTCCCGGCGCCCAAGTCCGCGGCCCGGCTCCAGAGGCGGAAGGCCTCGCGGGTGAGGCCCTGCCCGTGCAGGGCCCAGGCGTGGAGGATCAGGCGTCCGGGGCGGGCGCGTCCGTTGTCCACCTGTTCGGTGAGGTCGAGGAGACGGGCCCACCCCTGGGCGGCGCCCTCGTGGTCCCCGACGCGTTGACGGACCAGGGCGTAGTGGACCCAGGCGTTCGGGTCTTCGGGGAAGAGGCGGATCTGCTCGTGGGTGAGCCGGTCGGCCGCCTCGAGGCGCCCCTGCTCGAGGGCCGCCTTGATTGTGTCGGTCATCTCCCGCGAGCGGGAGGCCCGCTCGCTCAGCTCGCGCATGCGCTCGCTGGGGCTGGGGGGGGCGCTGGCGACGAGGACGACGCCGAAGGTCACCACCCCCGCGAGGACGGAGACGCTGGTGATGGCTCGGAGCGGGACGGGCACGTCGGGCTCTCCCTTTCGGGCTCAGCGACGCCCGGCGGGGGCGGCGCGAATATGCTCGCGGCGATGCCCCCCGAGAAGCGACCAGCGAAGGGCGCCATCCAGGCGCCGCGAGGCACGCGGGACCTCTACCCGGAGGAGACCGCCAGAATCCGATACATCCAGAAGGCCTGGACGGATGCCGCCGTTCGCCACGGTTTTGAGGAAATCGAGGGCCCGACCTTCGAAACCAGCGATCTGTACGCGGTCAAGAGCGGGGAGGGGATCCTCGGGGAGCTGTTCCAGGCCTTCTCGGGCAAGAGCCCGGAGGAGATCGAGCAGGTCCGCGAGACGGGGCGGGCGCCCTTCGCCCTGCGGCCCGAGTTCACGCCGACGCTGGCCCGGATGTACGCGGCGCGAGCCAAGCAGCTCAACAAGCCCTGCAAGTGGTTCACCGCCGGCCCGTACTTCCGCGCCGAACGCCCGCAGCGGGGGCGCCTGCGCGAGTTCCTGCAGTGGAACTGCGATGTGATTGGGGGCGCGGCAGATGATCTAGACGTAGCTGCAGAGGGCAACCAAGAGATTTGGTCAGTATGCAGTGGTCTTATCAGCGCACTGGGGCTTGGTCCGGCGGTTTCCGTTCACTTCAGCGATCGTGATCTTGTGTTGGAGGCCGTTCGCTGGGCGCATCCTCGCTTCACTGAAGACGGTGGAAAGGATGGTCCACGTCTCACGCACTCTCAGGTACTTCAGTTCTTTGAGCTATTGGATCGACGCCAGAAAATCTCGAAAGAGGAGTTCGAAGCTGGCTGTTCCGCACTTCGGATTAGCCTATCTAGTGTCGACGAAGCATTCGCATCGGTAAAGAGCGCGTTCGAACGCCACGGCGATCACGCTGAGGTCGTAAAGCGCAAGGTGGGTTGGGACGCGGACGAACAACCAAGAAATCACCACGTGAAGGGCCCGTTGGTGCGTGCAGTTGACATGATGAGGGCACTGTCATCACGCTCCGATCCTCATATGGAGTTTGACCCAAATATCGTCCGTGGGTTGGCGTACTACACAGGAATGGTCTTCGAAGCGATCGCCGACGGGGAGCGCGCCGTCGCGGGGGGTGGGCGGTACGACAACCTGATCGAGCTGATGGGGGGGCCGCCCACGCCGGCGGTCGGGTTCGCGAGGGGGGACGTGGTGCTCGGGCTGCTGCTCGAGGACAAGAACCTCATGCCCGAGGGGGCGGAGCTGCTCGACGCGATCAGCGCGCCCGGGGCGAGCCGGCGCCCGGAGGTCTTCGCGATCTCCGCGGACGATGTGGCGACGGACGCGATGACC
>JBITAG010000160.1:0-8801 GCA_044439985.1 Phycisphaerales bacterium JB059 | reverse complement strand
CTGATCGATGAGGCGCTCGTCGCGGTGAACGCCGCGTTTGCCTGTCGCCGCCTCTACGGGGAGGAGCATCCCGCGATCTCTATGCACGCGCGTCGCGCGGCGGAGTTGATCGCCCGGGCGGTCGGGGCGCGTCCCCTGATCCGCGTCGTCCTTCTCGAGGGCAAGGTCGTCTGCGAGGGGGGCAGCCTTCCCTCGAGCGACGCGCTCGCGTCGGGCGCCTTCGCCCGCCTCGGGCGAGACCTGCCCGACTGCCTCGACCTCGACGCGACCGTCACCGGAACATCCATCCTCGGGCTCATCGAGACGCTCGGCGGCGGGGCCGCCCCGTCGCCCCTTCCCGGCGTCCGGTTCCGATGGCTCAACCACGACGGGGACGACGCGGAGCCCGATGCGCCTGTGGTCATCGCCGATGCTCGCTTCATGTCGCATGAGCTGCGCACCGCCTGGGACCAGACCGTTCTCCGCGGACAGGCGCCGGTCAAGGCGATCGAGGCGCTGGCGGGGGACGTCGTGGCGGCGGTCTCCGCGGGCTCGGCGACCGTCCTCCCGATGGCCGACCTCAAGGGACACGACGAGTACACCTACGTTCACGCGATCAACGTGGGGGTCATGAGTTCGGCGCTGGCCCGGGCCGTCGGGCTCAGCCCGGAGCGCGTCTTCCACATCACCTGCGCCGCGCTGCTCCACGACGTCGGGAAGGGCGCCATCCCGCTGGAGATCGTCAACAAGAAAGGCCCTCTCGACGAGCAGGAGCGGGCCCGAATGAACGACCACCCCGCCGAGGGCGCCGCCATCCTCGCGGCCTCCCCCGGGCTCTCCCCCGTCGCGGTCAGCGTCGCCTACGAGCACCACATGAAGCTGGACGGCGGCGGATACCCCACACCCCCCCGGGGGTGGAGGGTCGGCCTGGCGAGTCAGGTCGTCCATATCGCCGACGTCTTCGACGCCCTTCGCACACACCGCCCGTACCGGGAGGCGTTGCCGATGCAGCGCACGCTCGAGATCCTGGGCGAGGAGTCGGGCGTCGCCTTCGACGCGGAGCTGTACCGCGTCTTCGTCGAGCACGTCCTCCGGGTCACCCCCGATCGGGCGGGCGCGTCGGAGAGGACGCCCGAGGCGGCGTGAAGACCCCAATGAAAAAGGGGCCCGCGTCGGAACGCGGGCCCCTGCGCCGTCGGATGACGTGATCGGGTTACGGGCAGCCGGCCCCGAACGCGGTCAGGAACGCGAGGATGTCGTCGAAGTCCAGCTCGCGGTAGGGCGGGGCGATGTCGGCGACGAGGTTGCCATCGCCGAAGGCGTCCAGGAATCCGAGGATGTCGGAGAAGTCCATGACGCGGTTCCCGTCGTAATCGGCCGGGCAGCTGACCTGGCCGGAGTAATACCGCTGCGCGAGGCCCCAGGCGTCCTGGGCGCACTCGAGGCCCATGTGGCGTCCGGGGAGGTCGTCCGCCGGCGGGTGGATGCCGCCCCAGATCCGCGAGAGCGAGGTCTGGTCAGAGGCGTCGCGGTAGGTCGCCCACTGAAGGGTGACGTCCATGCTCGGCCCGTCCTCGAAGACGAGGAACTCGTTCTGGGGCGCGAAGAACTCACCCATGCCGCCCGGGAAGAACTCGCTCCCGGTCATCCAGGTCATGAGTTCCGAGGCCCCACGCGAGAAGGTGGAGTGTCCCGAGACGTACCCGGCGAAGGGGGGCGTGACGAACGAGGGACGCTGGTAGGGCCACCAGTTCTCGAGCAGGATCCAGTCCACGCCCGCCACGTCGGTCTCTTCATCCGTGATGAAGTCGGGCCCGCGCCAGGCGAGGACCACGATCTTGCCCTCGTTGCCGGCCAGATGCTCATGGCGCTGACCGGGCGCGGTGGAGTCCGCGGTGCAGACCTCGATCACCCCGGGGTGGAGCGTGATGCCGTCCGGGTTGTAGTTCGGCAGCAGCGGATCGGACCGCTGCCCGTTGTCGCCCAGGAAGCGCAGGGCGCTGATGGGACGCACGTAGTCGTACCAGCCCTTGCAGCCCCACGCGGTGACGGCGATGTCGTGCATCATGCCGCCCAGCGCCAGGTACGCCTTCACGTCCCACTCCAGATCATCCAGGATGGGACCCTCCCCGCCGAGACGCTTCTCGAAGAGAGGATGGTCGTTGACGTAGTTGAGAATCGTGAACCAGTGCCCGGGGGGGGTCTCCGAGTCGGGGCCGTCGGCCCAGAACTCCGCGAGAATGCGGGCGTAGTCGCCCAGCGGCACCATCTGGGGCGCGTAGGGCGCCCCGGTGGCCGGGTTGGTGTCCCACCCCTCGCCCCAGTCGCCCCCGTTCAAGAAGTCGTAGTACGACATCCAGTCGTTCACGCCCGGGAGGACGCTGTTGCCGAAGTTGTTGGGTGAGATGTCGATCATCGTCCCGCCGGGCAGCCCGGGGGTCGGGTCGAGGTGGCTCGACCAGACGGCGACCATCTCGTTCCCCCAGCGGTAGTAGTCATCGCCCACGCCGTTGAAGAGCGGGGGAGGACCGGGATCGTGGTAGACCGGGTAGGGATCACCGTCGCGGGTGTGGTCGGTCTTGTCCTCTTCGTGGAGGGCGAAGCCCGAGACGTGCCCCCACTCGGGGCTGAGGAACTCGAGCGAGCCGAGCGGGATCGGGTTGCCGGACTGGTCCACGAAGAACTCGATCGCCAGCGGCTGCCACCGATTCGGGTCCGTGATGTCCGGGTTGCCCGGGAAGTCGGGGAACAGAGGCGAGTTGACCGCGCTGTAGTACTGGTTCGCGTAGTCGTTCGCCTCGTTGGCGCCGTCCGAGAGCCCGTGGCTGATGATCGTCGCCGCGATGCGGTTTCCCAACGCCGCGGGTGTGTCGCCCACGACGGAGGTGTTCATCGGGTCGTACCCGAGGCTGGCCATCTGGGCTTCGATCAGGGGGATCGAGTCCGCCGCGCCGACGGAGGGGGTGAACCGATGGATCAGCAGCCGGTACGCCGCGTAGCTGATGGCCTCCTCGCGGGCGGCCTGGAGATCGACCGCGACCTGGCGTTCGGAGTGGAAGACCTGATCCGCGACGCTGTCGTACGCGGCCCAGGCGTCCCACATCGCCGCGGAGATGTGGAACAGGTTCCGGCCGTGCACCGTGGGACGGGCCTTGTCGTGCCGGATCGCCTCGAGCAGGACCTCGTTCCACTGGCGGGCGACCGAGTGGGTCCCGCGCGGCGCGACCGGGGTCACGCTCCCGTCCGGGTTGTGAAGCCGGTAGATGTACCCCGCCTCCTGGGCGCTCGCGCTCGTTGCGGTGGCGCTGAGCCCAGCCGCCAACGCGACCGCGCACGCCACCATGCCGTTTCGTGTGCTCTTCATCGATGAATCCCCGTGTATCGCTCTCTACCTAGTGTTTCGTGTCCGAGAACACGAGCCGGGGATGCGCGCAACACAGAATCGCGTTGACCCCACGGCGCTCTGAGCCTACCGCGAGGTTCCACAAAACCCAAGGGAATCTCTCACATGAAGGGGCGCCGGACCGCCCTCCTGAGAATCACTCCAAAACGCACGACCCGAAGCGTCCGAGAGCCCGGGTGCATATGCAGGATCAGGGGCACCCCGACCCGAACGAGGCCAGGAAGGCGACCACGTCGGAGAAGTCCAACGTTCCGAAGGGGGGCGCCAGATCGGCCGCGCTGTCGCTGGACCCGAACGCGCCCAGGAAGGCGACCACGTCGGAGAAGTCCAGGGTCCCAAAGGGAGCCGCCAGGTCGGCCGGGCAGTCCGGGGCGTCCTCGCAGTTCAGCACGGTGATCTTCACCGCGTCCACGCCCGCCTCGACCACGGAGCCCGACCCCGTGTCGTTGGCGGTGAACCGAACGCGCACCTGACTGGAGGGCGTGGCGAAGAGGTCATTGATGACGAACTGCTTCTCGTACCACCCGCCGCTCACCTCGGCGCCCCCGGGCCCGACGGTCTCCAGGTTCTGCCAGGTCGAGCCGTTGTTGTTCGAGATCTCAACCACCATCGTGTCCTCGTTGGGGGAGCCCCCGGCGGTGTTCGAGAACCACCGCGCGTAGCTGAGGACCGCCTCGCCGCCCGTGGCGTCCATCGCCGGACTGGTGAGGGTCGTCGAGCCGCTGTCCACGTCGGAGTTGCCGTCCACGTTGTCGGTCAGGTAGCACTGACCCGAACCGTCGAAGTCGGACGGGGGATCGCCCCGGTCGCCCCCGCCCACGGGCACGCCCCGGTTCCACTGCCCGTCGCTGGCGTTGCCCGAGACGCTCCACCCCATGTTGGTCTGGAAGTTGTCCTCGAACGCGACCGCCGCGCTGCTCGCGATCGGGGCGGAGAACTGAGAGGCGGGGAAGTCCGCCGGGAGGGTGTAGACCTCGCCCGTGGTGGACTCGACGGTGAACCAGTACGTGGCGTCACTCCCGCACGCGACGGGGGGGGTCAGGAAGGACCACGTCCCGTCCAGGTTGTTCGTGCCGGGCGCCTCGACCTCCGGACCGCCGGCGATGACGTGCAGCTTGACCCGGCCCGGATCGACGCTCAGACCGAGTTCCTCGATCTCGATCGTGATCTCTTCGCCGCCCGCGGGGGGGAAGGCGGCGGGCAGCTCGCTGGCGACGCTGACGACCAGGCGGTCGTTCAGGGCGTCCACGTCGAGGACGAAGAGCCCACGCTCGATGTCGGAGACGATCACGTTGCCCGAGGGGAAGAAGGGGAAGTTGCTCCAGGCGCCGTTGAACCCCAGCCCGTTCGAGCCCGGGTGCGTGTCGAAGTACGCGACCTCGACGGGGTTGAGGGGGTCCGAGGCGTCGAAGATCCGAAGGCCCGTGCGGTAGTTGGACTCAAAGATCAGCTCGTCCCGCGTGTACAGGTTGTGGTCGATCGAGCCCAGCCCCGTGGTGAAGGTGCCCGCCTGGAAGGGGTTGTTGATGTCCGAGACGTCGATGATGCGCGTCGTCGTCGTCGAGACTCGCCCGTCGTTCTCGTCCAGCTCGTCGTTCAGGTAGAAGTACCGCCTGTCGGGGGAGAGCCACCCCTGGTGCGAATAGCTCGGCGTGGAGTAGAACAGCGTCGACACCGTGAAAAAGTTGTTCGGGTCCGTGACGTCTACGATCCGCAGGCCCGTGCTCGTGAATCCCCCGTCGAGCCCCGAGTTGCAGAACGCGATCTCACGCCCCGCGAACGGCCCCTCGGTGTAGCTGACCACCTGCGCGTCGTGGATGTAGAACTGCGTCCACGCCCCGGCGATCTGCGGCGACTCGGGGTTGCTCAGGTCCAGCTCCACCAGACCCCCGTTGCCCACGTTCCCACCCACGATGAACAACCGACCCGATTCCGGGTTCGCGACGATGTTGTGGGCCGTCGAAAAGCCGCCCGCCGTGGTGTTCCCCACGAATCGGATGTTCCCGTTGTCCGCGTCCGACAGATCCATGATCTGCACGCCCACGCCCGTCTGGTCCGAGACCCCGTACGCGTAGTCGCCGATCACCTTCACGTCATGCCAGAGGCTCGACGGCCCGGGGACCGTGCTCAGGATCACCGGGCTGGTCGGGTTGGTGATGTCCACGATCCCGAACCCCGCTTCCAGGCCCATGATCGCGATCTCACGCCCCGAGTCGGTCACGTACCCCCAGCAGTCGTTCGCATCGACGTGGCTGCCGGCGAAGTTGTTGATGGGGATGTTCGCCAGCAGCGTCACGCCGCTCGCGTCAAAGAGCCCCCGCGGGTCCGCCCCATCGACGCTCTGATCCGCCCGATCCGCCGTCCAGATCGGCCCAAAGACGGGCGGCTGCTTGTCCACGAGCTTGCGCCAGTCCTCGTCGTGCCCGAGCGAAGAAGAGGCCAGGCCCCCCAGAACCCCGCAAGTGGCGACCAGATGGAGAGCGATCGACGTCCGAGAACCCTGATACATACCGAATCACCTTTCGTTGGGGGCGAGCAGCCGAGCGGGTGGGGGGAAACGTACCCGCGAGAGCAGGCTACAACGAATACGCCCCTCCGGCCGAGGGGTTTCCGCATCCTCTCGCCGGCCAGGCGAACTGTCCACCTCCAGGGGCCGAACAATCGCGGGTATGGGACCCCTCCCCCGCTCCGTTTCCTTGCTCCTGATCCTCCTGGCGGGCGCTTCGCCCCCGTCTGTTCCGCCGGACGACCCCTCGCCGGCCTCCGCCCCGACGCCGGGATCCACCCGCCTCCTCCTCCCCGACCTGGCCTCGCCGCCCACGGTCGCCCTCGCATGGACCACCCGCGGGGGGGAGCGCGTGCGGCTCGAACGTGTCGCGTCCTACACCGGGGACGCCGGGCGCGAACGCCTCGGCGAGAACATCGAGGTCTTCGCCGCCATCGGGGGCACGCGCCTGAGCAAGAGCGCCGGACACCCCGATGGGCTGATCGTCCGCGTCGGCTTCTACAAGGCCGACCCGACCGCCCCCTTCTTCCGCGACATCCCGGCTGGCGCACAGATCCACTTCCAGATGCGCGGCGTGCGCGTCAACCAGCCGGCCGGTCCGCGCCTCGAGTCGGTCGTTCAGCACCTCAAGTTCTCCCTCACCGATCTGGCGGAGTGCGCCATCCCGGACGACGCCCGCGAGCAGTTCAATCTCTACAGCGAGACCGAACTGCTCAACGACCGGATCACCCCGGGCGTGGATGCCCGCCCCGGCGTGCTCGCCCGGGAGGCCAGCATCCGGGCGCGGACGGAGGCGGACGGTTCGATCACCCTGGAGGGGGAGTTCTCCTACGCCCTGCTCCGCCACCAGCTCGACCCCTGGAAGTCGCAGACACCGGGGACCTTCGTCGAGCCGATCCACTTCCACTTCGAGGTGGAGCTGCTCCCCGAGGCGACCCTGAACGCCATCGCCTCGGGCGCGCAGCGGTGGCCCCCACCCCGGCGTGACCTGGACGAATCGGACCAGCGGGCGATCCCCGACGACTAGGCGCCAAAACGAAAGCCGACCCGCGACCGGAAGGGTCGCGGGCCGGCGATTGGGTTTCAGATTCCAGCCCGATCGTCCGGGCTCACCGGGTCACGGGCAGCCGGCGCCGAACGCGGTCAGGAAGCTGAGCACGTCGGAGAAGTCAAACGTCCCGAAGGGCTCGGCGATGTCCGCGGCCGAATCCATCGCGCCGAAGGCGGTCAGGAAGCCGAGCACGTCGGAGAAGTCGAGCGTCCCGAAGGGCTCGGCGAGGTCGGCGTCGTTGCAGCCGGCGCCGCCCAGCAGGCCCTGCACGTAGTCCACGTCGGCCTGATCGATGACCAGGTCGCCGTTCATGTCGCAGGAGAGGTCGATGTTGACCGCCTGCGCGAGGTCCTGCCAGTCACCGAAGTTGGCGAGGATGTAGTCGATGTCCTGCTGATCGACGACGCCGTCGGCGCCGACGGGGGCGAAGCCCCGGGTCGTGCCGCCGGACCCGGCGACGTCTGCGCGAGACGCGCCCGTCACGTAGGGCATGGAGCCTTCGCCGATGACGGTCCCGAAGAAGTTTTTGCTTCCGGTGAGGGACATCCAGGCGTTGTCGATCGCCTCGAAACCGGCGGCGCGGTCCAGGGTCGCGTCGGTGGAGCCGTCGCCCACCGTGAACGTGTCGATGGCGCCGTCCGCGTCGGTGTCCGATCCCTGCACGGGCAGGACGTCCAGCCCGTTGTCCACCATCACGAGGCCGTCCGCCCAGTAGCGGACGTCCGCGGCGGTGAAGGAGCCGTCCCCGTCACCGTCGCCCAGGATCTCGATGACCGCGTCAGCGCCCGGAGCGCTGATCCCGTCGGGCATGCCGTCGCCGTCGGTGTCGAGCAGGGCGCCCGACCCGGCGGGGGCCACCCAGGCGGCGCCCCCGTCACGCTCCTGGAAGGCCCGGAGCATGTCCATCGCGTCCGCTTCGGTGCGCAGGCCGTCGCCGTTGAAGTCGTACGCGATCCGGTTGCGACGCAGCAGGGGCGTGCCGTACACGACCGGGTTGCCGGCCTGGTCGATGTAGTTCGATCCCCCCGAGACGCCGTCGGAATAGACCACGCCCGTGGTGCGGGTCGGGACCAGACCGTTGGCGGCGTGGTCGAAGGCGTCGTAGGCGCTGTTGGCGAGGAAGTTGCCCGGATCGTTCAGGGAGAAATCCTGGACGTTGAGGTTCAGGTCGGGGTTGGAGACCAGCGGGATGGGCTGGTTCGGGCTGGAGGGGTTGACCTCGGAGACGAAGTCGGGCGAGGCGGTGAGCAGCAGCTGGGTCGCCAGACGCTCGCCGGGCATGAAGAAGTTCTCGTCATCACCGGGCACGTCCACGAACGCCGCGACCGACCGACGGATGTTGTTGAAGTAGGCGCCCGCCTGCTGGTTCTGGGGGGGAGGGCCGAACGAGCTGGGCACGGGCCCCGCCTCGGAGGGATCCCAGCCCCAGCCGCCGAGCGCCGCCGGCAGGGCGCGGTAATCACCCCGGAGGGTGATGCCGCCGGTCCCCGCGACGTTGTACCCGTTCGGGCCGCCGTCGTTGGTGGAAGTCTCGGTGGGGCGGGCCGCCACGACGCCACCCTTGAGATCGGAGATGATCCCGAGCACGTCCAGCTCATCATTGATGATCCAGCCCGAGGAGACGCCGCGCTCAGCGCCGGTGTGCCCGACGGCGAGACGGTGGTTCTTGGCCGTCCCCTCGACGCGGCTGGACCCGCCCTTGTTGGAGGGCTGGAAGTCCGGGCCGAGACGGTCGTTGGCGCTGCTGGTGGTGCGGACGCCGATGTTCTCGCCGACACCCCACGAGGGGTCGAGGCTGATCCCGTTCATGAACGCGTTGCGCGTCCCGGAACCGGAGTCCCGCGTGATCTTCATCAGGTTCT
>JBITAG010000159.1:0-6943 GCA_044439985.1 Phycisphaerales bacterium JB059 | reverse complement strand
CCGGTCGTAGAACCCCGCCCCCCGCCCCAGGCGCCCGCCCCGCGCGTCGAACGCCACCCCCGGGACGAGCACCAGATCGATCGCGCCGGGCGCCATCGAGGCGCCCTCCAGCGGCTCGCGGATCCCGTGCCGACGAACCTCCACCCGCTCGACCGAGCCAAGCTCCACGCCCCGCATCCTCCCCGCGTTCCAGTCCATCCGGGGCGCCCCCACCCGCTTGCCAGCCCGCCACCCCCGACCGACGAGCGGGTCCAGGTTCGGCTCTCGCTCGTCGGCGAGAAACTGGAGCACCCCCCGAGCGTCGTTCCACGCCTCGCTCGACGCGATCGCCTCGACGATCAACGCCGACCACCTCGCCAGATCCCCCGGATCGAAGGAGGCCAGGCGGGCGAGCATCATCCGTCGCAGCGCCCCCTTGTCCGACGCCGCCCCGTTCACGTCTCTGATCCCTTCCGCTTGCGCGCCCGGATCGCGCGGATCTCGCGCAGGCGTTCGCCGAGCGCGCGTTCCGCGCCCGACTCCTTGGGCTCGTAGTACGTCCGGGGCACGCCCAGGTAGTCCTGCCCGGTCACGCCGTCCTCGTCGTTGTGCGAGTACTCGTACGACTCCCCCCCCAGGTCGCGCACGCGAGTGCCCGCGCCCCCGTCGCCGGCGGTGGGGGAGGAGTTCTTGTCGCGCAGAAACATCGGGACCGGGCGCACTCGCCCCTCCGCGACGTCCTTCAACGCCGCGTCGATCGCCCGGTACGCCGCGTTCGACTTGGGCGCGAGGGCGAGGTACGTCGCCAGCTGCCCGAGCGTGATGCGCGCCTCGGGCATCCCGATCCGCTCGACCAGCTCCCACCCGCTGTTGGCGATCACCATCGCCCGCGGGTCGGCGTTGCCCACATCCTCGCTGGCGAGGATCGCCAGGCGCCGAGCGATGAATCGGGGGTCTTCCCCCGCGTCGAGCATCCGGGCGATCCAGTAGAGGGCCGCGTCCGGATCGCTCCCGCGCACGGACTTGATCATCGCGCTGATCGCGTCGTAATGCCCGTCCTCCCCGTACGCCGCGACCTTGGCCTGGATGGAGTCCTCCGCGAGCCGCTCGTCTATCTCGATCGACGGCTCTTGCGCTCCGCCCGGGACGTCGCGTCCTCCCACAGCCAGCGCAGCAGGATCACGTCCACCACCAGGCCCAGCGCCCCCGACACGATCGCCAGCGCGTTCTCCGTCAGATCGTCCAGGGGCATCGCGTTCCTTTCGTGACGAGGCGACCGCGACCTCGAGCGCGGTGAGCGCCCGCCGGGCGTCGCCCTCGCTCTTGATCGCCCAGACCCGCAGGGCGGCGTCGGTCGCGCGGACGCCCTGCCCGCCGTACCCTCGTTCGGGATCGTCGATCGCGCGTTGCAGCACCTGCACGATCTCGTCCTCGCTGAGGGCCTCGACCCGGAAGAGCGTGGACCGACTGATGAGGGCGCTGTTCACGCTGAAGAGGGGGTTTTCCGTCGTCGCACCGATGAGGGTGATCAGCCCGCGCTCGACGTCCCCCAGCAGCACGTCCTGCTGGCTCTTGGTGAACCGGTGGATCTCGTCGAGGAAGAGGATGGTGCGCCGTCCGCTCTCGCCCAGGCGACGGTCCGCGTCGTCGATGATCTCCCGGATCCGCTTCACGCCCACGCTCGCGGCGTTCTCCCGCACGAACCGGCGTTTGGTGTGGTTCGCGATCACCTCCGCGAGGGTGGTCTTCCCCGTGCCCGGGGGGCCGTGGAGGATGAGGCTCATCACCGCGTCGGCGTCGATCATCCGCCGGAGGAGTCGTCCCTCCCCGAGGATCTGCTCCTGCCCGACGACCTCCTCAAGGGTCCGGGGGCGCATCCGGACCGCCAGCGGTTCGACCCGTTGACGCGCCTCGTCCCGCTTGCCTGCCCAGAGATCCGACATCGCGGAAGTTTAGGTCCCGTTCGGGGCGCCCCCCGCCCGATTCGTGATGAAAAGGGGGAGATTGGGTGTCTGGGATCTTTGTAGGTGCTAACATATTCCGCTGTGCCGCCATGGGTTCTGATCAGCCTGGGTCTCGCGGGGGCGGCGTTCTTGGTGACCGGTCTGCTCTGGACCGTCCGTCGAACGCCGGCCCGGACGCCGCATGACATCGCTCTGCATGTATTTGGGCGGGCGTATACACGGTTCTTCCACCGCCTCTCCATCCAGGGCCGCGGGTTCATCCCCACGGACCGCGACCCGGGGCCGCTCATCGTGCTGGCGAACCACACGGCGGGCGTGGACCCGATCCTGATCGCGGCGGCCTGTCCCTTCCACATCCGCTGGGTGATGGCTCAGGACATGCGCGTCCGGCGGCTGGAGTGGTTCTGGAAGTGGCAGAACGTGATCTTCGTCTCCCGTTCCGGGCGGGACCGGAGCGCGGTGCGCGAGGCTCTGCGTCATCTGGAACGGGGCGGGGTGATCGGGATCTTTCCCGAGGGTTCGCTCGAGCGTCCGCCCCGTCAGATCCGCCCCTTCCGTCGGGGGGTCGGGCTGATGATCCATCGCTCGAAAGCGCCGGTGCTCCCGCTCGTGATCGACGGCACGCCGCAGGTCGACCCCGCGTGGGCGAGCCTGTGGCGCCGGAGTTCGTCGAGTGTGACGGCCCACGAGATCATCGATTACTCCCGCACCGATCTGACGGGGGCGGAGATCGCCGAGCACCTGCGCCAGCGGTTCCTGGACTGGACCGGCTGGCCCGCCAACGACGAGCCCCGGGCACGCTCCGGCGTGGACGAGGGTGAGCGGGCGAAGGGGCGGGGTGAGCCCGCCCCGCACGACGCCGAGAACAACGCGGCGTGATCGCCCCCGGGGCCTACCCCGCCTTGGAGATCATCGTGCGGATCGCCTCGAGCCGGCGTTGGTGCAGCTCCCGGTCCGGCTCGAGGAGCGTGAGCGCCTCGATGTGGCGCTCGGCATCGGTCAGTCGTCCGCTCTTGATAGCGATCCGGGCCGCCAGCTCGCGCACATCGGCGTCGAAGGGGGCGATGGTGTTGGCCCGCTCGGCCTTGGCGGTGGCCCGGTCCCACTGCGCGTCGGCGGCGTAGAGGCGGGCAAGCTCGATCGCGTACGCCGCGCTGCGCTGCTCGCGCGCGTCGAGAAACTCCAGGTGCTCGATCGCCTCCCGGCGCGTCGCGTGCTCCTCGCTGGACAGGTAGATCCGGGCGAGGAGGCGGTGGGGCTCCTCGGCGACCGGGCGGGCCGCGGCGTACGCCTCCAGCGGTTCGATCAGGATGGGGTCGAGGTCGCTCTGCGCGGCGGCGCGCGTCTGCGCCAGGCGCAGGCGCAGCAGCTCCGGGTGCCCGGGGTGGCGCTCGAGCCAGCGGGTGACGAACGCCTCATCGGGGCGGATGTTCTCGCCCGGGGAGGCGGCGCGGTCCTGCTTGAGCATCTCGGGCACGCTCGGGACGCCCTCGGGGAGGAGCAGCCCGTGGTCGACCAGGTCCTGACGGGCCCACCGCGTGAAGGCTTCGAGGAAGCCCTGGGAATCGAGCCCGAGGACGGTCTCGAAGGCGGAGGCCTCGCGCTCCCCCGCGGCGTACCGGTCCATCAGGCGCAGGGGCGCGTCAGCCCCCCAGCGGTCCACGATGAACTGGTACATCCAGTGGCCCTGCGCGTACGCCTGGCTCCGGTCGGTGGGCTTCTTCGGACGCACGAAGGCGAGGTTGATCTCCTCCAGGTCGAAGAGCGTTCCGGCTTGGTACGCGCCCAGCAGCAGCCCCCAGGTTCCCTCGCTGCGGGGGGCGTCCTCCATGAAGACACTCACCGCCTCGGTGAACCAGTGGGGGATCCGGTTGTTCGTGCGCGAGAGGGAGACGGTGTGGGTGTACTCGTGCTGCACGACGCGGGCCCAGTCGTACTGCCCGGCGGTCTGCCCCTTCCCTTCCCGGGGGGCTTCCATCGCGATGACCGGACCGGTGCTCGCGGCCATGGTGTGGATCTCGGTCATGCCCGTGATGCGGACACTGAACCAGGCGTGGTCGGGCATCAGCTCGATGAGCGTCTTGCGGTCCGGCTCGTGGTCGAGCCCGCCGCGCTCGGCGCCCGCGACGCGTTGGTGCGCGCGTTCGAGGACGGGGAGCATCTCGCGGGCCATGATCCGGTCCACCCCGGGGCGATATCGCACGATGAAGTGCTCGCTCTCGACGGTTTCGAACTGGCGCAGGTCCGTGACGAGCTTGAGGGAGTTCACGGCGCGGACGTTGAAGGGGTCGAGTTCGACGGCCCGCGCCAGCCAGCGTCGCGCGCGATCGTCCCGCCCCGACTGGACCTCGAGCAGACCCAGCTCGATCAGGGGCGCCGACCAGTTGGGCAGACGCTCGATCGCGCGTTCGAGGTACCCGGCGCTCGCCTCGTACTGGCGCGACTCGGCCAGCGCCCGCCCGACCTGGAAGAGGGCGTCGGGGGCGCCGGGGCTGAGACGCTCGATCTTCTCGAGCGCCCGATCGACGGAGGCGTACCGGAAGGCGACGGCGGCGCTGGCCGCCTGGAGCGCGAGCGCCTCGCGGTGCTCGGGCATCGCGAGCAGGAGTTCATCGAGCGCCCGCTCGGCGCCTTCGGGATCGCGCTGGCGCAGGCGGGCGCGCGAACGGATCAGGGCCGCCTCCGGGCTGAAGGATCGCGCGCGGTTCAGCACGCCCGCGGGAGCGCTCATCGCGTCAAGCCGGCGGGCGACGGCGTTGGCGGCGTCGAAGGCGAACCCGTCCACGCCCACCTCGCCGAGGACCCGCCACGCGCGGGCGCAGCGCGGGTTGAGGCGCAGGGCTTCCAGCGCCGCGGCGCGGGCCTCCTGGTTGTTGTGCTTCTCGTAGAGCAGCTCCGCCTCGGTCACGCGCACCTCCCAGGAGAGGCGGTCGAGTTCGTCGCGCGCCTTCGAGAGGATCTGGAGCATCTGGCGGAAGTCGCTCCCCCCGGCGCCCTGCGAGCCGCGCACCCGGGCCCGCACCATCAGGGCGCGCACACCCTCGCTCACGTCCCGGGCCGAGTCGAGGCGGGCGCGGATCATCCGATCGACGACGGGCTCCACGGCGGCGTCCGCCTCGTCGAATCGCCCCAGCGTCATCAGGGCCTCGGCGCGCAGTCGGACAGCGCGCATCTCGCTGCGCCCCTCGAGCGTGCGCAGCGCGGCCTCCGGGTCGCCACGCCCGAGCAGGGCCTTGGCGCGGTCGAGGGGGTCGGCCTCTTCGTCGTCGAGGGCGGGGTGGTCCACCAGACCGAGCACGAGCGCCGCCCGGGCGCGGTCCGCGGGGGTGACCAGGTCCGCGTCGGTCCAGACGCCGTGGTAGAGGCGCAGCGCCCGCTGCTCCTCCTCGCTCAGGTAGGGGGCGTCGAGGCGGGACTGGGCCGCGGGAGAGAGTTCAACGGGGGGGAGCGCCGGGCGTCCTCCCTCCTGGGCGAGCCCGAGGGGGGTCAGCGCCAAGGCGAAGGCGGCGGCGCGGAGGCGCGTCACCCTCACGGCGTGACCTCGATTTGCGCCTGCACGCCCGTCCGATCGCGCAGCGTCACGTTCCACCCTTCGTCTTCGCCGGGGGCCTCGACGCTGAACTCCGCCTCCCCCGTCGGCTCGTTCTTGACCAGGGAGAAGAGGAGCACGAGGGACTCGTCCCCGATCGCGTTGGTCGTCTTGGCCATGCGCGGGAGCAGATCGCCCGGGTCGTACCAGACCCGCACGTCGGTCAGGTCCGTCTCCTCGGCGAACTCGGGCGTGGGGGTGAGGTGGAGCTGGATCCAGTCGCTCCCGATCGCGGCGCGCCGGGCGGAGTCGAAGGCCTCGTCCTCGAGCCCCTCCCCCGCGTCGGCGAGCTGGGCCTCGAAGCGTTCGAGGATCTCCTCACGCTTCTGCCCGATGGGGACGGGGAAGGGACCCTCACCGATGCGCAGGGGGTCGAAGGCCTCCCCGGGCGCGACGATGCGGGTCTTGACGAACTCCCGGTCCGTCGGGAACTTCTCGACCAGCCACTCCCCGTCGAAGATGTACTGCTTCTCGGAGTCGTAGACGCGTCCGTCGAGGATCATCGCGTCGAAGTGGATGGAGAAGCGCTGGCGGGGGTCGGTGGCGTAGACCAACGCGCCGCGCCGCTGCTGGTAATCCCCCGCGAGGGCGAAGAGCTTGGTGTGGACGATGTTGCAGCGCAGGGTGGTGACGCCCTCGTCGGCCGTCTCGAGCGCCACGAGCAGCTCGTCGGCGTTCTCGAAGCGGGCGGTCTCCTGCGCGGGCGCGGTCGCCCCGATCGCCAGAGCCCCGAGCCATGCCAGCGCGTGTCGGATCATCGTCATCCCTCCGTGGGTCTCTGAGCGTCTATCGGCGGTCGCCCGCCGCGTTGCGGACCCGGCGCCCTTCTGCAAAGCCTACGACGCCGGGGCGTTCCCGTTCGCGTCATGCCGACCCGGGGCGGCTCAGGGCGTCGAGGAAGTCCTGCAGGAACCCGGCGGCGGCGATCGCGTCCCGCCGGGCCTTCTTCTGCCCGTGCGTCAGCCCGCTCCGGGCCATCTGTTCGTCGGCCCGCAGGCTCGTCCGGCGCTCGTCCTGGAGGTGAACCGTCCGACCGGTCCGCTCGCTGACACGCTCGGCGAAGGCCCGGACGATCTTCGCCCGGGGCCCTTCGGAGCCGTCCATGTTCAGGGGCAGACCCATCACCAGCTCGCCGGACGGCCCGAGCTGCTCGTCACAGGCCCGGGCGATCGCGTCGATCAGCTCCGCCCCCTCGCGCCGGTCGATGGGGACCTCGATCACCCCCACGGGCGAGGCGATCTTCATCACCGCGTCTCCGAGCGCCAGCCCGGTCCGCTTGTCACCCAGATCGATGGCGAGGTAACGCACGGGGTTACTTGAGGCCCTCGTCGAGCCTCTCGTGCAGCTTCTTCAGATCCTGCGCCCTGTCCGCCGGCATCACCAGCGTCGCGTCGGGGGTGTGGACCACGAT
>JBITAG010000158.1:0-7639 GCA_044439985.1 Phycisphaerales bacterium JB059 | reverse complement strand
GATCGACCCCTAACAGACGGGTTACCCCCCGCCCGCGGGCGGGCCCGCCCCCCAGTATCAGAAAAACGAGTGGCTGGCGATGGATGGGGGGTGGGACGCGCGCCCCGCGGGCTCGGCCGAGCCCGGCCAGCCCAGCACCCTCGTCACCACCGGCACCTCCGGCGCGCTCTCCCTCGCCTTCGCCGCCCTGCTCAACCCGGGCGACGAGGCGATCATCCCCGACCCGTACTTTGTCGCCTACCCGCACCTCTGCACGCTCGCGGGCGCCAAGCCCGTCCTCTGTGACACCGGGGAGGACCTCCGCCTGACCGCCGAACGCGTCGAACCGCTCATCACCGAGCGCACCAAGCTGGTCCTGCTCAACAGCCCCTCGAACCCCTGCGGCGTGGTGAGCACGCCCGAGGAGTGCCGCGACCTGCTCGAGCTGTGCCGCTCGCGGGGTGTCCTGCTCATCTCGGACGAGATCTACGACGAGTTCACCTACCCGGAGTTCGCCACCGACCGGGCGGCGGGGGACCCGGCGCTGGCACGCTGTCCGAGCCCGGCGCGTCTCCCCGGCGCCCACGAGGACGTGCTGCTCATCCGTGGGTTCGGGAAGACCTACGCGTGCACGGGGTGGCGCCTCGGGTACGCCGCGGGCCCGCGCGCCCTGATCGCCGAGATGGCGAAGATTCAGCAGTACACCTTCGTGTGCGCGCCGAGCGCGTTCCAGCACGGGGTGAGCGCCTGCTTCGACGTGGACATGAGTGACCTGGTGCGTGAGTACCAGCGTCGGCGCGACCTGGTCGTCGAACGGCTCTCTCCCCTGACCGACGTCCCCACGCCGGGGGGGGCGTTCTACGCCTTCCCGCGCATCCCGGATCGGCTCGGGATCAGCGACACGCAGTTCGTGGAGCGGTGCGTGGAGCGCAACCTGCTCGTGATCCCGGGATCGGTCTTCAGCACGCGGAGCGATCGGTTCCGCCTGAGCTACGCGACCCGCATGGATCAGCTCGAGCGCGGGCTCGACGTGCTCTGCGAGCTGCTCGCCGGTTAGATCTCGGTCGGCAGGGGGTAGCGCAGCACATACGCGGTGGGGTAGGCCGGGTAGGCGATGCGCAGGCGGTAGCCGCGGAACTGCGCCGGATCCCAGCCGAGGCGTTCGTACGCGTAGGCGAGCATGTCCTGGTAGCGGGGGGCCTCGGGGGTCGCGGGCGCCAGGGGGCCCACGCCGATGTCCTGGAGCGTCTCGCTCATCGGCAGCAGGCCCTGGCGCTGGTCCTCGCGGGTCTCGAAGCCCACGTCGTTCTCGAGCACCACCTCCGGGGGGATCGCGAACGAGAGGGACTCGTGCACAAAGAAATCCAGCACGAGCTGCTCGGCGGGGATGTCGCACCGGGCCCGGTGCTCGCCCAGTTCTCCCGGTTGCTCCGCGATGTACGGCAGGTCGCGCTGCACCGCGCCGAAGACGCAGGAGAGCGCCGCCGTAGCGCCCACCGGTCCCTCCGTCAGCTCGAAGCTCGTGGTCGCCCCGCGCACGACGCGGCGCAGGTCGAGGGCCGAGTCGGAACAGAAGTCCTGCAAGAGCGGCGCCTGGTTGGGGCCGGCGGACCTCGGGTCGATCGCCTCGGAGGCCTCGGTCCGCATCGCGGTCCCGTCGTCGTGCTGGCTGCGCCGGGAGGACATCACCCAGGAGACATCGGGGCGCAGGCGCCGGAAGTCGATGAGCCCGTTGATGGAGGCGAAGTCGAGCTGTCCGGGGCGGGCGCCGGGGGCGACGATGCCCACCTTCAGGATCACGCGGGCCTGCACCCCCCAGACGTAGCTGGCGCCCTGGTAGAGCAGCTTCCGGTGCTGCTCGTCGCGCTGCTGGCGCCCGCTCGGGCTCAGATCGGTCCCCATGACCTCCAGCGTCGCCCGATCGCCGCAGTGAATGTCGATGAGCCGTTCGAACCCGTGCGCGGCCTGTCTGGCGCTCTCGAGCAGTTCGGGCTTCACCCCGCGCCGCTCGCCCCCGCGCAGCAGGAGCTTGACGCCGGTCGCGCCGGGCATGTGGTGGATGGCGACCACGGGGTCGTCCGTCTGGACGATCTTGGCGAACTTCCAGGCGAGGGTCTTGGTCAGGCCGGCCCGCTCACTGATGGAGGCGGGATCCCGCGGGTCGGCGCCCATCGCCACGAGGAGGTCGGAGAAGGCGCCTCGCACCGAACGGACCACCGTTCGGGCATGGGTGGGGAAAGGGGTCTGGGCGGCGTCCGTGCTGGCTTCGCTGACGATCAAGCGGGGCTCCGGGCCCGACGGGGCGTGGAAGGGGTGATTCTAGCGTGGGTTCTGGATCCTACCCGGACGGGGGCATGATTCATATGAATTTTCTGGCGAATTTACTGGTAAACTCTTGTGTGTGGGTTCAGGCCCAGTATTCTCGCCCGGAGAGAGCCAAGAACGCGGGGCCTGCCCCGAGAGAGATCCAAGGAGAGCATCATGTTCAAGCAGACCACAGCCCTGCTGGCCCTGGCCGGCGTGACCGGGCTCGCCGCGGCGGACGTCAACGCCATCGGGGAGTTCTTTGGCGAGTCCTTCGAGACCTTCGAGAACGTCGCCACGCCTGGCGCCCACCCGGCGCCCCTGAGCGTCTTCAACGGGACCGCGACCCTCGACGACTCGCTGGCGCACACGATCGTGATCGCGTTCAACTTCTTTGGCCAGGCCGGTGAGGTGCTCCCGTTGGGCGGGAACCTGTTCGGCGCCAGCCTCGCGGGCGCCGCCGTCTTTGAGTTTGAATCCGAACTCCACCAGTTCGGCGGGTACGTCAACACCGTGGGCCTGAACGGTGGCGGGACGGCGGTGTTCAAGGACGGCGAGGGCGAGATCATCGACACGGTCGCCTTCACATCCGAGGCGCTCGAGTGGACCTGGATCGGCTGGGAAAGCGACGTCGCCTTCACCACCGTGGAGCTGACCGGCGCCAACGGAGCCGGGCAGGGGCTCCTGTTCGACAACATGACCGTGAGTTCCATCCCCGCTCCCTCCGGGATGGCTGCTCTCGGCCTCGGCTTCCTCGCGGGCGCCCGCAGGCGGCGCTGAACCTCGCCTTCGTCTCTCCTCTGACGAGTTTCCGCGCCGGGCCGGCCAGGCCCGGCGCGGGCTTCCCGGCGTCCGGCTCGAACAGGGCGCCGACCCAGAAGACATTTCCCCACGAACGGAGCCCTCGTCATGCGCCGCGCCACCCGATTCGCTGTTCTGCTCGCCCCCTCGCTGCTCGCCAGCGCCGCCCTCGCGGGGCCCACCGCCTACGCGACCAACGGGCTGTTCTCCACGCTCGCCGATCAGGACGACCTGATCATGTTCGACGTGGACAACCCGGCCGACTACGTCGTGATCGGGCAGACGGGCGTGCCGAACATCGGGTTCGGCGGCCTGGACTTCGACGCCGAGGGAAACCTCATCGCGTGCGCCTCTTTCTTCCGGAGCACCGGGGGCGCGGCCTCGGGCATCTACTCGATCGACATCAACACGGGCGCCGCCACGCCCATCGGCTTCACCCTCCAGACCCTCGAGGACCTGGCCTTCAACCCGGTCGATGGTGAGATGTACGGCATCCGCTCCCAGATCACCAACACCAAGCTCTTCCACGTCAACACCACCACGGGCGCGGTCACCGAGGTCGGCGAGTTCACCGGTCTGCCCGAGTTCCAGCGCGGCATGGGCTTCGCGATCGATGCCAACGGCGTCTACTACCTGCACGACATGCTTGAGGACAAGATCTACACCGCCGGCCCCGACCTGGTGATGACCGAGCTGTACAGCCTCCCCCAGGACACGGGCTTCAGCCAGGGGATGACCATCGACTGGTCACGCGATGGCCAGGGGTACCACGCCGCGACCGGTCAGGGCGAGTTCCCCAACTACTTCACGACCCTCAACCTCTTCTCCACCGACGGCTCGTCCTACGCCGTGGGCCAGACCTTCGGGGACCAGATCGACGGCGGGGACGGGTTCTTCTATCCGCCGGTCGAGTGCAACGACATCGCCATCGTCCCCGCCTCCGGCGGGTGCAACGAGGCCGACCTCGCCGAGCCCCTCGGCACGCTGGACTTCTCCGACGTGACCGCCTTCCTGGTTGCGTTCGCGGCGGAGTCGCCCGAGGCGGACCTCGAGGCGCCGGTCGGGGTCTTCGACTTCAGCGATGTGGTCGCCTTCCTGGGGGCGTTCGGCGCCGGGTGTCCCTGAAGCCCGGCCCGCACCGAGCCCGGCCCGCGCCGAGCCTGGCCCGGGCTCAGAAGCTGATCTCGACCCGGGCGAAGACGCCTGATTGGCTCAGCCTCGCGTCGAACTGCTCAAGCTCGACGGCGGTGCGCACGTAGGTGTATCCCGCACGCAGGCCGACGGTGGGGGAGAAGTCGATCCCCGTCTCCGCCGTCAGGTCCAGCAGGGTGTTGCCGTCCGGGATGGTGTGCGTCTGGGCGGTGCCCACAAGGTAGAAGCGGTCGTCCACGTCCCAGCGGAAGCTCCCGCCGACGATGGGGACGGGGACCATGCGGTATTCGTCCTCGGCTCGCGTGGAGACGTAGTTCCCCCCGGCGTCATACTCGGCGACGCCCTCGGTCACGTCGGTGCTGACGGCCTTCACCCCGCCGATGAGCGAGAAGGAGACCGGCCCGGCCTGGACGGTGCTCCAGCGCAGGCTGATGTCGTAGAGGTCGAACTGCCCCTGGCTGTTCTCGAAGCCGTAGATGCGGTCTTCGGTTGGCGTGTTCGAGAGTGAGGTGTTGGATCCCCCGATGCCCCCATCACGCAGCGAGGTGGGGCGATCGAAGTGCAGGCGCAGGGAGGGACCGAAGGCGAGGGGGGAGTCCGACTCAGTGCGCAGCGCGCGTGCGAGTCGTTCGTCGTCCACGTTCACCAGGGTCGGATCAAGACGCCAGCCGGATTCCGGGGAGGCCTCGAGCGAGAGGTCGGACGACTGCCCGTTGAGCGTGGGCTCGGGCGCGTCGATGGTGGGCGACTCGGGCGCGGGCGTCGCCCAGAGGCGGTGGTGCAGCGTGATGCGCACGGGCGCCAGGCGGAGGCTCGCGATCTCGAACTCCGGCGTAGGGGTCGGCGCGTCGGAGGGGTCGTGCAGCGCGTCGGGCTGGAGGCAGATCGCCGACTCGACGCCAGCCAGCGCGGGCGCGACGCCGCCCGCGACGGCGAGCGACATGATGATTCGACGAACACTCACCCTTGCCTTGCTCCGGGCGATCCCCCCCTTGATGGAGACCGCCAGTCGTCTCGTGCCCCGCGGGCCCTTGGATCCAGCCAACACAATCCTCCCGTCCCGACCGGCTCCGATCCAGCCCACGGGGAGAGGACTTTCTCTTTATCGGTTCTGGGACGGGGGGATCTCTCGCAAGAACGAGGCCAATCGATCCAGGGCCTCCCCAAGCGGCGGGGGTGGGGGGGCCGTGGAGGGCCACGGGTTGGGGGTGTTCAGGACATGGTCGGCGTCGGGGATCAGGACGGGCTCGACCGGGGGGCGCAGCGCGCCGGCGATGGAAACCGCGGCCTCGGGCGACACCGTCTGGTCCGAGCCGGCGTGGAGGACCAACGCCGGAACCCGGATCCGTCCCGCCTGGGCGAGGACATCGTGCGCCTCGAGATCATCGAGCTGCTCCTGGAGCCAGCCCTTCTCGATCGTGAGGACCTGCCCGGTGCGCGCGCTGGGGGACTCGATCCTCCCCTCGCGCAGCAGACGCGCCTGATCCTCGGCGCTCATGCGACAGCAGGCGTCGGGGGCGTTGATCGTCACGACCGCGGACAGCTCCGGGAGGTCGTCGGCGTGGCGCCCCGCGCTGAGCAGGCAGGTGGCGCCCCCACGGGAGTGCCCGATGAGGACGAGGGGGAGACCGCGCCCCTCGATCCGCCCGGCGCGGACGGCGCCGACGACGGACATCACGTCCTCGATTTGGTGACGCCACCGGTCGCGGGCGAAGAGATCGGGGCGTTCGAAGGTGGCGGTGTTCCGGGTCATCCCGGAGTGGGCGAGGTTGAAGCGATGGGCGATCCACCCCTCCTCGGCGAGGCGGCGCGCGAGCGAGGGGAACAAGCCGTAGTCCAAGTAGCCCTTGAAGCCATGGACGATGATCGCAACGCCCCGGGGCTCGGCGTCGGGCGTGTCCGTGACGCCGAGCAGGTCGAGGCCCTCGCTGCCCGTAATGGTCCAGTCTCGCATGGTGGCGCTCCCCGGGGGCGGCGTTTCGTCTACGCTGCGGGCATGGTCTCCGAAAGTGACAGGGGGCGCCAGGCCCCGGACGTGAATGCGGCGCTGCCTCCGGATCAGACCCGAGAGGCCTGGGGCAAGCGTCCCCCGCCCAGCGACGAGCACGCCCTCCTCGGCGGGCCGAAGCTGCGCCGTGACGAGCTGCGCCGGGCCATCCGGATCTTCATGGAGTTCATCCGCGGCTTCCGACAGTTGCACTTCCTCGGTCGGTGCGTCACGGTCTTCGGTTCGGCCCGCTTCGACGAGGACCACGAGTATTACCGACTGGCGCAGGAGGTGGGGGACCGGCTGGCCCGGGCGGGATACGGGGTCATGACGGGGGGCGGGCCCGGGATCATGGAGGCGGCCAACCGGGGCGCCAAGACCGCGGGCGGGCTGAGCGTCGGGTGCAACATCGAGCTTCCGATGGAGCAGAAGCCCAATGCGTACCTCGACAAGTTCGTGGAGTTCCGGTACTTCTTCGTGCGCAAGGTGATGCTCGTGAAGTACTCCGACGCGTTCGTCGTGATGCCGGGCGGGTTCGGCACGCTCGACGAGGTCTTCGAGACCGCGGTGCTGATGCAGACCGGCAAGATCGAGCACTTCCCGATCATCATCATGGGGCGCGAGTTCTGGGCGCCCATGAAGGCGTTCATCGACAAGTCGCTCCTCGGCATGGGGACCATCTCCCCCGAGGACATGGACCTGATCCACATGACCGACGATCCGGACGAGGCGGTCCGGATCATCCTGGAGCACGAACGCGTGCGCGCCGAGCGTCAAGTTGTCAAGCCCGCCCCGGTGCTGGGCGAGTCCGCCTGAGGAGTTCGCCATGCGTCGCGTCCTCGTTCTCGCGCTCTTCTCGATCATGCCCCTGTTCTGCGCCACCCACGCCCGCGCCCAATCCCCCACGCCGGGGTTCCACTTCGTGGAGGTCCAGAGCGAGGAGGGCCCGGTGAAGGGCACGATCTACGTCCCGCGCGACCTCGACCGCTCACGCCCCGCGCCGACGCTCGTCTTTCTGCACGGGTACGGGGAGTGCGGCACGGACGGATCGCGCAACCTCGGCGTCGGACTGCCCAACGCCCTGCTCTGGGACGCCGACCGCTGGCCTTTCGTTATCGTCATGCCCCAGAAGCCCGTCTTCGACACCGACTGGGACACCTACGACGAGGCCGTGATGCGCATGCTCGATCTCGCGATCGCCGAGTTCGGCGCCGACCCGCAGCGCGTGGGCATCACCGGACTGAGCCAGGGGGGGCACGGCACGATCGCGCTCGCCACCGCACACCCCGACCGCTTCCGCGCCGCGGCGCCTGTCTGCGGATACACCAAGCTCCGCTTCACGGGCGAGGGGGAGCGCGTCAGCTTTGACGAGCCCACCCCCCCCGAGCAGTTCGCCGAGGCGGCCGAGGCGATGTC
>JBITAG010000157.1:0-10314 GCA_044439985.1 Phycisphaerales bacterium JB059 | reverse complement strand
GGGGGGGGGTGGGGGGGGGTACTACGGGGGGTAGGTCCCCGCTGGGGGGGCCTCCCCCACCCCGGGGGGGGGGGGGGGGGGGGGGGCAGGAGGTGTGGATGTTCGACGCGACCCATCGGTGGCGGGTGGACGGCACGGTCTACCACTGGGGACACTCGCACACGAGGACGATCGAGTACCTGGCGCGGTACGAGATCGCGGGCCTGGACAAGGGGTGGCGGTTCGTCGGGCACGAGGTGCTCGAGCAGACGAGGCTGGACCCCGGGGGCCAGGAGGCCGCCGACCCGAACGACATCGAGGCGATCATCGAGTCGCTGGGCGGCGATGACATCTAGGCTCTGCCCGTGACCGACGAGAGGACGACCCAACCCGAGCCCGTGCTGCTGGGGGAGTCGCTGCGCTACACCTACCCCTCGGGCGGGGGCGACCGGTTCACGCTCGAGCTGGATCGCGTCGAGGTCCGCCCGGGGGAGCACACCGCCTGCATCGGCCCGAGCGGATGCGGCAAGTCCACACTCCTCCGCCTGCTCACGGGGATCCTGGTCCCCGACGCGGGGCGGGTCACGCTCGACGGGGAGCGGCTGACCGAGGTGAGCGACGCGCGTCGTCGGGCCCTGCGCGTGTCGCGCGTCGGGATGGTCTTCCAGCAGTTCGCGCTGCTGGACTACCTGAACGCGCTGGAGAACATCCTGGCGCCCTACCGGGTCAGCGGCGCGTTGCGCCTCGACCGGGCGGCCCGTGATCGGGCCAGGACGCTCGCGCACGAGCTGGGCATCGGCGGGCTGCTCAAGCGCAAGCCCGACCGCCTCAGCCAGGGGGAGCGTCAGCGGGTCGCCGTCTGCCGGGCGTTGGTCACCCGACCGAGGCTGATCGTCTGTGATGAGCCGACGGGGAACCTGGATCCGGCCCGCTCGCGGGCGACCGTGGATCTGATCGTGCGCGAGGCGGAGGCGAGCGGGGCGACGGTCCTGCTCGTGACCCACGACCACGCGCTGCTCGACGCCTTCTCCCGGGTGATCGACCTGGGGCGCTCGCGGGGGGGCTCGTGATGGGGGTGCTTTTCCTCGCGTGGCGGCACATGAGCCACCGGGCCGGGCGATCGGCGATCCTGGTCGCCTGCATCGGCGTGGCGCTCGCCCTCCCGATCGCCAGCCGCGTGCTCGTCGCCCGGTTCAACGACGCGCTGCACGAGCGGGCGAGCACGGCGCCCGTCGTCGTGGGCGCCAAGGGCAGCCGGTTCGATCTGGTCTTCGCGTCGCTCTATTTCCGTCCCGGGCGGGCCGGGACGATGAGCCTGGGCGCGTTCGACGCGCTCAACGCTCGGCCCGGCGTCGAGGCCCTGCCCGTGCACGTGCGTTTCACGGCTCGGGGGGCGCCCGTCGTGGCGACGGGGATCGAGTACCTGCAGCGTCGGGGCCTGCGCGTCGAGCGGGGGGCGAGCTTCGCCACGCTCGGGGAAGCGGTGGTGGGCGCCGGAGCGGCCGAGCGCCTCGCGCTGGCGCCCGGGGACACGCTCGGGACCGACCAGGTCGAGGCGTACGGGCTGACGGCGCCCGCCTCGATCCGCCTGCGCGTCTCGGGGGTGCTCGCGCCGAGCGGATCGGTCGATGACGACGCGATCTTCGTGGACCTGGAGACCGCCTGGCTCCTCGAGGGGATCGCGCACGGGCACCAGGAGGCGACGACGATCGACCGCCCGGACCTGCTCATCGGGAAGACCGACGAGCACGTGGCGCTCTCCGGGGCGGTCGTGACCGAGCAGGACGTGGCCGACGCCGACCCCGCCTCCTTCCACATCCACGCGGACCGGAGCGAGCTGCCGATCACCGGCGCTCTGGTCTACCCCAACTCGGAGAAGACCTCCACCATCCTGCGCACGGCGATCAACGCCACGCCGGATCTTCAGGCGGTTGAGCCCGCGGCGGTCATCGACGAGCTGATGGCCTTCGTGGTTCGGGTGCGCCTGGTGTTCGACGCCCTGGCGGGCGTGATGGGGCTCTCCACGGTCGCCCTCGTTGGCCTCATCAGCTTGCTGAGTTACCGTGTGCGGGAGGAGGAGATCCGGACGCTGACGGAGATCGGGTGCGCTCGCGGGGCGGTGGCGGGGATGTTCGGCGCCGAACTCGGACTCATCCTGGCGCTCGGCGTGGGCGTGGCGCTCTCGCTCGTCTGGCTCGGGGTGTGGCTTGTGTCTTCCATGACAGGACTGGTCTAGTGAAAGGAACGCATCGATGCTCGGAAGGATGATCGGCGTGTGCGCCGGAGTGACGCTGGGGCTGCTCGTGTCGGGGTGCGCCGAGAGCGCTGATCCGGTGGAGGCTTCGCCGGGCGAGGCGGAACGCGTGGTGATGACGACGTTCCATCCCACGACCTGGATCACCGAGCGTCTCGCCGGCGGGCTGGTCGAGGTCGAGTGCCCCCTGCCGGAGGGGGAGGACCCGATCTTCTGGAGACCCTCGGCGGAGGTGATCCGGCGTTACCAGGAGGCCGACCTGATCGTGGTCAACGGCGCCGAGCTGGAGAAGTGGGTGGCGACGGCGGCACTCCCGCGATCCCGGGTCGTCGATTCGTGCGACGAGCTGAGCGTGGAGCTGATCACGATCGAGTCCTCGACGCACTCGCACGGGCCCGCGGGGGAGCACTCCCACGACGGGATCGACGGGCACACCTGGGTGGACCCTCTGCTGGCGGTCGAGCAGGCCGAGCGGATCACCGAGGCGATGTCGGAGGCCTTCCCGGAGCACACCGAGGCGTTCGAGACCAACCTGGCGACGCTGCGGGACGAGCTGCGTCTGCTCGATGCGCAACTGAGCGAGATCGACCCGGCGGGCGTGAGCCTGATCGCCTCGCACCCGGCGTACAACTACCTCTCACGCCGGCACGGGTGGGAGGTCGAGAGCCTCGACCTGGACCCGGAGGGCGAGCTGACCGACGAGGACGTGATGGACGTGGCGGCGCACGTTCGCCCGGGGACGCGCGGCGTGCTGCTCTGGGAGGGGCCCCCGCTGCAGGCGAGCGCAGAGCGTCTGGAGCAGGCGGGAATCACGAGCGTCGTCTTCTCCCCGGCGGAGAACCCGGGGGAGGGGGAGGGGGACTACCTGAGCAGCATGCAGGAGAACATCCAACGCCTGCGAGCGGGCGTCGGGGGGTAGTGAAAGCCACCTACTGGACTCGAACCAGCGACCTGAGCTTTACGAAAGCTCCGCTCTACCAACTGAGCTAAGGTGGCGATCACCCGGGCGGCCGGGTGGGCCGAGAAGTATCCGCGCGTCGGGGCGTGGTGTCCAGCCCGGGCCCGGCGGGGCGTGGCGGGCGACATTCTCGGGCGTCGGGGAGCGCTGCGACTGAGACTCAGGATGACCTGCGTCCGAGGGGGCGAATTGCCCTTGTCGCGGGGCCCCGGGAGCACATCATGGAGGGAGCGGGGCCGGACGGGCCGCCGCGGGAAGGAGATCCCATGCTCTCGCTCCATGATGGACAGTGCGGGCTGTGCGCCCATTTCGGTGAGAACGCCCCGGCGGACCAGCCCAAGATCGTGCAGATCCGGATCAAGGGGGAGGCGCCGGAGGACATGCTTGAGCCGTGCGGGCTTCCGGACAACGCCGGGCGTCATCTGAAGGTTTCGCCGATCAGCAGGTGCGACGGGTTCACGCCCGCCAAGAGCGCGTAAGGGAGTCAGCCGGGCGTCGCGTCGGCGACGGGCTCGAGCGTGAGCCGGGCGCCCGCGGACCGGAGCTGGTCGAGTTGGCGAGCCCCGATGCGCGCGCGCAGGGTGACGCTCTGCCCCTCGTACTCGCGCCCCAGGACCTCGGCGCGGTTCTCGATCGTGTGGATCGTCCTCGCGTCGCTGAGGGGGACGGTGATGTCGTAGACGCCGATCTCCCCCCGGGCGGCGGACTCGACGCGCGCGATGAGCGCCTCGGCGCCCATTCGCGGGAGCCCCTCCTCGTTCGGGAGGGCGCAGAGCGGGATCGCCCCGGGGCTCTTGGATTGCCAGACGAGCAGCTCCCGGTTGTCGGCGAGCTTGTCCGCCTTGTTGAGCAGGAGCAGGCGGGGGGGAGGCGTCCACGAGCCGACGCGCAGGCCGTCACGTCGCGCCGCCTCCTGGGCCTTTCGCTCGATCTGCCCGACCTCATCGAACAGGTCGTCGAGCGTGCGGTTGACCGTCTCGAAATGGAGTTCCGCGGCGGGGTCCGAGACGTCGAGCACGATCAGAAGCAGGTCGGCGTGCGTGGCCTCTTCCAGCGTGGCCCGGAATGAGGCGACGAGGTGGTGGGGCAGGTCGCGGACGAACCCGACGGTGTCGGAAAGCATCACGGCGTGCCCCCCGCCCAGGTCCCACTCGCGCGTGCGGCTCATGAGCGTTGCGAAGAGGCGGTCGTCGGCGTAGGCGCCCCCGGCGGTGAGCGTGTTGAAGAGCGTGCTCTTGCCCGCGTTGGTGTAGCCGACGAGCCCGACGGTGAAGTGATCGACGTTGCGCCGCTCCACCGCGCGGCGTTTGCGGTCCTGGATCTTGGCGAGTTCCGCGCCCAGGTCCTTCTTGCGCTTCTGGACCAGGCGCCGGTCGATCTCGAGCTGCTGCTCACCCGGGCCGCGCGTCCCCACGCCCCCGGGGGAGCCGCCGACGATGCGCTCGAGGTGGTCCCACATGGCGCGCAGGCGCGGGTAGGTGTACTCGAGCTGGGCGAGTTCGACCTGGAGCTTGGCCTCGTGCGTCGTGGCGCGGCTGGCGAAGATGTCCAGGATCAGCTCGGAGCGGTCGAGCACCTTGCGCTCGATGACCTTCTCGATGTTCGAGATCTGCTTCGGGCTCAGCTCGTGGTCGAAAATGACCGTTGTCGCCCCGGTCGCCTCGCACAGGCCCTTGAGTTCTTCGACCTTGCCCTTGCCCATGAAGGTGCCCGCCTCGGGGCGGTCGCGGTTCTGGTCGAGCGTGCCGACCACGACGCCCCCCGCCTGGCGGGTCAGCTCGGCCAGCTCGCCGAAGGGATCGGCGCGGTCGAACTTCGCGTCCGGGAGGCGGACGGCCGCGAGGACCGCCTTCTCCGCCTGGACCTTGATGGTGGTGCGTTCCTTGGTGGGGGGCATCGGTCGTGATGGTAGGGAGGCCGTAGGATCCGGCGTGCTCATCCTCGGAATCGAGACATCCTGCGACGAGACGGCGGCGGCGGTGGTGGTGGGCGCCGGCGACGTCCGTTCGAGCGTCGTCGCCTCCCAGGAGGACCTGCACCGGGAGTACGGGGGCGTGGTCCCCGAGATCGCCAGCCGGGCGCACGAGCGGGCGATCCTTCCCGTCGTGCGCCAGGCGGTTGAGCGCGCGGGGGTGAGCCTGTCGCAGATCGACGCCGTCGCGGTCGGGCACCGCCCCGGCCTGATCGGCTCGCTCCTGGTCGGGGTCTCGGCGGCCAAGGCGCTCGCGTGGTCGCTTGGGGTTCCCCTCCTCGGTGTGGACCACGTGCACGCGCACCTGCACGCGGCGATGCTCGGCGTCGCGCCAGGCGAGGCCCGGGAGGCCTTCCCCGCCCTCGGGCTGGTCGTGAGCGGGGGGCACAGCTCGATCTACCGGGTGGACGCGCCGACCCGGCTCACCCGCCTCGGCGCGACGATCGACGACGCGGTGGGGGAGGCCTACGACAAGGTTGCGACGATCCTGGGACTGGACTACCCGGGTGGGCCGGCGCTCGACCGGTTGGCCCAGTCGCCCGGCGCCGACGACCGGGGGTTCGACTTCCCGGTGAGCCGGCTCGGGAAGGCGTCGCTGGACTTCAGCTTCAGCGGGCTCAAGACCGCCGTGCTTTACGCCGTGCGGGGCGTGCCGGGCAAGGACGAGCCGCGCGACGCGAGCGCGCTGGCCGAAGCGCAGCGCCGCGATATCGCGGCGAGCTTTCAGCGGGCCGCGTGCGAGGCGGTGACGCTCAAGGTCGGGCGCGCCCTCCCGCACGTCCCGGGCGCCCGGTCGCTCATCGTGGGCGGGGGGGTGAGCGCCAACGCGCGTCTGCGCCGGGCGCGGGGGGCACTCGCCGAGCGGCGCGGGGTGAGGCTGCGCATCCCGGAGATGCGCTACTGCGTGGACAACGCGGCGATGATCGCGGGCCTGGGCGCCGTCCTGCTCGAACGGGGGGAGGTCTCCGGGCTTGACCTCGAGGCCGTGCCCACCACCGCGTGCTGACCGCATGACCGACGACCTCTTCAACGAGACGCCCGTCGAGCGCCCGACCCATCCCGCGGGCCAGGATGAGGCGGAGCTGCTCAAGTCGTGCACGATCCGGAAGGGGCGCACCTCCGGCCCGGGGGGGCAGCACCGCAACAAGGTCGAGACGCACGTCCACATCACGCACGGCCCGACGGGGCTGGTCGGTCAGGCGGGGGAGCGGCGCAGCGCGGAGGTGAACCGGAAGGTCGCGATCCGGCGCCTGCGTTTGGCGCTGGCGACCGAGCACCGCGTGGGCGTGCCCGCGGGGGAGATCCGGTCGGCCCTCTGGCGCTCGCGCGTGCGGGGCGGGCGGATTGCGTGCAATCCGGGGCACGCGGACTATCCGGCGATGCTGGCCGAGGCGATGGATCTGCTCTGGGCGTGCGGGCACGACCCGAAACCCGCGGCGGTTCGGCTGGGGTGCTCGCCGAGTCAGCTCCTGAAGCGGGTCCAGGCGCACCCCCCGGCGTTGGACGCGTTGAACCGTGCGCGCGAGGCCCGGGGGGAGCGGGCGCTGCGCTAGAACGAAACAGGCCCCGCCTCGGCCAAGGCGGGGCCCGGGCGCGGCGCCGGCGTCGAGACGCGGGCGGCGCTGGGTGTGTGCCCGGGCGGAGCGGGTGGTGTCGCGCGCCGCCCGGGATCGCGGGAGCTAGCGACGACGCCGGCGTGTGGCGAGCAGGCCGGAGGCGCCCAGGACACTCAGGGCGCCCGGGGTGGGGACCTTCTGGATGGTGATGGTGGCGCGGGCCATGGAGAGGTCCAGTTCACGGATGTCGCTCACCGAGGTGATGAACGCCCCGCCGGAGAGCCCGGCGCCCCCGTTCTCGCTGACGAAGAACTCCCCCGTCCCTCCGAGCATGTCGACGCCGGAGGTGTTGTACGCCTGGAAGCTTGTCTCCACGACACTGAAGCCGGGGTTGGGGGACCACTCGACGAGTTCGGCGGGGGCGTTGCCCTCCCCGACCTCGAAGCCGATCGTGTCGTAGAAGGCGCCCCCCAGCTCGGGGTTCCCGCTCGGGAGGAACGCGCCCTGGTCGTCGGTGGCCCAGACGAAGACGTACTCGACCAGCCCCCCGCCCAGGTCGTTCTCGCTGGTGGTGATGTTGAACGCCCGCGAGGGTTCGAGGGTGGAGGTCCCCATGAAGGCGGAGCCCCCGAAGATGTGGACGTCGGGGAGCGAGTCGAGGTGGAAGCCCGACACCCCGCTGAAGACGGAGATGGTCGTGCCGTAGAGGTCCCCGTCGGCGCTGCGGGGGCCACCGGCCCGGGCGCCGATGGGCGTGAGGGCGGAGCCGTCGTGGACGGTGAGGTTCTGCGCGAGGGCGCCGCCCGCGCCGGTCGCCAGGGCCAGCAGGCCGATGATGGTCTTCTGTGTCATGTCGTCTCTCCTCGAACCGCGCGAACCGCGCACACACACCCTGCCGTCGCGCCCTCCGGGCCCGCGGCGTCTTTGAATGAACTTCCGACGCTGATCCTCAGCACCGGGCGTGACGACGCGTTGGGTCGTCCCCGCTCGCCCGGGTGTCGGTCTTGGTCTCAGCACCACCATGCCGCACGACCCGTCCGGCCACCACGATTGGCGCGTCCGGAGCAGTCGAAACAGGAGTTGCACCCGGCGCAGACGGCGCCCCTTGCCCCCCTTCACGCGCCGCCCCGGCTTCGCGACCTTCTCCAGAGGGCGCGCGTCAGGGCGCCGACCACTTCTGTCCGATAGCTTGGCACGGATGCTCATGCTGGCGAGCACATTCGGCGCCCTGGACTGGTCCGTGCTCGGGCTCTACGCCCTGGCGCTGCTGGGCACGGGGATCTGGCTCAGCCGGGGGGAGCAGAAAGACACGGACGACTACTTCCTGGGTGGGCGGAGGATGCCCGCGTGGGCCGTCGCGATCTCCGTCGTCGCGACGAGCATGTCCGCCGCGTCGTTCGTGGGGGCGCCCCAGCAGGGGTACGCCAGCGACCTGACCTACCTCTCGACCAACATCGGGATGATCCTGGCGGCGGTTGTCATCGCGGTTCTCTTCGTTCCCGCGTTTTACCGGGCCGGCGTGCAGTCCATCTACGCCCTGCTCGAAACCCGCCTCGGCGCCGGCTCGGGGATGGGCGCCAGCGCGATGTTCCTCCTCGGGCGGATCTTCGCCAGCGGCGCCCGCGTCTTCATCGGGGCCATCCCGCTCTCGCTCGTGCTCTTCGGCGATGACGGGCTCGACCCCTGGGCGATGTCGCTCTCAATCGGCGCCCTCACCCTCGTCGGCGTGGTCTACACCCTCGCCGGTGGGGTCGCCAGCGTCATCTGGTCGGACGTCATCCAGTTCATCATCCTGATCGGGGCGGCTCTCGGCGCTGTCTGGATGATCGGCGCCCAGATCTCCGCCCCGACGGGCGAGGTCCTCGCGGCGCTCCGCTCGGGCATGGAGGACGGCGCCTCCAAGCTCACGCTCCTCGACACCTCGACCGATCCGCACGCCCCCTTCACCCTCCTCGCCGCCGTCTTCGGCTTCACGCTCATGGGGATCGGCTCCTACGGCACGGACCAGGATCTCGCCCAGCGTCTGCTCACCTGCAAGAACGCCAGGGGGGGCGCCCGGTCGATCGTGGGCGGGATCCTGCTGGGCGTTCCCTCGGTCACGCTCTTTCTCGTGCTCGGGCTGCTGCTCTGGCTCTACTACCAACGCCCGGAGTTGATGGGCGACCACGGGCACGCGCCCCCGGACGATTCACGCAAGGTCTTCCTTGTCTTCATCATGGAGCAGATGCCCGCGGGCCTGCGCGGGCTGATGATGGCCGGCCTCTTCGCGGCGGGGCTCAGCAGCCTCAACAGCGCCATCAACGCCATGAGTTCGGCGATGGTCAGCGACTTCTATCGCCACTTCGTCCCGGGACGCGAGCCTCGCCACTACGTCCGTGTGGGGCGCATCGGCGTGGTCGCCTTCGGCCTGCTGCTCGGCCTCTTCGCCTGCGCCTGCGTGCTCATCTACGGCGAGCACGCCGAGAGCGGGGGGACGCTGCTGACCTTCGCCCTCACCGTCATGACCTTCGCCTACGCCGGCCTGATCGGGGTCTTCGGTGTCGCCCTGCTCACCCGTCGGGGCAACACCCTGAGCGTGATCGCGGCCCTGGTCGTCGGGTTCGTCCTCATCGCCCTGATGCAGCCCCTCGTCTGGGGCGCCGTGATCGATCTGGACGCCCAGCGGACGCGGGCGCCGGACGGGCCACTGCTCTGGGTGCTCGATCTCGCTTTCGTCTGGAAGCTGACCATTGCCAGCGCCGTCTCCTTCGGCGTTTGCGCGTTGGGCGCCCGCCCCGTTCAGCCCGCGCCTGATTGAGCCCCGAGGTGGGCGGCGCCCTTCGCGCCAAGGTGCAGGTCATCCACGCACGCCAGGGACCAGCGTTCCCGGGCCACGAGCGTCAGGTCACGCTCGACCAGCGATCGGAGCAGGGGAAGCGCCGACGCGAGCATCGCGCCCACGCCTCCGCAGAGCCGGACGTGGTCGGGGGTGTAGATCGCGTGGCAGATCCGCAGGGCGCGGGCCAGGGCGCGAAGCGCCGGGTCGCTCGCCTCCAGCCCGGCCAGGGCGGGCGCCAGATCCTCCCCGAAACGTGCCCGCAGCGCGGGCGCGCCCACGTACGCCTCGAGCGATCCCCGTCCCCCGTCCGGCCCGAGCGGGGCCTCGGGGTCCAGCGACACGTCAAGCTGTCCGACATGCCCCACGCTCCGCCCGTCGAGGGTCACCGGCCGTCCGTGGTCGAGCACGCACGCGCCCACCCCCGTCCCCATCGCGAGGGTGAGCAGGCGACCGGAGACCGGCTCGCCCAGCCAGGCGCCCACGCCCGCGCAGACCGCGTCGGAGGCCACACGCACGCGCCCCGAGCCGACCGACGCGGGGAGCAGCCCCCGGATCTCCGCCCCGATCAGTCCGGGGAGGTTCGCCGCGTACGCGACGCGCGCCCCCGACTCGTCGAGCACCCCCGGCAGGCAGACCCCCACGACGGTGGGGGCCTCACCGGACCCATCGATCGCCTCGATCGCGTCATCGATCGCGCGCCGAACCGTCTCCGGATCGGTCGCGCCGTACCGATCGCTGATCGCGGTCCGCCAGACGCCGTCCGGATCGCGGGCGGCG
>JBITAG010000156.1:0-12846 GCA_044439985.1 Phycisphaerales bacterium JB059 | reverse complement strand
TTGAGCGCCCGGCTGACCTCGTACGAGAAGTCCACGTGCCCGGGGGTGTCGATGAAGTTGAGCATCATCTGCTGCCCGTTGTGGACGTGGGGGACGGTCACCGAGGAGGCCTTGATGGTGATGCCGCGCTCGCGTTCCAGGTCCATCGAGTCCAGGAGCTGGGCCTTGGCCTCCCGGTCCGAGACGGCGTGGGTCGCCTGCAGCAGCCGGTCGGCCAGCGTGGACTTGCCGTGGTCGATGTGGGCGATGATCGAGAAGTTGCGGATCTGGACGTCGGTCATAGGCGGGATCGTAGGTTCACCCCCGAGGGCCGCATTGGGGCCGGGGAAGAGGGAACGCGGAGGGGCGGAGAGGCGTCGGAGAGCGCGGAGGATCAGGCCGGGGGAGGCGATTCCTGGCGCCAAGATCGAAAGGCGCCCGCGACTCTCGGTGTTCCTGGGTTGAAGCCCGCACGTGCCCCTTCAACGCAACTCCCCCCTCTCCGCGGCCTCGGCGTTCCCTCCGCCCCTCCGCGTACGCCTTTACCGCTTCACCGCCACCGCCTCGAACACCGGCGGCAGCAGCAGGAACGCGTCGGGGTTGTTGCTTGCCTCGTCCCACGCCGCGAAGAACGCCTCCCCCTCCGCCTCGCTCAGGCGCCCGCTCTCGACGACGCGGGGAATGAAGCTGGGCCAGAAGATTGTGGGCCACGCCCACATCTGGGTGCTCGGGCGCGCGATCCGCTGCACCACGTCGAAGTGCTCGAGTTCCAGACCCGCCTCACGCAGCACGCGGGGCATGTCGCCCATGACGTCCAGGTCCCCGCTCTCCGCCCAGTACGAGGAGACCGCGGCGATCCCGCGTTGGAAGTCGTCGCTCGTGGGCGCCAGCTTGATCCCCGAGTACCCGAAGTAGTCCTGGATCGCGATGCGCCCGCCGGGCGCCAGCGCTTCCGCCATGCCGCGCACGACGGTGGAGCTTTCCTTGGTGAAGCAGAGGACCCATCGCGCGTAGGCGACGTCGAACGTGCCCCGGTCACCCGCCACGATGGAGTTCAGCTCGTGGATGTCCCCCTGGATCACGCTCGCCTGCGTGTGCCCGTTGGCCCGCATGCGTTCGCGGAACTGCTCGCAGTACGCGGGGGAGCCCTCGACGCCGACGACCCGCCCGCCCGGTCCGACAAGCTGCGCGAGATCGGCGCTGGCAAAGCCCGGCCCGCACCCCACGTCCAGCACGCGCGACCCGGGGACGATCTTTGCCCGCTCCCAGATGCCCGCGGCCTGCTTCGCCCACAACCGGTGCTGCACACCGAGGCGAACGGACTCCACGTTGTCGGTCCCGAGCAGATAGTCCTCAGCGGTTGGCATGGTCCATCGTATGCCCCGAGCCGCCCGCGCCCCTCGGATCATTCCCCGGACGGGCGGAGGTCTTCGTCGAGCCGAGCCGCGGCCTCCTGGGCCTGCGCCTCGGAGATCGAGCGGTCGTGACAGATCAGTTCCAGGCGGTTTCCCTCGGGGTCCCGGAAGAAGATCGCCTTGGCCCGCATGTGCTCGAAGCTCCCTTTCACCGGCCCGAGCCCGAGCGCCTCAAGACGCTGAAACTCACCCTCGTAGTCCGCCTCCTCGATCATGAACGCGAGGTGATTCAGTGCCGAACGGCGCTGCTCGGGCTGGTCGAACTTGTCCTTCGCGGAGATGTGCCTCGCCGGGTCGATCAACGCGAGCAGCTGCGGGTGGGTCCGCCCGAGGGGCGCGCCCAGCGGGGCGATCTCAAGAAAGACGATCGTGGGTCGGTCGCTCGGGTAGCGGGAGTGCGGTCGGAAACCCATGACCTCGACGTAGAAGCGGGTCATCGCGTCAAGGTCCCGCGCGTTGAGCACGATCTCGGCAAGTCCGCGGACGGCGCCCATGGGGTGTTCTCCCGGTCGAATGGAATGGGTGATGAGGGTCATAAGCAGGATAGACAGGAGTGATATGCCAATCATGCCCTGTGACCCACGACGGCGGAGAACCTGACCGTGAGGCGCCGACCGCGCCGGCGCGCGGAAGCGGCATCGCCCGCACCCCCGGCGCCCTGGGCAAGCACGCCTTCGTCTCCTTCCTCCCCAGCTCCATGCCCCTGCTCAGCCGGATGAACTACCGGCGGGAGCTGACCGCGGCCTTCTTCTTCCCCCTCGTCCTCGCCGCGGTCGAGGGTGGCGTCTCCGGCGTCATCGTCAAGAACACGTACGACGGCGTGGTCAACGACACCACGCTCAACTACGTCGTCGCGGGTCTGGTCGCCGCCCCCGCCTTCGCCAACGTCGTGAGCTTCGTCTGGGCCCGCCTGGCCCACGGCCTGGACAAGGTCCGCTTCATCAACGCCCTCCAGCTCGGGATGGTCGTTTCCGTGGCGCTGCTCGCCGCGACGCCGCGCACGCCCCCGGGCCTGCTCATGTTTCTCGCCCTCGTGCTCAGCACCCGCGTCTGCTACGCGGGCGTGATCACCCTCCGGTCCACGGTCTGGGGGGTGAACTATCCCAAGGGCGCCCGCGCCCGCGTCGCGGGCAAGCTCACGACCGTGCAGGTGCTGGTCATCGCCCTGGTCGGGTACACCCTCGGCGAATCGATGCAGCACTGGCCGGGCGCCTACCGGCTGCTCCTCCCCCTCGGGAGCGCGACGGCGATGGTGGGGGTTCTCGCCTGGAGCCGCGTCCGCGTGCGCGGTCGGCGGCGTCTGCTCCGGGCGGAGCGTGCCCACGACCGGCGCGAGCGGCCGAGCTTCAATCCCGCCGCGATCGTCCGCGTCCTGCGCAACGACCCCTGCTATGACAAGTACATGACCGCCCAGATGCTCCTGGGGCTGGGCAACATGATGACCTGGGCGCCCGTCGTCATCATGGTCAAGGACCTGTTCGAGGTGGAGTACCGGGGCATCGCCCTGACTCACTCCATTCCCCTGCTCGCGATGCCCCTCTCCATCCCCATCTGGGCCCGTGTGCTCGACAACCGGCACGTCGTCTTCTTCCGCGCGGTCCACTCCTGGTTCTTTGTGCTCTCCACGGCCCTGGTTTTCGCGTCGGGCATGTTCGTGGCGATGCCCCTCCTCGTCGCGGGCGTCATCCTCAAGGGGTTCGCCTTCGGGGGCGGCGCGCTCGCCTGGAACCTGGGGCACCTCGACTTCGCACCCGAGGACCGCGCCTCGGAGTACATGGCCGTCCACGTTACCCTCACCGGGCTCCGGGGGCTCATCGCCCCCTTCATCGGGGTCACCCTCTACCAGCTCTTCGAGACCCTCTCCCCCGGCGCCGGCCCCTGGGTCTTCGCCGTCGCCACCATCGTCGTGCTCTTCGCCGCCCTCGGTTTTGTCGCCCTGCACCGCCAGATGAACCGCGACGGGGCCCCCGTTGAGGGCGCCGACGCCCCGGCGTAAGCTCCGCCGATGCCCGACGCGAAGCCCGATCTGACCACCGACGCCATCCGCGCCGTCCTGCGCGACGTCTGGGGGCACGACCAGCTCCGCAACCTGCAGGAACCCGCCATCCGGGCCGCCCTCGACGGGCGTGACTCCCTCGTCGTCCTCCCCACCGGCGGGGGCAAGAGCCTCTGCTACCAGCTCCCCCCCCTCCTCACCGGCAGGCCCACCCTCGTCGTCAGCCCCCTCATCTCGCTGATGAACGACCCGGTCGCCTCTCTGACCGCCAACGGCGTCCCCGCCGCGGCCCTGCACTCCGGGCTCGACAGCGCCCAGCTCCGTCCGATCGAGGCCGCGTTTGAGTCCGGCGAACTCAGGCTCCTCTTCGTCGCCCCCGAGCGCCTGATGAACCCCGGCCTGCTCGCCATGGCCGAACGCGCCGGCGTCGCCAGCGTTGCCATCGACGAGGCGCACTGCATCAGCGCCTGGGGGCACGACTTCCGCCCCGAGTATCGCCAGCTCGCGAGCATCCGCGAGCGTCTGCCGGGGGTCACCCTTCAGGCGCTGACCGCCACCGCCACCCCGCGCGTGCGCGAGGACATCATCAACCAGCTCGCCCTGCGCGACCCCGAGGTCCTCGTCGGCGCCTTCGACCGCCCCAACCTCACCTACCGCGTCCTCCCCCGGACCAGGCTCGAAGACCAGGTGATGGAGATCGCCTCCCGACACCGCGGCTCCGGCCTCGGCGAGGGCGAAGAGGGCGTCATCATCTATTGCCTCTCACGCAAGGACACCGAGAAGCTCGCCGAGGGCCTCACCAAACGCGGCATCGAGGCCCACGCCTACCACGCCGGGCTCCCCGCCAAGAGGCGCGCCAAGGTCGAACGCGACTTCACCACCGAACGCGTCAACGTCGTCTGCGCCACCGTCGCCTTCGGCATGGGGATCGACCGATCCAACGTCCGGTGCGTCATCCACGCCTGCCTGCCCCGCTCCGTCGAGGCCTTCCAGCAGGAGACCGGGCGTGCCGGACGCGACGGCCTCCCGGGCGAGTGCGTGCTGCTCCACTCCGCCGCCGACATCTCCCGTTGGCGCCGTCTCATCGAGATGCCCGGTGAGCACGGGCCGCCCGACCCGGACTTCGTGCACGCGCAGCTGGAGCTGCTCAACCAGATGCGTCGCATCGCGGTGGGGGGGGAGTGCCGCCACAAGGCCCTCACCGAGCACTTCGGGCAGACCTACGTCCCCCCGGAGGGCGCGGAGGGGTGCGGCGCCTGCGACGTCTGCCTGGGCGAACTCAAGGAAGCCGACGACGCCGAGACGATCGCCAAGAAGATCATCTCCTGCGTCGCCCGCTTCGAGAACCACGCCGCGGGGGGCGGGCGTTTCGGCGCCAAGCACCTCGTCGAGGTCCTCGCCGGCGCGAAGACCCAGCGCATCCTCGACTACGGGCACGACACGCTGAGCACCTACGGCCTGCTCGCCGACCTCCCGCGCGACACCATCGACGCCTTCGTCAACCAGCTCATCGATCAGCGGGCCATCGCCCGCGCCCCGGGCGACCGCCCCGTCATCCACCTCACCGAGGCCTCGCGCGATTTCCTCGAGGGCAAACGCCCCGTCCGGCTCATCCAGCCCGCCACCGCTCCCAAGACATCGCGCCGCGACACCGCCTCCTGGGAGGGGGTGGACCGCGACCTCTTCGAGCGTTTGCGCGTGCTGCGCCGACGCATCGCCCAGGAACGCGCCGTCCCCCCCTACGTCGTCTTCAGCGACAACACCCTGCGCGACATGGCCCGCCTCAAGCCCGAGTCGCACAACGAGATGCTCGGCGTGCACGGCGTCGGGCGCAAGAAGCTCGACGACTTCGGCGACGCCTTCCTCGCCGAGATCGCCAGCGCCGTCGGCGCTCAGTCGTAATCCAACCCGTACACGCCCTGCGCCGTGTTGTGCAGGCGCGTCTCGTTCCCCCCGTTGAGCGGGTTCGCCACGCCCGCCGACGCCTCGCTCGGAACCTCGAGCGCGCCGTGCCCGTCGGCGAACGCCATCGGTGTCTTCGCCCGGTAGTGCTCACCCTCGCGTTCCGGCTCCTTGCTCAGGTACGCGAGGTGACGGTCCCAGAGCATCACCTTCCCCGCCGGAGCGCGCACCTCGCTCGCCCGGGTCGGACGCAGCTCCGCGAGCCGGTCCACGCTCTTCCCACGCTCCGGCATCCAGAGCGTCGGACGCGCCACGAACGAGTGGCTGTAGACGATCGAGAACATCTCCCCCGGCTCGATCTCGAGCCCGTTCATGAGGTCCTCAAGCCGCGGCAGCTCGAAGTCCCGCCCCGGGCTCACCCACGTCTCCGCGATCCCCGGCCACTCATCGATCGGCGCGACGATCGCCGGCCACAGCACCGCCTGCTCGAAGTGGTCCGACGTCGCCAGGATCACGCCCTCCGGATACCACGAGAACGTCAGCGCGTTGGGCTCCACCGGCTCCTCAAGCTCCGCGGGCTGGTCCCCCACGCCCCGGAACGGGTACTGCCCGTGGTCCGTCGCGTACCGCGCAAAGAGCTGCTGGGTCGACCGCATGTTCGCCAGCGCCAGCGTCTGCTTCGCCGTGGAACGCGCCCCTCCCAGCGCGGGGAGAGCGATCGCGAGGATCAACGCGATGATCCCGATCACCACCATCAGTTCGATCAGCGAGAACCCCCGACGCGTCGGCGTGCCCATCACGGCCCCTCCCCGTCCACGACGCTCATCGTCGTCATGGAGTACATCCCCGGCTGCCACACGCCCGCCGCCCCGTTCCACACCAGCACCACCCCCAGCGTCACCTCGCCCCCCGTGTTCGGTCCCGCCTTCGGACGCATCGGCACCCGCACCTCGATCGGGGTCGGCCCCTCGGCGCCCTCGGGGTCCGCCTCCGGGTAGTTCCCCGCCGCCCGCATCGCCATCGTCCGCTCCGCGACCCCCGGCCCCCGCTCAGCGCCCTCCCTCTCCCCGGCGTCGCGCGACACCCGGCGCGCGGGCGCCTCACCGCCCCCCCCGCCCTGGCCCTCGTAGGGACGGACGGTGATCCGGCTGAGGTCCGGCTCCCCCAGCTTCATCCACGCCGCGAGATGATCGAACAGCCTCGACCGCTCCCCCGGGTCGATGACCCCGCCCAGCCGGTCCACCGCCTCGACGAAGGCCTCGTGATCGCCCAGCAGCATCGGCTCGATCGCGTCGCGGGCCGACGCCGCGACCCGCTCCGCTCCCGCCCCGTCCAGCGCCAGCGACCGCCCGGCCCTCGCCACCTCCTCGGCGAGACCGGCCATCACCGCGCTCACGTCGCTTGCGGAGCGCACCGTCGAATAGTCCGTGGGCTGCCTCTGCCCCTCCTCGTTGATCGGCATCCCCGCCCCGACCTGTCGCCCCCCCTCCGGAGCGGGGCGTCGGTTCCCCGTCAGCCGCCACGCCGCGACCGACACGGCGCCGACCAGGAAGACCGCCGCCAGGGCGATCTTCACCTCTCCCGCTCCGAATGCCCGACCGCGGATCGCGTTCATCACCGGCTCCTTGAATGGCGACGGCGCGACCAGACACCCCGCCCATGCTGCACCGGGATGCGCGCGCCGAATCCGCCTGTCACCGATTTTCGGATCCCTCGATCAGGGCGCTCCGCGTTCCGGCGCGTCCTCCGACAGGATCAACTCCACCACCCCCGGCGCCTTCTCGTTGGGCACCGCGAACGAGTAGCTGTACTGGGCCACCCTCCAGTCGCCCCCCTCCCGCACCAGGACCCCCTGCCCCCGAAGCGTCCCGTACTTCTCGTTCTCGATCAGCTCGTCGAACCAGGCGACGTCGCCGCGCACGCTCACGTGCCGGTCACGGGGGTGGTACGTCCACCCCTTCCCCTGCTCGACCATGACCGGGCGGGCGTAGTCCATGAACTGGGCCTTGGTCCAGCGTTCGCTCGCGTCCGTGCCCAGGAACACGCCGTCATCGTGCATCAGGGCAAAGTAACCCTCGAAGTCCGCCTCGCTCGCGGCGGCGTGGAACGCGTCCATCACCGCGTCCACCCCCACGCCGGGGGCGCCGACGCGTCCCAGTCCCAGAGCGCCCCCGATCGCCACCGCCCCGCACAGTCCGAACCAGATCCTCCGGCGCATCCCGAACCTCCTCTATTCCGCGTTCACCATCCACGCGCTGAACTTCACCAGGAACTCGACGAACCCCTCCAGGTGCTCCGGGGGGAAGCCGTACTTCGTCGGCGCGTCCTCGAGGGTCTCCCCGAAGCAGCGCAGCCACTCCTGGCGCGCCGCCTCGTCGATCTCGAACGCGAGGTGGCGCTGACGCATCCGGGGGGGGCCGTACCGGCGCTGGTAGAGCGGCGGCCCCCCGAGCAGGAAGACAAAGAACGCCCCCGAGCGTTCCGCCTCCGCCGCCAGCCCCTCCGGGTCCGACGAGAACATGTGCCCGATCGCCGACGACGCGAGCTTCTCGTAGAAGTCCCGGATCATCCGGAAGATCGCCTCCTCGCCCATGGCCTGAAAGATCTCCGGACTCACCGACCCGTTCGGGGGCGGGGTGACCAGGGGGGTGTGGATCGGCTTGGAGCGTGCCATGAGGCCTGATCCTATTCGTTCTCGCCCGCACAGCCCCCCGAAGCGCGGGCGCCGAGCGTCCGAGAAGCTCCCCCCCGGGCGGAATGGGCGAGGGATCCACCCCAATCCGCATTCCCTGCGGCGTCCGAGCGTCAGGAAGGTGATTTCACCCCACCACGCGGCCGATAGGTTGGCCCATGAGCCGATTTGAAGCCCTTCGCAAGATCGCATCTGGTGAGCTGGCGGAAAATAACGGCATGCGCACCAAACCCCGTTTCGTGACAACGATGGTGACCTGCGGCGCCGGCACGGTCGTGGACATCAGCGCCGGCGGGCTCTGCGTCGAGTCGAAGCGGTCTCCGGGCGAGCCCTCGGACCAGGTGCACTCGCTCACCGTGCAGAGCCCCTGGGGCACCTGCCAACTCGACGTCAAGATCGTCTGGACCAAGAAGATCGGTCGGCGCCGGTTCGAGACCGGGCTCGTCTTTGTCGATCCCGATCAGGCCAAGGCGCTGCTGCGGATCTGCTGGGACCCGATCGACGGACCCTCCAAGGCCGCCTGATCAGGGCAGCACCGACCGCTGCTCTCCGTCTTCCATCAGGAACCCGTACCCCGCGTCCGGGTGTGTCCCCATCGACCAGAACAACTCCGGTGCGCCCATCTGGCGCAGCTGCAGGCGCGTCATGCCCTTCTCCCGCTCGCCCGCGGCCTCGACGAAGATCATTGATCCGTCGGTGTGGTAGTAGGTGTGGGCCGACCCCTCATCGGCCGACATGTCGATCGAGGCCCGGGACAAGCCGTTCCGCAGCGTGATGTACGCCGCCTGCTTGTCCGCCTCCAGATACTTCGCCCGGTCCGACACGTCCTGGCCCCTGGCGGCGACGCCGATCGTCACGAACGCGCCCTTCACGCCCTCCGCGTCACCGACGACGATCTCCTCGCTCACATGCAGACGATCCACGGACATCGTCTTCGGCTTGAAGGCCGCGCCGAGCACCACTCCCGCGCCCCCCAGGGCCACCAGCCCGAGCGTCGCCCGCTTCCAGAAGCTCACCGACCGCTCCAGCCTGCACAAACGCTCTTCCACGGACACGCCCGTCGTCATCACACACCTCACTCCCGGTCAGTCCGCGTTGAGGAGCACGCACAGACACGTCGCGCTCCCCTCGGCCTTCTGCATCTCGCTCAGCCCCACCTCGTGTACATCCAGCCCGAGTTCGCGCAGCATCGCGCTGGTCTTCGGCGCCCCCGCCGGGACGACGATCGAGTCACCCACCAGCACGCCGTTGGCCGACCAGGGCTCGTCGGCGCTCACCGGGATCAGCTCGACCCCCTTCAACGCGCTCGTGTCCACCCAATCCGCGTTCACCAGCACGCGTCCCTGCCCGATCGAGCAGGCTCCCGTCTTCAGGTGCAGACACCCCGTTACGGGGACGGGGACGACCTCGTACCCCAGGGGGCCGACATGCTCGCGCAGCTGGCGCACCCCTTCGTCGTTCGTCCGGGTTCCCCGCCCGACAAAGAGCGTTCGCCCCACGCGGATCACGTCCCCTCCCTCGATGGTCGCCGGCGCCTGGATGTGCGCCAGCTCGCGGTACGGCTTGAGGGCCGCCTCCATGCTCGCCCGCTCGCGCCGGCGGGAGTCCGTCGCCGGGCGGGCGATCACCCCCAGCTCGTCCACGACCACCACCGGGTCCTCCACGAAGACCGCGTCCGGGCAGTCGTTCGCAGGCTCGATCTTCACCACCTCGCACCCCACGCGCGTCAGCGCCTCGCAGTACGCCCCGTGCTGACGCAGCGCCAACCCGTGATCGATGGGCTCACGCTGCATATGCGTCAGCAGGCAGTCCCCGATGGACGTGCTCGGTGGACGAACGATCGCAATGGGCTTGGGCATCCGGGGCATCCCTCCATGAACGCGTCGGGGCGGCGTGGTGACCCGATTCATGCGATCATACCCGCCGGACCGGGGCGGGAGGCCCGCTCGCCGCGACGCCGCCGGACGAGACACGCCACGTGAGCAGGACCCCGAGCCCAACGACCGACCCCTCCCCGCCGACGACCGGTGCGCCCGACCTGGCCGGTGTCGCCCACGCGCAGCGCTGGCTTCTCTGGCACGTGCTCGCCCTGCTCGGGGTCACCGCCTCGCTCGCCATCTCCCCCGTGAACGCGCCCGTCTGGGTCGGGTCGGTGAAGCTCAGCCTCTACGTGATTGTCACCCTGCTCACCATCGCCATGAGTGTCCGGCTCTCGCTCGCCTGCGCCGGTTCCGGCGCGATGACCCTCGTCGCCGCCCTTCTCATGTTCATCCCCATGCTCAACTTCGCCCTCCTCGCCAGCCTGAACGCACGCGCCACCGAGATCCTGCGCGCCGCCGGCGTCCGCGTCGGCGTGATGGGGGCGCCCCTTTCGGAGATCAGAAAGCTCAGACCGGGCCTCTGCCGCGCGTGCGGGTACGACCTGAGCGGTCTGCGCGACGATCGGTGCCCGGAGTGCGGCGCACCCGCCCAGCCCCCCGACGCCTGACCCGCAACGGGATGACACGCCGCTCACGCCTTCCCGCCCGCGTCCTCCGCGCTCGTTCCCTCCGGTCGGGCGGGCGACGCGCCGGGACCTCCCACGGGGCGACCGGGGCGCGTTGCGTCCTCCGCCTGCCCGATCGGGGGGATGTAGTAGCTCCTCGAGATGCCCCGCAGCTCGAAGTCGTAGTGGAAACAGTCCGGGTCGGCCCGGTGGATGGTCTTCAGCACCGCGGGCAACTCCTCCCGCGTGACCACGATGCGGACCAGCTCGAACGCGTGGTTCGAATGCCCCCCGCGTGCCGGCTGAATCAGGCAGGTCCGGTGCGGGAGCTTCTCCCGGATCGAACGCCCCACGCGTTCGGCGTGCTTCGTCACCACATCCACCGCGACGAGGCTGAAGCGGTGGTACAGGTTGTTGAGCGTCTCCGCGCTGGCGAAGATGTAGATGCAGGTGTACATCAGCGTGTTCACGACCGACGCGAAGTCGCCGTGCTTGAGCAACGCCATCAGCATCCCGAACGCGGTGGAGAAGACCGCCGCGATGATCGCGATCGAGCCGACGGGCTTGAGGTACTTCATGGCGAAGTACGCGCCGGGGATGTCCTCGTCCCCGGTCGATCCGCGGTGCTTGAACGCGATCGCCTTCGCCGCCCCGGCGAGCAGCCCCCCGAACAGCACGAGGATGATCCGCTCGTTCTCCGGCTCCGGCGAGGCGAACTCGTACTCGGGCAGCAGCGCGAGCGCCGCGATCACCGTCAGCACCGTCGCCAGCGTCCGGCGCACGAAGGTGGGGGGCATGCGGGCCGCCGCGAAGAGGAGCAGCCCCGTCTGGAAGGCCGTGTACAGGACGACGAACACCCAGTAGGCGTCGAAGTAGTACGACAGCGCCGCCGCGACGCCCTCCGTCCCCGTCAGGATCACCGCCGACGGGAGCACCAGATAGCGCAGCGCCGCGGCGTAGAGCACCCCGGCAAACAGAATGGCGCCGTAGTCCGCCGCGACCCGCGCGGTGACGCGCCGCTTTCTCGATGAACTGGTCATGGGCGTCACAACGCGTTCCGGAGCCGGGAGGTTCGCCGGCCCGCGTCCCGTCTTCTCCGTCAAACGCCGATCCCGCCGCCCTACTTCAGGATCACGTACAGCGCGTGCAGCAGCCCCGGCACGTAGAACAGGAGCCAGAGCACGATGTTGATGATCAGCGGCGTCCCGGCCCCCGCCTTCAGGTAGACCGCCAGCGGGGGCAGCAGGATCGCGATGATCACGAGAACGAGTGTGCTCAGACCGGCTTCGTTGGACATGGCAAGGCCTCCTTCGAGAAACGGAGACCTTACCAGAACGCCCGTCAGGCGGCCTTGACCGCCTCCGGTCGGCGCGCTTCGGCCTGCTCGTACGCCTCGGTCAGGTTCACGCTCTGAAAGGGCACACCCGCCCCGTCCTCCGTCACCGTGATCGCCTCGTAGAGCGCCCACAACGCCGAGAGGAAGGGCGGAATCAGCAGCACCCACCCGATCGTCCCCATCCCGAGCTGGATCATCGCCGGCTTCTTCCGCCCGGCGATGAAGTTGTGCACGCCCAGCGATCCGAGGAAAACCGCCGAGACGATGTAGATCGGACGAGAGCAGCGGGGGGTGGGGGACATGCGTGGGGCTCCTGGCGCCGGGTGATTGGCACACCACCGTGGGATTCGGAAGCCCCGCGGGCCGGGAAGATCCCCGCCCGGCCCGGACGCGGATGTCAAGGTGTGCGGAGAGGAGGGGCCAGACCACCCGCCCGGGGGGTTATGGGCTGGGGACGCTGAAGGTGTCCCCCTGGGACAGGTCGCCGCTCTCCAGCCCTTTGCGGAACCAGCGGACGCGCTGGGCGGAGGTCCCGTGCGTGAAGGAATCCGGGACGGCGTACCCCTGGGCGCGTTTCTGGAGGGTGTCGTCCCCGATCGCGGCCGCGGCGCGGAGTCCCTCCTCGATGTCGCCGGCTTCGAGGATGCCGCTCATGCGGTCGGCGTGGTGGGCCCAGACGCCGGCGAGGAAGTCGGCTTGGAGTTCGAGGCGCACAGAGAGGTCGTTGTACTCGGACTCGGAGACGCGTCCTTTCTGTTGGTGGACGAAGTCGGTCGTGCCCATGAGGTGCTGGATGTGGTGCCCGACCTCGTGGGCGATGACGTAGGCCTGGGCGAAGTCGCCCGGGGCGCCGTACCTGGTCGCCAGCTCGTCGTAGAAGCCGAGGTCGATGTAGACCTGCTCGTCGGCGGGGCAGTAGAAGGGGCCGGTGGCGGAGGTGGCGAACCCGCACCCGGAGCGGGTCGAGCCGCGGAACATGACCAGGGTCGGCTCCTTGTAGTTCTGCCCTTGCTGCGCGAAGAGGGTGTTCCAGACGTCCTC
>JBITAG010000155.1:0-3373 GCA_044439985.1 Phycisphaerales bacterium JB059 | reverse complement strand
ACCAAAAAGCCGGCCGCACCCCGGTCGACCAAGCCGGCCGCCACCAAACGCCGACGGCGGGCCACGGCCCAGACGATGGCGGCCGAGCAACGCAGTATCTCGGTCAGCGAGTTCTTCACCAAGAACCGCCACCTGCTCGGGTTCGACAACCCACGCAAGGCGCTCCTCACCACCGTCAAGGAGGCCGTGGACAACGCCCTCGACGCCTGTGAGGAGGCGGGCATCCTCCCGGACATCACCGTCCAGCTCGAGGAACTCACCGCGCCCCCCTCCCCGAGCAAGCCCGGTCGATACCGCATCACCATCACCGACAACGGCCCCGGCATCGTCCGGCGCCAGGTCGAGAACATCTTCGGCAAGCTGCTCTACGGCTCCAAGTTCCACCGCATGAAGATGTCGCGGGGCCAGCAGGGCATCGGCATCTCCGCCGCGGGCATGTACGGCCTGATGACCACCGGCAAACCCATGGTCATCACCACACGCCCGCACAAGACCAAGCCCGCTCACCACATCGAGCTGGCGATGGACACCACCAAGAACAAGCCCGAGGTCACCGTGGACGTCGAGACCGACGACTTCCCACAGACCTCCTCCGGCACCGGCACCCGCGTCTCCATCGAACTCGAGGCCCGCTACCAGCGCGGCAAGACCTCGATCGACACCTACCTCGAGCAGACCGCGATCGCCAACCCGCACGCCAAGATCACCTTCATCCGCCCCGGCGGCTCCGACGAGCCCACCCTCAACGAGGCCGGCGAGCCCGTCGACGCCACCGGCGTCGTGCGCACCATCGAGGACGACGAGCGCGTCATGCACCCGCGCACCGTCGAGGAACTCCCCGAAGAGACCAAGGAGATCAAGCCGCACCCCTACGGCGTCGAGCTGGGCATGTTCCTCCGCATGCTCAAGTCCACGGAGGAGAACCAGCTCGGGTCGTTCCTGAAAAAGGACTTCTGCCGCGTGACGCCCAGCGTCGCCAACGAGGTCTACAAGGCGGCCTCCACCAAGAAGCACTCGATCAGCGGGCACACCTGGCTCAAGACGGTGGGCCACGAGGTCGCCGAGCGGATCTACAAGGCCCTCCAGGAGGCCAAGCTCCGCATCCCCCCCACCGACTGCCTCGCGCCCATCGGTGTCCGAACCCTCCTCGCCGGCCTGCTCAAGGGCGTGCGGGCCGAGTTCTACTCCGCGAGCACGCGCAAGCCCGCGGTCTACCGGGGCAACCCCTTCCAGATCGAGGCCGCCATTGCCTTCGGGGGGGACCTGAAGGGGGACGAGACGGCCCGGGTCATCCGGTTCGCCAACCGCGTGCCACTGCTCTACCAGCAGTCGGCGTGCTGCGCCTTCAAGAGCGTCGTCGAAACCAGCTGGCGCGGCTACGGCCTGAGCCAGCCGCGCGGCGGGGCGCCCGTCGGGCCGCTGGTCGTGATGATCCACATGGCCAGCGTCTGGGTCCCCTTCACCAGCGAGTCCAAGGAGGCGATCGCCGACTACGACGAGATCCGCAAGGAGATGAAGCTCGCCCTCCAGGAATGCGGACGCAAGCTCGGCACTTACATGCGCCGGCGCCAACGCATGAAACGCGACGCCGAGCGACGCGACGTCTTCGAACGCTACATCGGAGAGATCACCCGCGCGTGCAGCCACATCACCGGGACCGACCCCGACGAGCTCTACGAGGCCCTGCTCAAGCAGGCCAAGCGACGCACGGAGATCGCCGACAAGCAGCTCGACGAGGAGGGCAACTTCATCAAGGAGGGGAACGGTCGGCTGGACAAGGACGACGGCGTCATCATCGTGGACCAGCTGCTCGCCGAGAACCCGATCGCCCCCACCGAGGCGCCGGGGGCTTCCCCGAAGTCAGACGCGCCGGAGACGCCCAAGCCTCCCGCCCGCCCCAGCAAGAAGAAAGCCGGCTCAAAGAAGGCGAGCGCCAAGAAGGTCGTGAAGAAGAAGGTCGTCAAGAAAGCGACACGCAAGGGCAAGGACTCCGGCCTGTTCGGCAACTGACCCGGGATACCCATTCATGGCGAAGAAGAAAACCACCAAGAAGACCCCGGGACGCAAGAAGGCGGGCGCCGGCCCGCGCACGACCACCGTCCCCCCCCGCTCTGCCGCGGCCTCGGCCCGCGACAAGAAGACCGCCAAGAGCATCGAGACGCTCGCCCAGAGCGTCGTCAGGAGCGCCCTCTCCGGGCGCGAGCCCAAGATCGAGATCCCCACACGCACCCTCTCCAACACCAAGTGGAACAAGTCCAAGCGCATCCTGCAGATGGGCGCCTCCAGCCAGGAACGCCAGCTCTTCAACCTCGGTCAGGCCAAGAAGTTCATGCAGACGATGCTCCAGGCCCAGGGCGTCGAGGAACTCATCGAGGCCAACAAGACGCTCAGCCTTCGTGGTATGTTCTACAAGGGCCTTCACACCATTCAGGGAACGAAGGAGAAGACCTTCGCCGACCAGAGCGAGTCGGACGCCGTCCTCGAAGACCTCGAGGTCAGCCTCGGCTCCCTGCGCGAAGAACTCCACATCTTCGCCAAGAAGGCGGGGACGATGGTGGGGAACATCACGCTCGAGGACTCGGGGGACGAGATCAACTGCCGCAAGATGGGCTCCGGCGGGTACGCCATCCCCTCGATCGTCGAGCCGGACGTCATCAAGTTCAAGAAGTGCGAGGCGGACTTCATTCTCCACGTCGAGAAGAACACCGTCTGGAGCCGCTTCAACGAGGACCGCTTCTGGGAGAAGCACAACTGCATTCTCACCGAAGGGGGCGGCCAGCCCCCCCGCGGCGTGCGCCGCCTCCTCCACCGCCTCCACCACGAACTCGGCCTCCCCGTCTACTGCCTGCTCGACTGCGACCCCTGGGGGCACTACATCTACAGCGTCATCAAGCAGGGCTCGATCTCCCTCGCCTTCGAGTCCGAACGCCTCGCCATCCCGGAGGCCAAGTTCCTCGGCATCCGCGCGATGGACTACACCCGCTACGACCTCACCGACGACGTCCAGATCGGCCTCAACGACCGCGACATCACCCGCGCCAAACAGATCGCCGACTACCCCTGGTTCAAGGGACACAAGGGGTGGCAGAAGGAAATCAAGGCGATGCTCGACTCCGGCTTCAAGATGGAAGTCGAATCCCTCATCACCAAGGACATCAGCTACGTCACCGAGGTCTACGTGCCGGACCGCCTCTCGGCAGAGGATTGGTTGAGCTAGAGCAGAGTCTGGGGCTGCGTCCCACTCAGGTGAGGTTGTCCGCGTCCGACCCGGCGCCCCCCTCCCCTCTGCCCCATCGATCCGCCCGAAATGCCGCTTCGAAGGCCCTGGCGCCGTCGCGTAGACTGCACGGATTCAGCGGGCGTCGCGACCACC
>JBITAG010000154.1:0-17648 GCA_044439985.1 Phycisphaerales bacterium JB059 | reverse complement strand
GCCTGGAGACGCGCTGCCCGAAGGCGGGGCGGGTGGAGCTGGCCGCGGACGAGGCGGGACGGCTGCACCTGATCGCGAGGTCTGGGGCGGACCCGTCGCAGCCGGTGGACACGTTGGTGGCGACGAGCGAGTGGGCGCGGGAGCGCACCGCGTGACGGAGCATGACTCGATCGAGGAGGCGATCCGGGACGCCCGGGGCCGGTGCGCCCACTGGGTGGTGCGGGTTGACGAGACGGAGGAGCCGGCGCTGATCGCTCGCGACGATATTGCTGAGATCACGGTGCTGACCGGCGCCGACGAGGCGGCGATTGTCGCGTCGTACCGGCTCATGAAGTCGCTCGCCTCGGACCGGGATCGGCGCCTGCACGACGATGAGGGCCCCGAGCTTCGCCTGGCGATCATGGGGAGCGAGCACGAGCAGGCCATGGCGGCGGGCGAGAAGCTTGAGCGCGCGGCGCGAGCGTTCCTCTCGCGTCCGGTCCAGGTCTCCGCTCGGTAGCCCCGGATCGGGGCGACGGGGAGCGCGACGATGTTCCGTGGGGCGTGCGAGCTTGGGATCGAGACGATGCTCGGGCTGGTGCAGGGCGCCCCGGTGGAGCCGGGCACGCCGTCGCTCCGTCTGGCCGCCGAGGAAACGGCGACCGAGCCGGAGGTGGTGGTCCGCCCGATCGGTGAAGCGTCGACGCCGCGTCCGGCGCCATCTCCCCGCGCCCAAGGTATGGACGACTGCCTGAGCGCCCTGATCCCGGGGTTGACGCGCCTGGAGACGCGCTGCCCGAAGGCGGGGCGGGTGGAGCTGGCCGCGGACGAGGCGGGACGGCTGCACCTGATCGCGAGGTCTGGGGCGGACCCGTCGCAGCCGGTGGACACGTTGGTGGCGACGAGCGCGTGGGCGCGGGAGCACCTGGCGTTGTTGCTGCGTGCCGAGCCGATGCTCTCGCCGCCGAGCGCGGAGCGTGGATCGGAGACGGACCCGGTGCTGCACCTGGTGACGACCGAGCCGAAGCTGATCCGGCCCCTGCTGGACGCGGACGTGCGGGTGCACCTGCTGACGGAGGTGGAGGTCGCGGGACAGACGGCGCGGGTGACCACCGAGCTGAACTAGCGGCGAGGGAGCCCGGACGTCGGTCCGGTCAGAACGACAAAAAAAGAAAGGGCCCCGGGCGCGTGCCCGGGGCCTGTTTCATTGGGTGGATTCGTCGCCGGCTCAGGCGGAGTTGGCCCGCTTGACGCGGAGGGACTCGAGCTTGGGGCGGTTCCGGACGGCTTCCGCGTCGATGACGTACTCCGCCCCCTCGTTGTCGAGGTCCGGCAGGTCGAACATCAGCTCGAGCATGAGCTCTTCCATCACCGCCCGGAGGGCTCGGGCGCCGGTGGCTCGCTTGCTCGCTCGGGAGGCGATCTCGTTGAGCGCATCGTCGGTGAAGGTCAGCTTGGCGCCCTCGAGCTGGAACATGTGCTGGTACTGTCGCACGAGCGCGTTGCGGGGCTCGGTCAGGATCTTGACCAGCGCGGAGTTGGCCAGGGGCATGAGGGGGGTGATCACGGGGAGTCGCCCGACGAGTTCGGGGATCATGCCGTACTCGACCACGTCCTCGTTGGTGACCTGAGCGAGCAGTTCCTCCCGGCGGACGTCCTGCTGTTCCCGGTCGTTGTCGCCGGCGGCGCCGACGAATCCGATCCGGGTCTGGCCGATGCGTCGGCGGATGATCTCTTCGAGTCCGACGAAGGTGCCGCCGCAGATGAAGAGCACGTTGCGGGTATCGAACTGGATGTACTGCTGCTCGGGGTGCTTGCGTCCGCCCTGTGGGGGGACGTTGGCGACGGTGCCCTCGAGCATCTTCAGGAGGCTCTGCTGGACGCCCTCGCCGGAGACGTCGCGGGTGATCGAGACGTTGGAGGAGGTCTTGCCGACCTTGTCCACCTCGTCGATGTAGATGATGCCTCGCTGGGCGGCCTCGACGTCGTAGTCGGCGGCCTGGAGGAGCTTGAGCAGCAGGTTCTCGACGTCCTCGCCGACGTAGCCCGCCTCGGTGAGGGTGGTCGCGTCGCCGATGGCGAAGGGGACCTTGAGCATGCGGGCCATGGTGCGGGCCAGGAGGGTCTTGCCCGAGCCGGTGGGGCCGATGAGCAGAATGTTGGACTTGTCGAGTTCGATCTCGTTGGCGTCGTCGCTCTCGGCGTGGAGCAGCCGCTTGTAGTGGGTGTGCACGGCGACCGAGAGGGATCGCTTGGCGAGTTCCTGGCCGATGACGTACTGGCTCATGAACTCGACGATCTCACGCGGGGAGGGGATCTCCTGGAGGGCGCTGGAGATCGAGGAGACACGCCGGCGTTCCTGCCTGAAGATGTTCTGGCAGAGATCGACGCAGTTGTTGCAGATGTAGACCTCGCTGGGGCCCTCGACCATCGGGCCGACCTCGCGGGAGGTCTTGCCACAGAACGAGCAGGTGGTGACCTTGCGTCCGCGGAAGCCACCGCCCCCACCGCCGGAACCGGAGGAGCCTCCCCCGCCGGAGTCGCCGCCATCGGACCCACCGGACCCGGAGTCCGCCGGGCCGGAACCACCGGAATCACGTCCGGCGGCGGTGGGTTGGGGGATCGCGTTCTCGTCCTGCCATCTCTTCGACATACTCACCTCGAAGTCAGCGCAAGCCGCGGGCGGCTCTGCAAGGCCATCGACCCACCCGAGCCCGACATGCGTCGAGGCGGGGCCTGTGGAAACCGGTCGGGGGAGATCCATCCTCGCCCGACGGCCGGTCGATCCACCCATGAGCCTACCGCCCGTCCGGGGCTCCAACCACGGGATACAGGGCACGATCCTTCGGGCGGGCGTGGGTGAGCCCCTGTAGTCGGCATATCCCCCCCAATCCCCCCAGCCGAGTCAGGTCGAACCGCCTGATTCGGGCGATCGTGGGGTCTTGTCCTCGCGTCCGGGGACGCTCTCGGGCGGATCGGCGGGGGCAGGGAGGCGTTCTCCGGTGAGGTCGTACCCGGGGCGGGCCATGAGGCTCCCGTCGGGGGCGGCCGGGGGGGACTTGGCCGGGGGCTCGCGTCCGGCGGCCCGGGCGGCAATGGTCGCCCGAGTGGAGTCGTACTCGTCCTGGCTGATCTCGCCGCGGTCACGCATGGCGCGGAGGTCTTCGAGCAGGGACGCGGGCCTGACGCCCTCGTCGGTCTTTCCCAGCAGGCGCCGGCGCATGGCCATGACGACGAATCCGAAGACGAGCGAGACGACGATCAGGGCGCCGACCCAGAGCCAGAGTTCGGTGGGCGGCGCGGGACGCGCCTGAGCGAGCACCAGGGAGGGGCCGGGGATGTGGGCCGTCGCGTGCACGATGGGCCCATTGTACGTCCGGGAGGGCGGGTGGATCAGAGGTTGTGCGAGGCGATCGTCTCGCGCAGGGGCGTGAGCAGCGCGGGGAGCACCCGCTCGTCGACGAGTTCCTGCCCGCGTTTCGAGAGGCGATCGAACCGGTCGGGGAGTTCGCGCAGGTCCGAGACCGGGTCGTGCTGGCGGAGGGTGAGGTAGACGCTGATGGGCTCGTCGCGGCGTTCGTGCTCGCGGGCGCCGGCCTGGGAACGGGTCTTGACCTCGAAGTGCGCCTCGGTCTCCGACCCGAGACCAAGAGTCAGTCCGATGAGGGGCTGGCAATCGACCGCGACCGCGCCGGGGACGTCCACGAGCGAGGCCATCGGGGACTGGCCCACCAGGGCCTCGGCGACGATGGCGTCGTGGTTGCCCGAGGCGGCGAGGTCAAAGCCATAGAGCAACTCCACGAACTCCAGATCGAGCGGGCTGATGCTCAGGTAGTACGGGGTGACGTCGAGCACGCAGCGGTGCAGGCCGTAGGCTTCCTCCTCGGTCTGGGGGTTGACGACCCCGGACCGGATGGAGTTGGAGCGGATCGCGAGCCACCGGTGCGGGATGGCGTCCTGCGGGCTCTCGAGGGCCAGCTCGTCCTTGTAGCGTTTGAACGAGCCCATCTCGGGGAACTCGCGTCGGACCCGCTCGAAGAGATCGAGGACGGTCTCACGCGATCGGGGAAGATCGAGCTTCACGCTCATCTTCTGGTTGACGTAGAAGTCGGTACACAAGACCTTGTAGCTCGATGGCATCCTTGCGCACTCCTTGCGGCTGCGCGGAGCATAGAGCAGTCACCGAACACGTCGTGACTACCGACCGGCTGTCCACAAATGTGGATAGACCCGGCGGATCGGCCCGTCATCCGGGGGAATTCGCGGGCGCCCGGCGCATGGGTTGCAGCTTCAAATAGGTCAGCGACCGCCAGAGCCACTCGGCCGGGCCGAACCGGAAGAAGCGGAGCCAGAGGAGGCTGAAGACGATGTTGGTCAGCCAGACGCCCCCCACCACGAGCCAGAGGGCGGGGTACTGCACGCGTCCGAAGAGCCCGACGCCGTACCCGTAGAAGAGGGTGGTGCAGAGGATGGTCTGGAGCAGGTAGTTGGAGAGGGCCATGCGTCCGACGGCGGAGAGGGCGTGGGTGAGGGGGGTGAGCCAGCCGCGCCGGACGAGCAGGATGAGCGCCGAGGCGTACCCGAGCGCGGTGGGGATCCCGACGAGCTGACCCGCGCCCATGAAGATGAACCCGGGGAGCTGCACCGTTCGATCGAGCAGGGCGAGCAAGACCAGGGTGAGTGTCAGGCCGAGCGACAGTCCGGACACGCACAGCAAGAGATAGAACCGATCCGATCGCTGGCCGGTCAGCACGCCCAGCCGGGTGAGGGCCATGCCCAGCGTCATCAGGCCGGTGAGGGAGAAGCCGAACCCGAGGGGCAGGAGGAAGAGGTAGGTGAACAGGAGCTGGCCGGTGCGGATGGTGAACGCGTCGGTGTAGGCGCCGGTGTAGGCGCGCACCTCCCCGGCCCAGTTGCCGAGCAGCGCCTCGGGGCCCTGGTAATGCAGGCCCAGGAGCATGAAGCCGGTGAGCGTGGCCGTCCCGAAGAGGTAGAGAAGCACGCCGAGAACGATCTGCGCCACGGGCCGGATTCTTCGGATCCACCAGACGAGCCCGAGCCCGGTGAGGGCGTACCAGACGAGGATGTCGCCGTACCAGAGCAGGAAGGCGTGGAGCAGCCCGATGGCGAGCAGCCAGACGCAGCGGGTGTACCAGAGGGCGGCGCCGTCGGAGAGCCGTGGGGCGCGGGCGGGGTTTCGTCTGCCGCACTTCGGGCACCGGACGCGGGGTCCAGCGTCGATGGTGGTCAGGTCGAGGCCGCACGCGAAGCAGGCGTCCCCCGGCTCCCGCTCGAACTTCCGGGCGTAGAGGAGCACCCCGGCGCCGAAGAGCATGGAGAAGAGGCACATCATCTTGCCGTGAAAGAAGACCTGGACGAGGGTGTGGCCCAGCTCGTTGGCGCGGTCATTGGGGGAAGCGTGGGAGGTGAGCGCAAGGGCGTCGCTCATCACCTCCGGCGCGAACTGCACAGAACTCGGCCACGAGAAGGCGAGGATGTTCGGACCCAGGATGCCGAGCAGGGCGAAGCCACGGATGACGTCGATCGCGGCGACCCGTTCGGACGCCCTCACGGGTTCGAGTGCGGTCTGCATGCGTGACGCTCCTACCTTCGGATCTCGAACCCCCGCTCGTCCGGGAGGGGCGCGAGAAGCTCGCCCTCGGCCGCCTGGATATTGCGGCCCATCGCGTCCCGGATGGCTCCCTCGAATCGGTCGAGTTCGCCGGCCTCGCCCTGAGCCTCCAGGACGACCGATCCGTCGGGCTCGTTGCGGACCCACCCGGAGACGGTGAAGGATCGGGCCAGATGGCGGCAGGTGGCCCGGAATCCGACCCCCTGCACACGCCCCAGATACCTCACGCGTCGGCGTTCCATCCCCGCGTTTTATCCGCTTGTGGGACATTTTGCCCGCCCCGTTTCACGTCCGAGAGCCCGGCGGGGCGCCTATCCGGACCCTGCGTGGGATCGGGAAGGCGGATCGTGCGGGTCGATCCGGCGGATCGGTTGATTCAATCCCAACACGTGCTAGGGTTTTCCCAGACTGACAGGCGTGGCTCAGCGAACGGATCACGGGGTGGCCAACGGCCACACGCCCGAACGATCAACCCTCTGATGAGCGCACGACCCGCAGCGACACTCCGGTTTCTTCACCGTGCTTCTCGTGTCGGTTGAGGGTCGGCCCCCCCGGGGATGGGCCGGTAAGGCAAGCTCGCTTCAGGATGCCCAAGGGCTAGGTCACACATCTCGCGCGGGGGACGGGTCCGTGCCGGGCTCGGTCGTCATCGCGTGCGCGTGCGGAAGGAATGTTCAGGGACGATGGGGTTCGGGCAGCAACAGTTCGGCCAGGACGGCCTCGACGATCGCCAACGCGTCCGGGACGCGTCGGACATCGTGGCGGTCATCGGCCAGCACCTCTCGCTGAAGGCCAAGGGGCGAGAGTACGCCTGCCTTTGCCCCTTCCACGACGACCACAACCCCTCCATGAGCGTCGTGCCGCACAAGCAGATCTTCCACTGCTTCGTCTGCGGCGCCGGGGGCGATGTGTTCACGTTCGTGCAGCGGTACCACAACATGGACTTCCGCGAAGCGCTCGAGTTTCTCGCGGAGCGGGCGGGCATCGAGCTCACGCGTCGCAAGCCCCAGGCGCGAAGTGAGGCGGGATCCGACGAGCCCTCGCGCCGGGACCTGATCGAGGCCAACCGCGTCGCGGCGGACTTCTTCAGGGCGATCCTCACCCATCCCGAGCACGGCGCCCTGGCCCGCGAGGTGATTGAACGCCGACGCATCGCCCCGGAGATGGTCGAGACCTTCTCCATCGGCGCCAGCCCGAACCGGTGGGACGGGCTTCTCCAGACGGTCCAGAGCAAGGGACTGAACCCGGCTCACTTCCTCGGCGCCGGCCTGATCAAGCCGAAGGAGAACGGCGGCGCCTACGACGCCCTGCGCAATCGCTTGATCTTCCCGATCCACGAGCACCCGACCGGGCGGGTCATCGCGTTCGGCGCCCGGCGGCTGGATGACGAGGACGAGCCGAAGTACCTCAACAGCCCTGAGACGCCGGTCTTCAATAAGTCCAAGACCCTCTTTGGGCTCCACCAGGCGGCACGCTCGATCCAGCGCGAGGGCGTCGCGATCATCGTCGAGGGGTACACCGACGTGATTGCCTGCCACCAGGCGGGGATCACGAACGTCGTGGGCACCCTCGGGACGGCGCTGACCACCCAGCACGCGGCGGTGCTCCGGCGTCTGTGCGACGCGGTCGTGCTTCTCTTCGACGCGGACGAGGCCGGGCAGCGGGCCGCGGACCGGGCATTGGAGGTGATGTTCAGCGAGGAGATCGACATCCGGGTCGGCGCGGGCGGCGACGGGGCCAAGGACCCGGACGAGCTGCTCCGGTCGGAGGGCGGGGTTGAACGCTTCCACGCGATGATCGCGGGCGCGACCGACCTGCTCGAGTTCCGTTTCTCGAGGCTGCGTGCGCGGCTTCGCGGCGCCGGCATGGCGGAGACGTCGCGCGTGCTCGGCGAGGAGATGGAACGCCTCAACGAGATGGGCCTGGACCGGGTTCGCCCGCTGCGCAAGCAGTTCATCATCCGTGAGCTGGCGCACGTCGCCGGGGTGGATGAGCAGATCGTGCGTGAGGCCATGCCGGGGGGGCGGCGATCGGCTCCTCGCCCCGAGGCGCAGATCGAGAACAAGAAAGACGTCTTGAGCCGCTCACTGAACGCTCGGGAGGGCGTGCTGGGCAGCGTGCTCTGCGATCCGGCCGTCTGGCTCGCGATCGGGCATGAGGATCGGGACCTGCTGGCGGCGCCCTTGTTCGAGAGCGAAGCCCTGCGGGCCGTCGCGGACGCGGTGCACCTTCTTGATGAGGACGGACGACGCCCGGCGCTGAGTGAGGTCCTCGCGGAGTTGGAATCTGCAGAGGCCCAATCCGCGGCGGTGGAGCTTGAGCGGATGGTGAGTGTCCAAACGGGGGGCGGGGGTGAGCGGTTCTCCTCATTCTGGCGAGACTGTCTCGACCGCCTGCGTGCGACGCAGCGGAGCCAGGGCACGACGGAGCACGTCGTGACGACCGAGGGGGGCGGCGACGCGCCGATGGATGATGACCTGGCCAGACTGCTGGCGATCGGGAACGTGCACAAGGAACTGGGAAAGAACCCCGCGGCGAGGCTGCTCGGGGACTGAAGCTTGCCAATGATCTCCCCGGCCCCCGGTTCTCGGGCGGCTCGGGACCACCAAGGACTCGGTGCAGGAGATATTCGTGATCAGCAACCTCCACCCGGCAATGAATGAACTGCTTCGCCTGGGCGAAAAGCGCGGTTGGCTGAGCTACGAAGAGCTCAACAACACGATGCCCGACGAATGGGTTGACCCGACCCGTGTTGACGAGCTTTTGGTCATCATCGATCGGTTCGGGATCGAGCTGATCGATGAGATGTCGTACCGGGCCCGGGTCTACCGGGCGAGCAAGGCCAAGAGCAACCGCTCGAACGCCACGGCCAACGAGCCGAACGTGTTGCCCAAGCGGTTCCGGGCGATGAGCGTGGCCGGCGGGGAGCGAGAGGAGTCCGAGCAGGTGCAGGTCCGGCTCAACGCCCCGCACCACGCCAACGCGAGTGACCAGGCCGAGGCGGACGTCGCCGAGGCGGCGGCGCTCGACCCGGAGGTCGTGCAGCGGGAGCTGGAGGAGGCCGCCGCGGAGGACGGGGCGAGCCGCCGGATCGACGACCCCGTGCGGATGTACCTGACCCAGATGGGCTCGATCCCGCTGCTGACGCGGGAGGAAGAGATCCGGCTGGCGAAGAAGATCGAGACAACGCGGATGATTTTCCGTCGTCGGTGCCTGGAGTGCGATTACATCGTCTCGCAGGCGGTGGACATCCTGCGCATGGTGAACCGGGGGGAGCTGCCCTTCGACCGGACGATGCGCATCTCGACGGCGGAGGAGAACCACAAGGACATCCTCGCGGCGCGGATCCCGGCGAACCTGCCGACGATCGAGGCGTTGCTGGAGAAGAACCGCGAGGCGTGGGACGAGGCGTGCGCGCAGCCCAAGGGCGCCGCGGGGACCGCGCGACGCAACGCGATCATCAAGCAGATGGAGTCCCGCCGACGCCGGATCGCGGCGTTGACCGAGGAGCTGTGCCTGCGGACGGGTCGGATCGTCCCCCTGATGCGGAAGCTCAAGTCGATCAGCGCGAAGATGGAAGATCTAGCCAAGCAGATCGCGCACGCCGAGCGGTACCCGAAGAAGTACGACGCGGAAGACACCGAGGTGATGCGCGAGGAGCTGGACGGCCTGCGCCGCCTGGTGATGGAGGACCCGGCGGAGCTGGCGGCCCGCGTCCGCAACATCGGGACGGTCTACTGGGAGTACGAGCAGGCCAAGCGCGACCTGTCGGGTGGCAACCTGCGTCTGGTGGTCTCGATCGCAAAGAAGTACCGGAACCGGGGGCTGAGCTTCCTGGACGTGATCCAGGAGGGGAACACCGGTCTGATGCGGGCCGTGGACAAGTACGAGTACAAGCGCGGGTACAAGTTCTCGACCTACGCGACCTGGTGGATCCGCCAGGCGATCACGCGGGCGATCGCGGATCACGCCCGGACGATTCGCATCCCGGTCCACATGATCGAGACGATGACGAAGCTGCGCAACATTCAGAAGGCCGCGCTGCAGGAAACGGGCGTCGAACCCACGCTCGAGGAGCTAGGCGAGCGGGCGGGGATGAGCCTGGCCGAGACGCGCCGGGTGATGAAGATCTCACGCCACCCGGTCAGCCTGGACCGCCCCGTGGGGGAGAGCGAGGACTCCTACTTCGGTGACTTCATCGAGGACAGCAACCAGTCCGCCCCGGACGAGGCCGCCTCCCAGGACATGCTCAAGAGCCGCATCGAGCAGGTCCTCAAGACCCTGACCTACCGCGAGCGGGAGATCATTAAGCTCCGCTACGGCATCGGGGACGGGTACACCTACACGCTCGAGGAGGTCGGGCGGATCTTCAAGGTCACCCGTGAGCGCGTCCGCCAGGTCGAGGCCAAGGCGATCCGGAAGCTGCAGCACCCGGTCCGCTCCCGCAAGCTCCAGGGCTTCGTGGACGAGACGCCCGGGTCCGGGGCCGCCGAGTCGGCCTGAGCCGGCGCCAAAGAAACGGGCGACGCACCTTGGGGGTGCGCCGCCCGTGCAGCTTACGAGAGAAGCAGTGAGTCCTTGAGGACGGTGGGCTCAGGCGTTCCGGCGCCGACGCTTCGCCGTCATCAGGGCGCCAAGGCCGAGAAGGCTGGCGACACCCGGGGTCGGGACCGTCGAGAAGTTGTCGAAGCCGAGGCCGGCGCCCGCCTCACGCGTGCCGATGAAATCGATCCGCACGGCGAAGATGTCGTTCTCGGCGTGGTCGAACGCCCAGTTCCAGGGCGCGGACTCGTAGGGGTTCACATCGGGATCGGGGCTGTCGCCGATGGGGGAGACGATGGCGTCGATCTCAAACCCGTCAGAGTCGAGGGCGACCACACGCCACTGCTCGGTGCCGACCGCGACGCCCGCGGCCTCGGCGAGGTCGCCGTCGATGTCCCAGATCTGGCCGGTGACGTAGTTCACCGGTCCGTCGGTCATCGTCATGAGAAGGGAGCCGGGGTTGGCGTCGATGGGGCTCTTGGTCCGGAGGAACCAGCCGCCCAGCTCGTCCTCGAAGCCCGGGCGGGCCTCGTCGAAGGTGTCGTTGATCTGGCTGAGGAAGCCGTCGTCGTGGTTCGGGTAGGTCCCGTCGAAGTTGGCGCCCACCTGCGTCAGAAGGGGCAGGGCGTCCATGGTGTTCATCGTGAACGGATCGACGATGCTGAACTCGACGCCGTAGAGGCCCGCGAACTGGTCGGTGATGGCCTCGTTGTTGACGGCGGAGACACCGGCGGCGCCGAGCTGGTCGGCCTCGAAGCCGAGCACGGGGCCGATGTCGGCGGAGACACTCGAAACGGCGCCGAGACAGGCGACCGTGGACAGCGTGAGCGCAGCGATACCCTTGTTGAGCTTGGTACTCATGACTCTCTCTCCTCTCTTGGGTTGTTTCTCTCGCCGGGCGGCCTGCTGTCGCCCGACACTCGAACCTACCCCGCGGCTCAAAGACCACAAGGCAAGCGAGAGGAAACAACCCGCCCTGAGGACGCCCTGGTCGTCCTGCGCCGCCTGTGCGGGCCGAGGGGGTGGGTCTGGACGGGTTGTGCGGATCGTCCGCCGCGTCCCGCGATAGACTCGCGCCCACGCACGAGGAGACCGGCGCGATGAGCCACGCCCCCACCACCGAGATCGAGGACCTGCAGCGTCAGATCCAGGAACTCAAGGCCAGGCTCAGCCAAGCACGCCGAGCGGCGCCCCCGGAGCCGACGCCCGACTACGAGCTGCGCCGGACCGACGGAAGCCCGGTGCGCCTCGGCGAGCTCTTCGGGGCGAAGGAGGATCTGCTCGTCGTGCACAACATGGGCAGGGGGTGCGTTTACTGCACGCTCTGGGCGGACGGGTTCTCGTCCCTCACACCCCACCTCCAGGACCGGGCGGCCTTCGTGCTCTGCTCCAACGACGAGCCGGAGACCGCCGGGGCGTTCGCCCGCGAGCGGGGCTGGCGGTTTCCCGTGGTCTCCGGCGCCGGATCGAGCTTTGCCCGCGACCTGGGGTTCGCCTCCGCGGAGGGCAAGCCCTGGCCGGGGGTCTCGGCCTTCCGGCGACTGGAGAACGGCTCGATCGTTCGGATGGGCTCGGCGCCGTTTGGCCCGGGGGATGACTTCTGCCCCCCGTGGCCCCTCTTCGACCTGCTCGCGGGGGGCGCGGGCGACTGGGGCCCGAAGTACAGCTACACCTGAGAACGCCCGATCAACCCGATATGACAACCGTCCGCTCGAGCATCGAGATTGACGCCCCGCCGGACCGGGTCTGGCTCTTCGTCGCCGACCCGGTGCTCGAGTCTGCGTGGAACCCGAAGATGGTCGGGATCGGGCGGACGCTCGAGGGCCCGGTGAGCCAGGGAGAGCGGTTCGAGCTTGAGTATGAGATGTCGAGCAAGCGCAGCCGGTGCGAGGCGGAGGCGCTCGAGGTCCAACCGCCGGTTCGACTGGTCTACCGGTACCGCCTGCTCGATGAGAAACGCCCCGTCGCGGTCCGCGTGATCTACACGCTCGAGGACCGGCGGGGCGCCACGCGTTTGGTTCAGACGATCGACCTGGGCGAGATGGGGATCCCCTGGCCCCTGCGGGCCCTGATCTGGTTCGTCACGCGCTTCGGCAAGGACGCCGGCGTGCCGTACCTGCAGGAACTCAAGAACCAGGTCGAGGCGATCGAGGCGGGTTAGGGACACCCGGCGTCGAACGCGCTCAGAAACGCGACGACGTCGGAGAAGTCGAACGTCCCGAACGGCTCGGCCAGGTCCGCCTCGGACGACATCGTGGCAAGCGCCGTCAGGAATGCCGACACATCAGAGAAGTCCAGCGTCCCGAAGGGCTCAGCCAGGTCTGCGGATGAGCAACCACCCGGGCCCGCGCCGAACTCATAGGCGCCCAGGTCCACGATCGGCGCCGTGCCCATGCCCGTGTCGGGGGTTGCGGGGTCGTCGAAACGCCGGACATTGCCGTCGAGGTCCAGCGTCCCCAGCACCGCTGCGTTGTCCCCCGCGTCGATCCCGGGCGAAGTGGCGCTCAGGCGATAGTCGTCCCCCGCGGCGTTCGCGAACTGCGGGTCCGCGTCCATCGCGCCGGGGTAGCCTCCCTCGACGATGGTGTTGGTCAGGACCGCCGTGACACCCAGGCCGAAGGACTCTTCGTTGTCAGCGAAAATACAGTTGCTCACGGTCACGCACCCCGAGGACCCGTATGACACGGACACGGCGGCAACGGGGCAGGCATCCGAGTTGTGCCCCACAAAGGTGGAGTTGACGATTCTCCTAGACGCGCAGTCGGTGCTCCCGGTGAAATGGATGGCGCTGCCCGAAGTGTTCTCGGAACAATCGCTGTACGAAACCCCTTCGACCTCATTCTCCACAAAGAGCGAGTTGGAAACCTGCAATGTCCGCCCGCTCCAAATGGCGCCCCCCTTGGCCGTGAAGTACCCGTGGGGTCCGACCACGTTCCGGAGGAACTCACAGCGGTCGACCACCACTTCGGGCGCCATGATTGCACCACCTCGACCACCGTCGGGTCCTGCTTCGTTCTCAACGAAACTTGAGCCTGTCGCGTGAACGGAACTCGCGTTGACGGCGCCGCCATAAGAACACGAGTCGATCGAACCGGCGAGGTTCTGAATGAACTTGCAGTCCACCAGAGTTACCTCGCCTACGGCATCAATGGCGCCTCCAAACGCGCAGCCCGTTGGCCCGGTGGCATACGAAGCACGGTTCTCTTCAAAAATGCACCGGATAAACGTCGGATCTCCGGTCGCCGAGATGGCGCCGCCCCGCCCATCGAACTGGCCTGCCGCAAGGTTGTCGCGGAACGCGCAGTCAACGAGGGTCGGCGAACCGACAATCAGCATCGCACCACCAACCATCGGCACGGGGTTCTTGATCGAGACGTCGTACTGCACGCCGTCCTGAATCGTCAGGCCCTCGAAACGCAGATCACTGCCCTGCCCAGAACGAACGGCGAACGCGCGGCGCTCGCATCGCTCGAATGGGTTCTTGAAGCAATCCTCCGGACGTTCAATCGCGATAATCGTCGCGTCCCGGCCGTCTCGTCCCACGATCGAAATCGTCTTGCCCAGCAGTTCGACGTTGTGGTTTCCTTCTCCCGAGTACGTCCCCGGCAGCAGCAGCACCGTATCCCCGTCCGACGCCGCGGCGACCCCCGACTGGATCGTCGCCAACGCTTCGATCTCGGTCATGCCCGAGTTCATGTCACTCCCGTTGACCGGATCCACGTACCAGGTCTGTCCGCCCGCGAACGCGTGGGAAACCAAAGCGAGGGCAAGCGTCACGGCGCACCGATAGCGAAACATCATGATCTGATCTCCTGTGTCGCCCCCCAAAACAAACTTCAAACACGGGGGTCTGGCCCCTCCAGTTCCTTCTGCGTCAGAACCGGGCCCGGAGCGCAACGCTCACGGGCAACCCGCCCCAAATGCCGCAAGGAACGCGACGACGTCGGAGAAGTCGAACGTCCCGAACGGCTCGGCCAGATCCGCCTCCCCGGATGAGGTCGCAAAGGCCGTGAGGAAGGCCGTCACGTCGGAAAAGTCCAGCGTCCCGAAGGGCTCGGCCAGGTCGGCGGCGTTGCACGCTCCCCCAGCGACGAGCACCTCGCCCGGGCCGACGATCGTGTTCACGAACCCCCCGTTTGGACGGAAGCTCGCCCACTGGCTGGTGACCCAGATGTAGGTCGTCCCTTCAAAGAGCAGTTGGCTGAAGGCGCTGGTTCCTTCGGGCGTGTCAAACGGGGAAAACCCGTTGCCGAGGCCGTAGTCGTGAATGTTTGCGAGCGGCTGGGTGTCGTCAAAGGCGTCCTTGTAGAGGATTGTGAAGTGGTCGTCCCCCGAATCAAGAACGCTCGTGAAGTCGTAAACGCCTGAGCGGGAGACCGTGAAGGTCAGGGCGTGATAGTCCACGGGCCCGAGGCCGGAGACGCCAACGATCGAGAAGGGGCGGTTCCAGCTGTTGCCCTGCCCCGTGGTCTCCGCGTACTGGTACGTCAGATCCGGGCCATCGGCGAGGAGGTGGACCATGCCGTCGCGCACCCCCGCGACATAGGGCGCCGGGGCGCCGGAATCGAAGGTGAGGGTCCAGTCCCCGTTGGCGTTGACACCGGGCAGGCCCGTGAAGCCGTCGGCGAGGGGATAGTCGGCGATGGAGATCTCACCGAACCAGGGAGAGGGCGAGGAGGCGCTCTGCCCTCCGGGGGCCTGAGCGGTGAGGGCGAACTCGGCCGACCAGGGGTATGACCCGCCCCCGTTGTCGCGGACGACGCCGGTCCAGAGGCCCGAGAGGGCGACGCCGGTGACCGAATCGGGCACGCCGGAGAAGGTGACCAACGCGGAGGCGCCCGTGCTGGGCACGTCCACATCGGCGAGGGGAGCGCTGGCGACGACCTCGGGCGCCGCGTGGGCGCCGAGTGAGAGGGCGGCGAGAACAACAACAGCCGGCTTCAACATCTCAAGCTCCGTGGTGTGGAAAGCGAACTCATTCCCAGGTGTCGGCGGTCTTCACGCGTTGACCGTTGACACTCTTCTCTTCCTGCTCCTTGGACGAACGGACCTCGCCGGGGGCGAAGTGATCGTTGCGCCAGGACTCGGGGTACTGCTCGTCGTCGATCTGCAACGCCGCCTTGGTCGGGAACATGGGGCGGAAGGTGTCGCACATGACGGCCAGCTCGCTGGTGAACTTGGCGCCGAGGGAGGCCTCGACCGTCCCCGGGTGCGGGCTGTGCGGGATCCCCTGCGGGTGGACGCTGATCGATCCGGATTCGATCCCGCGCCGGGCCTTGTAGTTGCCCTCGACGTAGTACAGGATCTCGTCCGAGTCGATGTTGGAGTGGTTGTAGGGCACGGGGATGGCCTCGGGATGGAAGTCGAGCATCCGGGGGCAGAAGGAGCAGATCACGAAGTTGTGCCCCTCGAAGGTCTGGTGGATCGGCGGGGGCATGTGCACCTTGCCGACGATCGGGGCGAAGTCGTCGATGTTGAACGTGTAGGGGTAGTAGCACCCGTCCCAACCGACCACGTCGAGCGGGTGGTACGGGTAGATGTAGCTGTGCACCTGATCCCGGGCCTTGATCCGCACCTCGAAATCCCCCGCCTCATCAAAGGTCATCGGCTCCGTCGGCGGGTGCAGGTCGCGCTCGCAGTACGGCGCGTGCTCCAGGAACTGGCTGGTCTGCTTGGAGAGATAACGCGGCGGGGGCAGAATATGGCTCGCGTTGCAGGTCTCAAACGCGACGAACTTGCCCAGCGGCATCTCCGCCTTCGTGTACCCGCCGAACGCCTCGTCGTCCGAACCGTCGTCCGGGCGTTCGTTGAACTCGATCCGGTAGATCGTCCCCTTCGGGAGCACGAGATAGTCCTTGCGGCGGAACTTGACGGCGCCGAACATCGTGTACGCCGTGCCCGAGCCGTAGTGGAAGAAGAGGCACTCGTCCCCCTGCCCGTTCTTGAAGTGGTACGCCATCTGCTCCGCGGGGGTGCAGATGGCCATCTCGACGTCCGCGTTGCCGTAGAGCACGATCCGCCCGGTCACCGCGTCGCCCTCGGGCTTCATGCCCTGGGTCTTGGCGTGGCGCATGCGCATGACATCCTGCTCGACGTACTCGGGCTTGGTGGCGTAGAGCGTCTTCCACCCGGAGACCTGGGTCGGGGGATGGAAGTGGTAGAGCGTGCTGGTGGGGCCGACAAACCCCTCGGTACCGAAGAGCTCCTCGGAGTAGAGGGCGCCGTCGGGGCGTCGGAACTGGATGTGTCGGGTGCGAGGGAGCTTGCCGAGCTTGGTGTAATACGGCATCGATCGGTCCTCGTGCTTCCCTGCCGGATGCCGGACGCTCGGATGCCCGACGCGGAGGGAGGGCGTTTTCGTTCGAATCATTCTATGCAACACGGACCCGGATCGGAACGCCTTTCCCCGCGTCCCATAGGATCCGGGCATGGAGCGACCCATCTACCAGATCGACGCGTTCACGTCCGAGGTCTTCCGCGGCAACCCGGCGGCGGTTGTTCCGCTCGACGCGTGGCTCCCCGACGAGACGCTCCAGCGGATTGCGCTCGAGAACAACCTCTCCGAGACCGCCTTCTTCGTGCCCGGAGACAGCGGAATCGCGGACTACCACCTCCGCTGGTTCACCCCCGCTGTCGAGGTCGACCTGTGCGGGCACGCGACGCTGGCCTCGGCGCACACGCTGTTCACCGAGCTTGGGTTCTCCGGCGACCGGATCCGGTTCTCCACCCGCGCCAGCGGTGTGCTCAACGTGACGCGCCAAGATGACCTCATCCGCATGGACCTGCCCGCGTACACACTCACGCACAGCAAGACGTCAGACCAGCTGGAGAAGGCGCTTGGCAGACGACCCAGCGAGGTCATCGACGCGGCGCCCAAGCTGCTGTGCGTCTTCGAGAACAAACGCGACGTGCTGGAGATCAGTCCCGACCTCGACGCGATGCGCGAGCTTGACGCGCTGGGCGTCATCGTCACGGCGCCCGGGACCAAGCACGACTTCGTCTCCCGCTTCTTCGCCCCCAACGCGGGCGTGGACGAGGACCCCGTCTGCGGCTCGGCCCACTGCGCCCTCACCCCCTACTGGGCCGACCGGCTCGGGCGGACCACACTCTCAGCCCACCAGGTCTCCGCGCGCGAGGGGGAGCTGGCGTGCGAGCTTCGCGGCGACCGGGTGACGCTCTCGGGCAAGAGCGTGACGTACCTGCGGGGCACGATCGCGATCCCCGGCTGATCGGCCCTGAGCGTGTGTGCGTCACAGCGACGTTCAGAGAGAAGAACCGTGAAGGGTGTCACGCGAACACCGTTTCTCGCGGGACACCTCGAGCCGCTCTTCGCGAGATCATCGGCTTCGCGGCGCCGACAGCCAGTTGCGTCTGCGGCGTTTCGCCACCCTCCAAAACCACGTGACCATCGCCACGTGACGCCCCAACCGACGCCGTTTGCGTGCGCTGTGAAGACCTGGGGAACCCGCCCCCCCTGTTACTCCCGAGCGGCACG
>JBITAG010000153.1:0-15283 GCA_044439985.1 Phycisphaerales bacterium JB059 | reverse complement strand
AAGCACCGTCGCGTTGATGATGTGCCCGTCGGCGTCCGCCGTCGGCTCATCCGGACGGTCGAAGGTCACCGCGTTGATACCCGCGAAGTACACGGCGGTCTGCTTGGTCTCACTCATGCGCACTCACATCCGCCGATTCACGCGCCCGAGCCGGGGTGGACCGCACGATCCACCCCCCGCCGAGCACCAGGTCGGGGTCCGAGTGACTGTAGAGCACCGCCGCCTGCCCGGGCGCCACGGCACGCTGAGGATGCCCGAATCGTACCTCGAAGGCCCCCGTCCGCCCCGAGGGCGTGGGCGCCTCCAGATCCGGGATGACCCGGACCCGGGCCGGAGTCGCCGGCGAGGTGTACCGGAGCTGCGCCCAGCAGGGCGCCCAGTCCGCGAACCCGGACGGGTCCACGAGCCAGTTGGACTCCGCCACCAGCGCGCCGGCGCAGAGCAACGCGTCGGCGCTTCCCACCGTCACGGTATTGGCCTGGGTGTCCTTGTCGATGACGTAAAGCGGACGCTCCGCCGCGATGCCCAGCCCGCGCCGCTGTCCGATCGTGAAGCGGTGCGCCCCCTGGTGCTCCCCGAGCACCTCCCCCTCCACGCTCAGGATGGCGCCGGTCGCCGCCAGCTCCGGTCGCCGACGCTCAAGCAGCCCCGCGTAGTCGTTGTCAGGGACGAAGCAGATTTCCTGCGAGTCGGGCTTGTCGAAGACCGGCAGGCCCCGAGCCTCGGCCATCGCGCGGGTCTCGGTCTTGAGCAGATCCCCGATCGGGAGCAGCATCGACCCGAGGCGCGCCCGCGGCGCGCCGAAGAGGACGTACGACTGGTCCTTCGACGCGTCACACCCACGTCGGAGCTGCCCGTCCGCGACGCGCGCATAGTGGCCCGAGGCGACGACCTCCGCCCCGATCTGCTGCGCGTACTCGTGCAGTTTGCCGAACTTGAGCCAGTCGTTACACCGGACGCACGGGTTCGGGGTCCGTCCCTGCGCGTACTCGTCCACGAAGTAGTCGATGATCCTCCCGAAGTCGTCCCGGAAGTTGCAGACGTAGAACGGGATGCCGAGCTGCGCCGCGACGAGCCGGGCGTCCCCCGCGTCCCCGACCGAGCAACACCCCTGCTTCCCGATCCGGATCTTGCGCGGGTCGCACGCGCCCGCCTCGATCAGCTCTCCGACGCTTTCTCCGGGCGACCCCAGGCGCATGAAGACGCCCACAACGTCGTACCCGCGCTCCAACAGCAACGCCGCGGCGAGCGAGGAGTCCACCCCCCCCGACATCGCGAGCAGCACCTTGGTTCCGGGACTGGGCCCTTCGGGTCGCACGGGCCCATCCTAGGGCCAAACCCGCTCCCCGCCGAGCTTTAAGCGCCGTCCCTCGGCTTCGGGTCGATCCGAAACTCCTCGTAGTGCTCCTCCCCCAGATCGGGGAGGGAGGTGGGCGCCCGGTCGGGCTCCGGCGACGGGCGGGCCTTCGTGACCCGTGGCAGCGGCTCGCTCCCATGCCGGATCTCCCGAGCCCCGATCGGCTCCTCCACGATCGGGATGGGCTCGCCCCCGTCATCCGCCGGCGCCGGCGCCTCTCCCTCGGGCTGGGCGCGCCGGCTCATCGCCTCGATGCGCGCCTCACGCTCCATCCGCTCGCGCCGGCGCATCTCAGCCAGCCGGCTGTCCCGCTCGGCGCCAGAGATGTGATTCCGCACCGCCCACATCGACAACACTGCAAGCTGCAGGATGGCGCTGGCGAAGAGGCAGGCGCCCAGAAACACAAACAACGCCCCCCACCCCGCCACGACCTTGAACGCGCCGATGGACGGGCCCAGCACGGTCGCGATCGTCGTGATCGGGCCGAAAATCGCCAGCGACCAGGCCGCCCCACGCAGTCGCTCCCCCACGCCCGAGTCCCCCGCCCAGTCCGCGAGACTGGAGAGATAGACGCACAGCGGGATCATCGCCAGCAGACAGGCCGCGGCACACACCCCCGCGAGCACACCAAACACCTGCGCCGCCCCCGCCAGGGGCGCGTACACACTCGACACCCCGAGCACCGCGGCCAGGGGCGTGCCCACCTGCAGGGCCCGAATCCCCCGCCGGAGCGGACGCGAATCGAGCAACGCGTCGCGCGCGGTGTGCTCCCCGATCGGACGCTTGAACGTGGCGATCCAGACGCCCCCGAACCACACGAACGAGGACACGAGCATCGCGCCGTGGAGCACGGGGGCGGGGACCACCGGCGCCCCCCACGCGGCCAGGGTCGCATAGGCCGCGGCCCCGCTGATGACGATGATCGAGAGCGAGAGCAACGCGAACCCGAGCGAGAGCCATCGCAGGTATTCCAGCGGAGCGTCGGTGAGATTGTCCGCGAACCGGGAGGAGCCTTGGCGAGCCCGGATGGGAGCCCCGCACTCCGGGCAGACGGCGCTCTCGTCCAGCCCGCGCAGGTCGTACCCGCACCGGTGACAGGGCCTGTGCGCATCGATCTCGCGATACGCCTCGGACTGGTGCGGAGCGTCGACGGGCATGACGCCAGAGTGTACGAAATCGCCGCGGACGCAGATCCGCCGATCCCGGGTCAGGAGGCGCCCACGCTCCGCGCGGCCTCCACCGCGGTCCGGAACATGGTGAGCCCCGGGGGCTCCTGCCCGCGAACGCCCGGGTCGAGGCGGGTCCAGTACGGGTGGAGCGACCAGCGGGTGTACCGATCCGGGTGGGGCATAAGTCCGAACAGACGCCCCGTCGCGTCGCAGATCCCCGCGATCGAGGCCGTCGATCCGTTCACGTTCTCCGCGTACCGCATGACCACGTGCCCCGACGCCTCGAGCATCCGCAGGGTGTCGGGATCGGTGACAAACCGCCCCTCGCCGTGGGCGATCGGGAGACGCAGCAGGTCCGCCGACATGGACGGGTCGAGCCCCTCGGTCCAGACGCACCGCTCGGGACGTTCGAGGTGGATCGGGACCCAGTCATCGATGAACCGGGCGCCCGCGTTGTTGGTGAGGGAGACACTCTGCCTCGGGGGCGCGTGCTCGGGCCAGCTCTGCCCGGCGGGCGGGCCGGGGAGCAGCCCGAGCTGCGTCATCACCTGGAACCCGTTGCAGATCCCGATCATCGGAACCCCCCGCGTCGCGGCGTCGCGCAGCTCCGGGTAGAGCCCTTTGCGCAGTTTCACCGCGAAGAGCCGCCCCGAGGCGATGTCGTCGCCGTAGGAAAACCCGCCGGGGAAGCCGATCAGTTCGGCCCGACGGATGGGTTCCGGATCCGCGAGCAGCCGGTCGAGATGGACCAGGTCGACCCGGGCCCCCGCAAGCTCGAACGCGTGGCAAAGCTCCCGGTCGCAGTTCGTTCCAGCCGTCCGGATCACCAGGGCCGTCGGCCCGCTCGCGTCGCTCATGGGGACAGGATAGTGCCCCAAGGCGGCCCGAGCGTGGACGCGGGTTGCGGACGTACCATGGCGCGGGGATAAACCGCCGCCCGAGAGAAAGGACGTCTGATGCCCGCTGTCTATCCGTTCAACGCCGTGCAGTTCAACCAGGGCAAGGGGGATGTGAGCGCCCTCGTCGCCCCCCCCTACGACGTGCTCGACGCATCCTCCAAGGCGGCGTTGCTGGCGAAGGACGGGCGGAACATCGTGGCGATCGACCTGCCCCACGTCCCCGCGAAGGAGCTGGGGCCGGAGAAGGCCTACCAGGCCGCCGCCGACGCGTACCGCTCGATGCTCGACGCGGGCGATTTGAGCCGCCGGCAGTCGCCCGCGATGTTCGCCTACCGCCAGAGCTTCACCTTCGAAGGACGCGAGCTGCAGCGCTGCGGCATGGCCTGCACCGTCGATACGGTCCCGCTCGGGCCGGACACCGACGGCTCCCGAGGTGGGGGCATCCTGCCGCACGAGCAGACGTTCTCCGGGCCCAAGGAGGACCGGATGGCCCTCATGAAGGCCACGCAGGCCCAGATCAGCCCCATCTTCGGCCTCCACCCCGACGAGCAGGGCCGCGCCAGCGAGCTGGTCCGCTCGGTCATGGAGTCCCGCGACCCGGACATGAGAGCGGACCTCGGGGACGGCGTGATCCACGAGGTCTGGTCGATCGAGGACGCTCAGACGATCAACGCCTACCAGGACGCCCTCCAGGGCGAGGACGTTTTCATCGCCGACGGGCACCACCGGTACAACACCGCGGTCAACTACCTGCAGTGGCTCGAGTCACAGGGCGATGTGTCCCCCGACCACCCCGCCCGCCGGACCATGTTCGTGATGATCTCGATGAGTGATCCGGGGCTGGCGATCGGCCCGACCCACCGCGTGCTCGGCGGCATGAAGGACTACACCATCGAGAAGTTCATCGAGGCGGCCGCGGGCACCCTGAACGTCGAGGCCGTGGACAACGACCCCCAGAAGTTCGACGGGCAGATCGAGCACATCGCGACGCGCGAAGAAACCAACACGATGGGTGTGTACGACTTCGACACGGGCCTCTGCTTCGCCGCCTGGCCCGCCGTCCCGGATCTGCTCGAGGACCGGTTCCCGGACAAGCCCGAGGCGTGGCGTAAGCTCGACGTCGCGATCATCCAGCATGTCATCGTGGAGGAGATCTGCGAGCCGGCCCTCAACGCCGGCGAGCCGATCAAGTGGGCCTTCCCGCACTCGATCGATGAGGTGCTCGCCATCGGACGCGGAGAGGAGACCGGCAGCGCGATCAAGGGCGGCGGGCGCCCGCAGCTCGCGATCATCGTCCGCCCGACCCCCCTCGAGGCGGTGCGCGAGATCAGCCGCGCCAACGAGCTGATGCCGCAGAAGTCAACGTTCTTCTACCCGAAGCTGGCCACCGGTCTGTTCATGAACCCGCTGGCGAGCGAGTAGACGCGGGCGTCAGGGTGACGCGTTGGCCTGCCCCGCGGGGAGGTTCGACTCGAGCCACTCGAGATAGGCGTCGGGGGGCGCCGACCCGCGCAGCGACGCGAGCACCTCCCCGTCGCGCAGGATGAACGATGTGGGGAAGGCCGTGACGCCGAGCCGCTCCACGTCGTGCCCGTTCTGGTCCGTGATGTAGACCGGCTCCGTGGACCGTTCGAGGAGGCGTTGCACGCGCGCATCGGTGAGGGCGTGACGCTTCAGCCCCTGGCAGGGCGGGCACCAGTCCGCGGTCACCAACGCAAAGACCGGGCGCCCCGTCTCGTCCGAGCGCCGCAGCGCGTCGTCCAACGAGACGGAGGTGTCGAAGACCGTTGGCGTCGGCGCCACCTTGCCACCCCCGAAGAACCGGGGCGCCAACGCCGCCACCACGAGCAGAGCCGCGATCACCAAGAGCCCGATCTGAACCGCTTTCATCGGATGGATTCCTTTCACCGGATGCATCGGTTCAACCCGCTCGCCGGGGGAGCTATTCCGTCGCGAACGCCAACCTCACCACGCCTGCAACTCCCCCATGAGCGGCTCGAACAGGTCCTTGGGTGAAACCACGCCCAGCGGGCGCCCCTCCCGTTCCACGATCGCCAGGCGGGCGCCCTCCGACCGGATCTGGGCCAGCGCCTCCCTGGCGCTCAGCCCAGGGTTCAGGCGGACCGTCGGACGCGCCAGCTCTCGGACCTCCGCCTGCGGGTTCAGGGCCGCCTCCACCCGCGCGAGCACCCCCACGACCCGCCCCCCGCGATCCACCACCGGGATCCGAGCGTGCCCGGTCCGCGCCAGCACCTCGTCGAGCCGCCGGCGGGGCGCGTCGGCGCTCACCCACCGCACGCTCGTCCACGGGATCATCTCCTGAGCCACCCGCGCCCGCTCGAAGGCCAGGGCCCGCTCGATGAGCGTCGCCTGCTCGTCCGAGAGCCCCGATCCCTCCGCGTCGTGCTTGATGATCGAGACGATCCGCTCCCGAGCCCCGGAGAGCGCCCCAACCCCCGGCGCTCCGAAGAGGCGCGTCAGCCGGCGCGACAACCAGAGCACCACCGGGAGCACAAGGCAGGCCGTCGCCAGCAGGCGCATCAGCGTCAGCGCGGGCGCCAGCCGCTGGCAGAGCCGGTCCGCCTCAACGCGGAACAGCTCCTTGGGCAGGCTCTCGGCGAACACGAGCAGCACCGGCGTGAGCACCAGCGCCTGCAGCCCGATGATCTGCGCGTCACTGAGCCTCGCCAGTGTCAGCAACCCCACCACGCCCAAGGAGCCCACGTAGTTGCACACGTTGTTCGCGATGAGCAACGCCGTGAGCGCCCGGTCCGGATGACGCAGTTCCTCCATCAGCAGACGCGAGCGGAGGCGAGCGATTGGAGCGCTCGCCTTGGCCGCGGCCCGCACCCGGCTGGCGCGGTACAGCCCCGTCTCCATGCCCGACCAGATCGCCGAGCCCCCCACGCCCAGGGCGACCAGCGCGCTCCAGATGATCAGTTCACTCGTCACCGGGGTCCTCCCCCGCCACGATGCGGATGCGGACCCCGTCGATCGACCTGGCGTCCATCGACTCGACCACCAGCTCGTACTCCCCGAGCCTGACGCGGTCCCCGACCTCCGCGACGCGCCCGAGCCTGGACTGCACCAGCCCCCCGAGCGTGCTGACGCGCGCCCGCTCCCCGGCCTCGATCAGGCTCGTCCCCTCCTCCCCACGCCCCCCGAAGCTCTCTTCCCAGTCGCGCAGGCTCAGCCGCCCGGGCGCCATCCACTCACCCAGGGCCACCATCTCCACGCGGCTCTGTTCCGTCGGCGCGTTCTCTCCCATCCCCTCGAGCAACTCGTCGGCGATGTCCTCGATCTGCACCAGCCCCGTCACCACCCCCACCTCGTCCACCACGATCGCCGTGTGGTCCGACCCGTCCCGGAGCATGTTCAGCACGCGGTCGAGCGGAGCCTGCTCGGGAATAAACATCACCCGGCGCAGGTGGTCATCGATGCGCACCTGCTCGTTCGGGTCGCCGAGGTACCGGTTGACGTGCAGCAGCCCGTCCACCCCCTCGTCGAGCGATACCGAGCACACGGGCAGGGTCGTTCGCCCGGTGCGGGCCACCACCTCCAGCACCTCCCGCCGCGTCGCGTCGCGCCGGATCCAGTCCAGGTCCACGCGGGGCGTCATCACCTCACGCACCCGCAGATCGCCGAGGCGAACCACCTCCGAGAGCAGCCGCTGCTCGTCCTCGCTCAACGCCCCCTGGCGGACCCCCGCCGCCAGAACGAGCCCGATCTCGCTCATCGTCGCGCTCGACTCCGCCCGATCGTGCGGGCGGACCAGTCGCGAGAGCGGGGCGATCACCCCGTGGTCCAACACCACCAGCACGGGGCTCATCGCCCGCTGCAAGGCCAGCATCGGCAGCGCGATCGTGAGGCAGACCCGGACGCGCAGGGAAGCGGCAAGCACCTTGGCGAAGACCTCTCCCCCCACCACGATCGCCAGCACGCTCCCCGCGGAGATCGCCAGCTTGGCGCCCGCCCCCTCGGCCCGGATCGTCAGCACGGACGTCACGACGAAGTACGTCATGTTCACCAGCATGTTGGCCAGCAGGACCTGGATCAGGAGCATGCGCGGGCGAGCCAGCAGCCGTTCGACCGCCCTCCCCTTCACCGGGTGGGCCCGGGCCAGCTGCGTCCGCTCCCCCTGCGTCAGGCTGAAGAGCGCCGTCTCGGAGCCCGAAGCGATCGCGCTGAACACAAGCAGGACGGGAAGGGCGAGGGCGAGGGCGAGCATGGCAGGTGTTGCATCGGCGTGGTCCGCCGCGCGGATGCAGTCAGCCCCCGCCGCCAAAGTCGGCCCGCGCCGGGTCGTAGTCAGGGTCGAGCTGCTCGATCAGACGCTCGATGTACCGCCAGGCGTTGAGCTGCGTCCGGATCGCTCCCAGGTCCGACGCGTCCGGCGTCTCCCCGAGCTGTGCGAAGCGGGCCGAAACCTCCCGGGTGTACCGCGCCCGTTCCTCCGCGGCCCAGGCCTCCCACCGGGCGATCTGCTCCGGGTCCCCGGAGCCCGCCGCCGCCTCGACCCGCTCCCGGATCTCGAGGATCTCCATGAGGAACCCGTCCGGGAGCGACCGGTCCTCGCTCGCCGACGGGCCGCCGAGTCGGGCAAGCAACGCCCCGGCGCGCCGTTCCGCGTCGCGCAGTGTCGCCCGGGCCGCGTTGAGACGGGCCGTCTCACGCTCCAGATCGTCGGACCCGACCGACGCGCCGCCCAGATCGGGGTGGAGCCCGGCGGCCTGCGCAAGGTACGCACGCTCCACCTCCTGGTGGGTCAGGTCAAACGACGGGGCCAGGCCCAGAACGTCAAAGGGATCCGAGCTCTGCGGCGTTGTGGTCATCTTCTCCGGCGTTCTCCGCTCTTCGACCGTCGCGAGATTGACTGCGAGGCCGCCTCGGTGGAGGATAGGGAACCCGGCGGGCGGGCAAGGAGTTCGGGTTGACCAGTCACATCGGCATCGTCGCGGTCAGTCCCGAGGGTGCGGCACTCTGCCACCGCCAGATCTTCCGCCACGCCTCCGCCCTGCTCGAGCCGCACGAGCACCCCGTCGTCAGCATGCACAACCTCCCCCTGGCGAAGTACGTCGAGGCCGTCCGTGCCGGCGACTGGCACGCCGTGGGCGACCTCCTCCGCCGATCCGCGGACGTGCTGGCCTCCTGCGGCGCCGAGATGTGCCTCACCCCCGACAACGCGGTGCAGCACGGAGTCCACCTCGCCCGTGTCGGCTCCCCCATCCCCTGGCTCGACATGACCGACATCGTCGCCGGGACCGTCGAGGACGACGGACGCACCACCGTCGGCATCCTCGGCACCAGCGTGGTCACCCGTGGCTCGGCTTACCAGACCCATCTGGGCCTGCGCGGCGTCAAGGCCGTCGCCCCCTCTGAGGAGGACATCGACGCCCTCGACGAAATCATCTACACCGATCTCGCCTACGGGCGAATCACCGACAACGACCGCGCGGTCATGTAGGGCGTGCTCGACCGGTTCCTCGAGCGCGGGTGTGACGCCGTGATCCTGGGCTGCTCGGAAGCGCCCCTGGTCATCACCGCGGCCTCGTCCCCCATCACGATGTACGACGCGGGGGACATCCTCGCCCAACGCGCCGTGCGCGAGGCGATGACCGACCGCCGTTGACCCCCTGCTCAGCGAGCCTGGCGCGCGATCAGTCGTCGGAAGAGAAGACGGGCAGTCCCGCGTTCGTCCACGCCCGCACCCCCCCGTCGTAGAGACGCACGCCCTTGTACCGGGTCGAGAGCAGTCGCTTGGTGAGCGCCTTGGCGACCGGGCTGTTGGGGTGTTCCCCGTAGGTGATGATGTGGTCGTGCCTTGAGATCGCCGGGTCCTTGCCCAGCTCCGGGTCCACCTGCACCGGCCGCAGGTTCCTCGCCCCGGGCAGGTGAGCCTCCCGGAAAGCGGATTCGGACCGGGCGTCGAGGAGGAGCAGCACGCCGTCCTCGGCCGAGGCCTGGGCGACCAGACGCTGCAACTCACCGGTCGAGATCCTCGAGATGTCCCGCTCATCCACCTTCTTGGCGCCCGAGCAGCCGCTCAGGAGGGCCAGAATGGCAAGAAACAGGGCAATTCGCGGGGCGGTGGGTCGTTCTTCGACGGTTCGTGCATGCATGGGGGGAACAATATCGGCGGAACCCGGTTCAATCCTGTACCGGCCCCGCCCGCACCCCACGAGAGCCCCCCGAATGGCCCCCACGAAATCCCGATGGACCCGATGGATGGCCCCGCTGCTCAGCCTGATCGCGAGCGCCACGCCCGCGCTCGCCCAGCCCGATCCCTGGGACACGCTCGAGCAGGACCGCCCGCACGCAACCGTCCGCCTGCTCGCCCCGCACAGCGCGATCGCCCCCGGCAGCGAGTTCCTCCTCGCCCTGACCTTCGACATCGAGGAAGGGTGGCACATCTACTGGGACGGCAAGAACGACTCCGGCTTTCCCATCGGCGTCGATCTCCGCCTCCCCGAAGGGTTCACCGCCCGCCCGCTGCTCTGGCCCGGCCCCACCCGGAAGATCATGCCCGGGGACATCCTCGACCACGTCTACAAGCGTGAAGCCACGCTCCTGATCCCTGTTCAGGCCCCCACCGACCTGGGGGGCGTCGAGTCGGTCGAGTTCAGCGCCAGCGTCGAATGGCTGGTCTGCGAAACCTATTGCATCCCCGAGGCGGACGAGGTGGCGCTCACGCTCCCGGTCGTCGCCAACCCGGAGGCCATGACCCCGAGCCGAGACGCCAACTTCATCAAGCGGGCCCTGGTCCACATCCCGACGGAACTGACCGCCAAGACGCGGGGCGTCGCAATCGTCTGGGAAGGGGATCGGCTCGTCATCCGGGCCGACAACGCGACCGAGATCCTCTTCTACCCGAAGTCGGACTGCCCCGATCTGATCGATCCGATCGCGGGCGCCCTGGTTGAAGGCGACGAGCTGACCCTCGAGTTTGACCCGGAAGGGGAGGAAACCCAGGTTCGGGGCGTGATCGAGGTGCGTCGGGCGAACCAACGCCGCCCCGCGCTGTACGAAATGTCGACCCCCCGCCCCTGAGGGCCGGGGCCAGGATCGGGAATACGCACGACGGGGCCCAGACCCCCCGCGAGAACCAGAACCACGAGCAGCGGGCGATCGCCCGCCAAGAACGGAGACCAGGACCAAGAGCAGAGTCATGAAACCGAGCCGCGGGTTTGGGTTGTTCACCGCGCTTGCGGCGAGCGCCGCGATGATCGGATTCGGGGGCGCCCCGAGCGACGTGAAGGCCAAGGTCGGCAAGCAGGCGCCCGACTTCACCCTCGTGGATGTCGAGGGGAACGAGCACACCCTCAGCGAGTACACCGCCAAGGGCCAGACCGTCGTTCTGGAGTGGTTCAACCCCGACTGCCCCTTCATCAAGAAGCATTACCGCGAGGACACCGGCACGATGAACGCGCTCGCCGCCGAGTTCAAGGACCAGGGCGTCACCTGGCTGCGGATCAACTCCGCCAAGGAAGGTCACCCGACCACCGGCGCAGACCGCCTGAACCGAGCCGTCAAGGACTACAACATCCAGACCCCCATCCTGCTCGACTACTCGGGTGACGTGGGGCGCACCTACGGCGCCAAGCGCACCCCCGAGATGTACGTCATCGATAGCGAGGGCGTCCTCCGCTACCACGGCGCGATGTGCTCTGACAATGGCGCCACCAACGTCGGCGACGAGGTCTACGTCCGCTCGGCTCTCACCGCCGTCCTCGCCGGCGAAACCGTCTCCAAGAGCGAGACCAAGCCGTACGGCTGCTCGATCAAGTACGCCCGCCCGTAACGCCAAGACGTTCCCACGCCTCCTCTCCGGCCCCGGGCTCATGCCCGGGGCCCTTTTTTCTTCCCCCCTCAGATCGTGCTGCAACGGATCACGCCCCCCGCCCGATACCTCCAACGGCTTGACCTCCCCACCACCCGCTAGGATCCGTTGATGTTCGGACTGCCAGGAACTCTTGGAACGCTCGCTGATCTGGGCGTCGTCGTCGTCGGCTTCGGCCTGATCATCTTCGTCCACGAACTCGGCCACTTCCTCGCCGCGAAGTGGGCCGGCATCCGTGTGCTCGCCTTCGCCATCGGCTTCGGGCCCGCGGCGTTCAGCTACCGCAAGGGCATGGGCTGGCGGCGCGGATCATCCGAGGCTGAGTACGTCCGGCTGCTCAACGAGGACCGGACGCACGCCCCGACGACCGGCCTCGACCGCGTCAGTTCCACCGAGTACCGCCTCAACTGGCTCCCGCTCGGCGGGTACGTCAAGATGCTCGGCCAAGACGACATGGACCCCGGCGCGGTGAGCGACGCGCCCGACAGCTACCAGCGCACCCCCGTCTGGAAGCGGATGGTGGTGATCAGCGCCGGAGTGATCATGAATCTCATCACCGCGGCGCTGGTCTTCGTCACGGTCTTCATGGTCGGGCTCCGGGTCGAGCCCCCCGTGGTGGGCGCGGTCGCCCCCGGCTCCCCCGCCGCCGAGGCCGTCGCGATCCACACCACCGGCGCCCGCGAGCCCGGGCTGCGGACCGGCGACGTCGTGCTCTCGATCAACGACCGCCCCCCCGAGACCTTCAACGACATCATCGTGGCGACCGCGATGAGCGCCCCGCGCGAGCCGGTGCGTGTCGAGGTGCGCCGCCCCGGCGTGGACGCGCCCCTCCAGTTCGAGATCATCCCCGAACGGTCCCGACTCTCCGGGCTGCTCGACCTGGGCGTCGGCCCGAGCATCAGCGCCACCATCCCGAGCATCGAGTCCGAGTCCGCCCGCGCCCGATGGGACGAGGTGATGCAGAGCCTCGGACTTACCGGGTTCCGCCCGGGCGTCACGCTCACCCACGTCAACGGGGCGCCCGTCTCCAGCCCCCTCGCCCTCGGGGAGGCCTCACGCGCGTCGGGCGGCGAGCCCGTCAGCCTCACCTTCTCCGATGTGGACGCGGGCGAAACATTCGAAACCTCGATCCGTCCACAGGCGCAGCTCCAGTCCGGGCGACGCACCATCGGGGGGGTCGAGCGCGTGTACGAGCATCTCCTCGGGCTCACCCCCGTGATGATGGTCGCCGCCGAGAGCCTCGAGCCTCCCGCGCAGGGCCTGCAGCGCGGCGACATCTTCGCCCGCATCGGCGCCCTCGAGTACCCCAACCTCCTCGACGGCATCAACGAGATCCGTGCGCACAAGGGACGCGACCTCACCCTCGAAGTCCTCCGCGGACGGGGCGCCGCCCCCGCCCGCGAGCGGGTCAGGCTCACGGTGCGCGTGAACACCGAGGGCGCGGTGGGCTTCCTCCCCAGCGATACCTCACGCGTCGATTCCCTGCTCGCCCTCACGCCGGAGGGCGACGAGGACGCGCCCGACCACACGAGGCACGAGTTCATCGACGTCCCCGGGCAGCGGCTGCTCTCGATCGACGGCCTCCCGACGCCGACGCTCGTGGACGCCCGGGAGGCGCTCCGCGCCCGGATCGACCCTGACGCGTTCGAGGCAAGCGTCACCCTTCGCCTCCAGCGTCCCACCGCGCAGGGGGGAGAGCGCGAAGTCGAGTGGACCCTGAACCGCGCGCAGATCGGCGCACTCCATGAGCTGAGCTGGACCTCCGGTGTGCCGCTTGAACTCTTCGAGCCCGAGCGCGTCCTGCTCCAGGCCGAGGGCCCGCTCGACGCCCTTGCCAAGGGGGTGCGTCAGACCAAGCGGGTGATGATCTCGACCTATCTCACTTTCGCGCGGCTCGCCCAGGGCACCGTGCGCGTCGAGCACCTCAAGGGACCGGTGGGGATCGCCCACCTCGGCACGATGATCGCCGATCGCGGCTTCATCTGGGTCGTCTTCTTCCTGGGACTCATCAGCGTGAACCTGGCGGTCATCAACTTCCTCCCGCTCCCCATCGTCGATGGCGGGCAGTTCCTCATGCTCTGCTACGAGTGGGTGCGTGGGCGCCCCGTCCCCGTCCCGGTGCAGAACGCGGTCACGCTCGCCGGACTCGTCCTCATCGGGTCGATGTTCCTGCTGGTGACCTTCAACGACGTCAAGGCGCTGCTGGGCGTCTGATCCCCCTCGCCGCTACCCTCCGGGCGTGCGCTTCGACTTCACCTCGGTGCTCGGCCTTCTGCAGCTGCTGGCCATCGGCTTGGCGGTCTACCTGTTCGCGCTCATCTGGCACACCATGCGCCGGCTGACTCGCCCCCCGCGCCGGACGTACGCCCACGCGATCGCCCGCGGACGACCGGGCGATCCGGGCGAAGCGCTCGACGGGCGTTCCTTCGAGAGCTGGACCCTCCGAAGCCGCGGGCTCGACCTCCCCGTCTGGGATGTGAAGGGCGACAACCCCGCCGGTCCGATCTTCATCATGCTCCACGGGTGGGGCGACGGACGCGTCGGCGCCCTCACACGCCTCGGCGCCATTGTCCCCCTCGCCTCCCGGATCCTGATGCCCGATCTGCCCGGCAACGGTGAGGCGACCGGGACCTGCTCGCTGGGAACGCGCGAATCCGACGACCTGCGAGCGCTGATCGAGCGCGTGCGTGAGGACGCCCGGCCCCTGATCGTGTTCGGCTGGTCGATGGGCGCCGGCATCGCGATCCAAGCCGGCGCAGAGGGCGCGCCGATCGACGCGATCATCGCCGAGGCGCCCTACCGACTCGCCAAGACCCCGGCGCGCAACGTCCTCCGGAACGCCAACCTCCCCCACACCGCGAACCTCGCGCCCGCCCTCGCTCTGCTTGGCCTCCGCTTCGGCGTCGGCCCGAGATGGCGTGGGTTCGACCGCGCCGCGCTGGCGGGCGCCCTCTCCTGCCCCCTGCTCGTGGTCCACGGCGGTGACGACGAGGTCTGCCCCCTCGCCGACGCCCGAGAGATCACCGCCCGGGCGTCCGACGCGACCATCTGCGAGATCGAGCGGGGACGACACAACGACCTGTGGACCAACGAGGCCCACCGCGAGCGGGCGTCGGCGGCGATCCGAGCGTTCGTCACCCCCTAGGATTGCCCATGCCAGCGTCCCCCACTGTTGACGGCGTGATGGCCTAGGCCCGGGCCAAGTCTTTCACGACGCGCTCGATCAAGACCGAGAGCAAGTTCGCCGCGCTCAGGCTGGCGCTGTCGATGGTGGACCTGACGACCCTCGAGGGCGCCGACTCACCCGAGAAGGTCCGGTCGCTCTGCCGCAAGGCGGTCCGCCCCTTTGAGCGCGACGAGGAGATCCTGGGCGAGCGCCTCCCGAGCGTCGCCGCCGTCTGCGTCTACCCCAGCCTCGTCCCGGTCGCGAAGGAACTCCTCGATGGGAGCGGGGTGAACATCGCCAGCGTCGCCACCGGGTTCCCGAGCGGGCAGTACCCCCTGGATGTGCGTCTGCGCGACGTCGAGGCCGCGGTCCGAGACGGCGCCGACGAGATCGACATGGTCATCAACCGGGGCGCGTTCCTCTCCGGGCGCTACGAAGAGGTCGGCGAGGAGATCTCTGCGATCAAGCAGGCCTGCGGGGACGCTCACCTCAAGGTGATCCTCGAGACCGGCGAACTCGAAACCTACGACAACGTGCGCCGCGCCAGCGACCTGGCGATCGAACGCATCGGCGCCGGCGACTTCATCAAGACCAGCACCGGAAAGGTCGCACCCGCCGCGACCATGCCCGTCACGCTCGTCATGCTGGAGGCCATCCGGGACGCGGCGAACGCGGCCGGGCCCTGGCGCGGGCACACCCCCAAGATGATCGGCATGAAACCCGCCGGCGGGATCCGAACCGGCAAGCAGGCCTGGCACTACCTCTGCATGGTCAAGGAAACGCTCGGGGACGACTGGCTCACCCCGACCTGGTTCCGCTTCGGCGCCTCCAGCCTCCTCAACGACCTGCTGCGCG
>JBITAG010000152.1:0-4270 GCA_044439985.1 Phycisphaerales bacterium JB059 | reverse complement strand
GTAGACGTCGAAGGCCGCCTCCTCGTACGGGTGGAACTCGCGCAGCGTCTCGCTCGCCAGGGCGAGGGCGCCGCGGGAGCAGACCATCTCGAGGCGCGCCTCGGGCGTGCGTTCGAGCTTGCCGGGGGAGCCGATGGTGGGGTTCGTCCCGTCGCCGGGGAGGAAGGTCCCGTGCCCGCCGGTCTCGAAGGAGCAGACCCGGTAGTTGCCGATGATCCCCGCCCCCGCCGTGGCCAGCGCGCCCCGGATCTGCTCGATGCTCTCCATGGGCGCGAAGGTGACGATCTTGACCTGCTGCGAGTGCTCTTCCTGAACGTGGGGGGTGATCGCGCGGCAGTCGCCGGAGATCACGCCCTCTCGGGCCTGCCCCGTCGGCGCGCTGATCCCCTCGCAGAGCCAGTCCGTGACGCCCCCGATCGTCGCGTCGAGGGCGGTGTGCGGGGTGTAGACCGCGATCCCCGCCTCGATGGCGCCCCGGATGATCCGCTCCTGGGCCGTCGTCACGCCCAGGCTCCCCAGCGGGGTCCAGATCGGGGGGTGGTAGGCGACGATCGCCCCGGCCCCCAGCTGAACCGCCTCGCCCAGCACGCGCTCGGTCAGGTCGATCGTCAAGAGGATCGGCCCCGAGATCTCCCGGTCCGGCGCGCCCACCTGCAGGCCCACCTTGTCCCACGCCTCGGCCAGGGCCGGGGGCGCGATCGATTCCATCTCCCGCACCAGATCACCGACGAGCATGCGCATCTCCTCGCGTTGGGCGCCTTCGGTCGTTCGATTCTAGATGGCCCCGCCCCGATAGCATCCCCCCGGTGTCCGAACCCGCGACCATCTCCCGCCCGGCGCACGCCAAGGTGAACCTTGCCCTGAGCGTGGCGCCCCCCGAGCCCTCGGGCATGCACCCGATCTGCTCCTGGATGGCGTGCGTCGATCTGGCCGACGACCTCACCCTCACCCGCCTGGGCCCGGAGGCCCCCAGCGCCTTCGACCTGCGTTGGGAGGACGGCTCCCCCGTGGGTTGGGGGACCGAGGCGGACCTGACCTTCCGCGCCCACGCCGCCCTGGAGGGCGCCCTCGGGCGACGTCTCCCCGTCCGGGTCGAGCTACGCAAGACCATTCCCGACGGCGGGGGCCTCGGGGGGGGCTCCTCCGACGCCGCGAGCCTCCTGCTCGCCCTCAACGACCTGTTTGGGCTCGGGCGGACGATCGACGAGCTGCGCGAGGTCGCGCGTCCGCTCGGCTCGGACATCGCGTTCTTTCTCGACGAGGTGGGTCGGCGCGTGCCCCGCCCGGCGATTGTCTCGGGGCTGGGTGACCGGATCGAGCGCACCGGCGCGCTGCGCGGGGAGGTCACGCTTGTCAGTCCCCCCTTCGGGTGCGCGACGGGGCGCGTCTACCGGGCGTACGACCGGGAACCGGGCGCTCTGCGGGAGGAGGCGGTGCGCGCGATGGCGGAGGCCCCGCCCGAGGCGTCGCGTCTGTTCAACGACCTGGCGGTCGCGGCGGAGCGTGTCGAGCCGAGGCTGGGCGAGCTGCGCTCGTATCTCGCCGGAGCGCTCGGCCTGCCGGTGCATGTCTCCGGGTCCGGTTCCACGCTGTTCGTGATCGGGCCGGAGGGGAGCGCCGAGCGCACCCGCCTCTCGGCGCCCTCGTGCCGCGTGCTCCCCACGCGGTTCGTCTGAGGTGGCGTACACTCGCAGCATGACCGACCCTTCCACAGGCCCGCAGGACCGATGCACCGTGGGCGTTGACCTGGGAGGAACCAACATCCAGTCGGGGGTGATCGACCCGTCGGGTCGGATCATCGGGCGCGACAAGCGGAAGACCGAGGCGGACGCGGGCCCGGACGGGGTGATCGACCGGCTCGTTGGCTCGGTGCGCGCCGCGTGCAAGGAGGCGGGGGTTGAGCCGGACGAGCTGGGGGCGCTGGGGGTGGGGGCGCCCGGACCGGTGGACGCCGGGGCGGGCGTGGTGATCGAGGCGGTCAACCTGTGCTGGGTGAACCTTCCGCTCGCGTCGATCATTCGGGAGCGGTTGGGCGTTCCCGTGGGGCTGAGCAATGACGCGAACGCGGGGCTGGTCGCCGAGCACCGGCTGGGCGCGGCGCGCGGCGCCGACCACGCTCTGGGCGTCTGGGTCGGCACGGGCGTCGGCGGGGCGCTCGTCATCGACGGGAAGCTTCACACTGGCGCGTACCACACCGCCGGCGAGATCGGGCACGTGCTCACCGATCCGTGGGCGCCCCCCGGTTCACGCTCGCTCGAGCACGCCTGCTCGCGCACCGCGATCGTGGACCGGTTGCGCCAGCTCATGCGTGCGAACCACGCCTCGTCGCTCACGGAGATCACGGGGGGGCGCCTGCACAAGATCAAGTCGCGCCACCTGCTCGAGGCGTACACCTCCGGGGACACGCTGGTGGTCGAGGTTATCGATGACGCGGCGTACCGGCTCGGCGTCGCCATCGCCGGCTTCGTCACGATGCTCTCGCTTGAGTGCGTGGTGCTCGGCGGGGGGCTGACCGAGGCGCTCGGGGAGTTGCTGGTGGCGACGGTGCGGCGGGGCGTGCAGAACGCCGCCTTCCCCGAGGTCTGCCGCAACGTCCGGGTCATCGAGTCGGCGCTGGGGGATGACGCGGGGATCCTGGGGGCGGCGTTGCTGGGCGCGGACCGGGCGGCGATGGGGTGAGGGCAAAGAAAACGGCCCGGCGCTTCCGCGCCGGGCCGAGTCTCGCTCTCCGTCCGGACTCCTCGTCCGTCAGGTCAGGTCCTCGACGAGTTCGTCGATGGCCTTCTCGATCTTCTCGGGGCTCTCGTAGACGCCCGCCTCGATCTCGCCGCGCACGCGGTCGACCAGGTCCTGGCGGACCGCCGGCAGGTCACGGAGCTTGGCGAGGTACCTCGCGGCGTCCGAGACCTCGACACGGTCCACGCCGCCCCGGCGGGCGGGCCCGGCCGGACTGCCCTCGTCGCCCGCCCGGCGGGAGATCCCGCTGGCTCGACCGACGCGGCTGGCTGGCTGGGTGTCAATGGGTGAAACTCCGGTCATTCGATGCCTCCTCGTTCGGGCCTGTTCGCCCGACGCCCACCTCAAGATTCAGTCGATCCTGTGTACGCCTTAACCATCCCTGGTAGGTCTATCGTCGGGCGGGTTTGGGATGCTGCAAATTCAAGCTCCACCCTCAAGATGTTGGCAACCGCTTACGCCTGAACAGCTTAGATTGTATAACAATGACCCGGACGCTCGAAAAAACCTCGACCCCCCTGACCGCATTCCCTCGATCCGCCCTGACGATGGGTGTTCTTTGGATACCCCTTGTTCTGGGGGGGTGTCGAGAGCGGAATCGGCAGCCCGATCCAGAGACGACCGCGGCCCTTCGGGCGGAGGGGCAGGCCCTTTTCGGGGGACCGTTGCAGACCCCGCTGGTCGCCCCGCGCGTGCTGGCGGAGGACGAGGCGAGTTCCGCGCCGCCGAGTTTCGCCGAGTCGCTGGAGCGGGGGGAGTTGGGCGAGCCGGGGGGCGCCCCGCCCGTGGTGGCGCCCTCGGAGGGGTGGAGCATCCTGATCACGCGGATCGCGGAGGGCACGGAGGCGTCCGCCGCGGCGCAGCTCGACCGGGTGCGCACGAGCGGGGGCTTGCCGGAGGCGGTGCTGCAGCGTCGTCGGGGGGGGCTGGTGATCGCGGTGGGCTCCTTCGGATCGCCGACGGAGGAGCGGGCGCGTCGGGAGCTGCAGCGTGTGCGGGATATCCGCGTGGGGGGCGCCAAGCCGTACGCCTACGCCTTCTTCGCCCCACCGACGGGAGAGATCCCGGGCACGAACCCGGAGTGGGACCTGCGCAACGTGCGCAGGCGGTTCGGTTCGGAGGCGGAGTACACGCTGCAGATCGGGGTGTACGCGCGGGTGGGTGGGGGCGTGCCGTCGCCGTCGGAGGTCGCCGAGTTCCGCGCCGCGGCGGAGAAGGCCGTGGCAGCGCTGCGCGCCGACGGGGAGCAGGCGTTCTACTTCCACGGGCCGACGAGCAGCACGGTGACGGTGGGGGTGTTCAGCGAGGACGATCACGATTCGAGCATCGTCCCGCCGATCGAGTCGATGCGTCTGCGTGAGACGCGCGAGCGACACCCGAACAATCTGGTCAACGGGGCGGGGTTCCGCGAGACGCTGCGGACGGACACGGGAACGGCGGTCAGCCGCCTGCAGCGGTCGCAGCTGGTGCAGATCCCGCGGAACTAGGTCAGCGTTCGAGATTGCCCACGCCGGAGATCCAGAGGGGCTCGATG
>JBITAG010000151.1:0-9493 GCA_044439985.1 Phycisphaerales bacterium JB059 | reverse complement strand
GTCGGAAACCGGGACCGCGGGGATCACCGCGTCGTGGCGTGAGGCGGTCTCGAAGACGCGGTCGATGAGTTCCGGGCTCGCCGCGGGACGGGCGGCGTCGTGGATCGCCACGTGCGACGCATTCTCGGGCACGTGCGCAAGGGCTGCGGCGACGGTTTCGTACCGGTGGTGCTCCCCCCCTCGCACGAGCGAGGCGCCCAGCATCGTGAGCCGGTCGGCGTGGCGCAGCTTGAACTCACCGAACGCGGCTTCATCGTGTGGCCCGGCGACGATGACCGACGAGACCCGGTGGTCCTTGGTGAACAGCTCGACGGTCCGCTGGAGCACCGGGCGGCCGCCCAGGTCCTCGTCGAGCTTGTTGCGGGGGGCCAGAACGCTTGCGCCGCCCGATTCATTGAACCGGCGCGAGGCGCCCGCGGCGGGGATGATGACACAGATGTTCATGGCTCTAGCCTACGCGGTGGCGCCCGTTCGAACGATGCACCAGGGGTCGCAACGCGAAGGCGGCGACCACGATCACGCTCAGCACGCCCAGCACCCACCACGCCTCCGTCGCGAGCCTGAGGGCGAGGGCGACCGCCGCCCCACCCGCGATGAGGCATCCCCCCCACGCGAGGCCGCGGCCCGTCTTGAGTTCCAGGGCGCCAAGAGCGTTGACGATCGCGAAGGTGACAAGGAAGGCGAGGCTCGCCGCCTCGACAAGACGGGTCAGGGAGCCCACCGCCGCGAGGGTCGCCCCCCCGAGGCCGATAGCGATGATCGAGCCCACGGGCAGACCGCGGACGTTCTCCCAGGCAAAGAGTCGGGGCAGCTCCCCGTCTTCGGCGACCCGCTTGGCCAGACGGGCGGTCGCGAAGAGGGTCGCGTTGATGGCGGACCCGGTGGAGAGCACGGCGGCGACGCCGGCGAGGACCATGCCGCTGTGACCGAGGGCGCTTGTCCCGACGATCGCGAGCGAGATTTCCTTGTGTTCGATGATCTGGTCGGCGCCGATGAGCATCACCGAGCCCACGGTGACGAGGAGATAGAGAAGGATGACCAAAGTCACCGCCAGCAAGACCGCGCGCAGCAGCGTCCGATCCGGGTCGCGCAGGTCCTCGTAGTCGTACGCGAGCAGCTGAAATCCCTCGTAGGCCATGAAGATCGCGGCGGCGCCCGCGATGGCCGGGACAAATCCCCCGGGTGCGCCGGCGCTCGCCTCGAAGAGCCGCTCGGTCGAGCCGCGGAACAGGCCGAGGGCGGCGAGCCCGAAAAGGATGATGAGCTTGCCCCAGACCGAGACAATCTCGAACCATGCCGCGTGACCGACCCCGAGTATGTTCAGGCCGACGAGGGCCACCACGATCCCGACGCCCGCGAGGCGGCTGGTCGCGCCGCCGAGGCCAAGCGTGTGGGCGAGGTAGTGCCCGAAGGTGAAGGCGTAGACACCGATGGTGAGGGTGTACCCCATAAGCAGGACCCATGAGAGGGCGCCCGCGGCGGCGTCCCGCTTCATCTCGCGGAGGAACGTGAACGCGCCGCCCCCCTCGCCGAACGCACGCGCCAGGCGGGCGTAGTTCACCGCGGTGACGAGCGCGACGATGCCCGCGAGCAGAAAGCTGAGGGGCGCCCAGGGGCCGGCGATCTCAAGCACGACGCCGAGGGCGGAGAAGATCCCGCCCCCGACCATCCCGCCGACGGCCATGGCCCATGCGCCGCCGAGACCGAGTTTGGGGGTGGTCTGGCCCTCGGAACTTGCCATGTCCTGAAGATAGGGACGCGCCCGAGGCGAGCGGGCGTGGGAAGGCGCAAACCCCGGCCCGATCTCGTGCGTACGATGAATGTCCGGCCCGTGCCGGATATTGACAAGTTGGGGCCGAATGGTATCGACCGGGCAGGGAAGGCTTGGCGTGGCGTGTCGAGGGGTGTGCTGGCCTCGTAAAAAGCACACAACACTTCAACTGCCAACCAGCAGTTCGCTCTGGCGGCCTAATACAGGCCGTCGATCACCCGCCTGACGCCCGATGGGGCGGGTGATCATGATCATCGGGCTGGTCCGCGATTGGCGACTCCTGGGTCGCGGATGAGAAACTGCAGGAGGCTGGCTCGAAGGGGAGGGCGTCGGCGCCCGCCCCGAGAGCGAGATCAAATCGCCGACTACACACGTAGAGGCGTCCTGCTGACTGTCCCGGGACGGGGGTTCGAATCCCCCCGGCTCCATTCCGAGCGCGAGTCCCCGTCGCGCCCGCGCCGAGGGTCGATCTAGAATCGGCCCATGCTCAGGCGCTCCCCATCCGTCGCCCTTTTCATCCTCTTGCTCTTGTGCGGTGGTCGTTTCGCCGCGGCCCAGGGCCTGCCCTTCTCGGGGGGCGGGGTGACCGTGCCGTCCGTGGACTCGATCCAGGCCCAGCTGACGGAAGTCCAGAACGCGGAGGGGCTCGAGGAATCGGCCCGCGAGTCCGCGGTCGCCTCGCTGCAGCGCGCCCTCGAGGACGTCCGTCGGGCCGGGGAACTCGGCAAGGAGGTCGCTCGGCTGCGAGCGCTGCGTGACCAGGCGCCGGGAAAGCTCGAGTCGATCCGGGCCGAGCTTGCGGCGGCGCCGATCACGCCCGGACCCTCCAGCGCGGACGCCTCCCTCGCGGAGCTGGAGCAGGAGCTGACGCAGGCGAACGCCGCGCTGCAGGCGGCCCGCCAGCAGGTGACGGACCTGCAAGGGGAGTCGGCGGCGAGGAGCGAACGCCGCGGGGTGATCCCGCAGCAGCTCGCGGCCTTGCGTGAGCGCCTGACGGAGTTGCAGGCGCCGGTCCAGGGAGAGGGGGAGCCGAGCGTGGTCTGGCAGGCCCGCGTCACGGAGCACTGGGCAAAGCGCTTCGCGGTCGAGCGGGAGATCGCTTCGCTGGAGGCGGAGCTGGCCAGTTACGACGCGCGCCAGGAGGTGCTGCCGGCGCGTCGAGATCTGGCGCAGCGCCGGGTGACCGAGGCCGAGCGCCTGGTGGAGGCGCTCCAGGGCGCGGTCTCGCGCCAGCGACAGGCGGAGGCGGAGCGGGCGGCGCGCGAGGCGGACCGGCTGCGCCGCGACGCGGCGCGTCAGCACCCCGCGTTGCAGGCCTTCGCGGAGGCGACGTCCGAGATCGCCGCGGTCCGGGTGGGGGCGGGGAGCCTGTCCACGAAGATCGACGAGACCACGCGCCGCGTGACGAGCACCCGCTCGGCGCGGGCGGACATCGTGACCCGGGCGACCGCGCTGCGTCAGCGGATCGAGACCGTGGGGTTCGGACGGGCCACGGGGCTTCAGCTGCGCCGGCTCTACGAGGGCGTGCCCGACCCGCTGAGCGTGCGTCGGGATCTCCGTCGGACCTCGAGGGCGCTCGACGAGGCGGAGTACGACCTGCTCGAGTACCAGGAGGCGCGCCTCGAGATCGGTGACATCGACCGGGTGGCCCAGGGGATCCTCAGCGAGGCGGGCGTGGGCCCGGGGGCGCCGACTCGCGCGGAGTTCGAGGCCGCGGCCCGTGAACTGGGCGCCGCACGGCGTGACCTTCTCGACCAGGTCATCGCCGAGCAGATGCGCTACCGCGACCAGCTCAGCGCGCTGCGGACGGAGCAGGACGCCCTGCTGGCGACGGCGAAGCAGTGGCGGGACTACATCGAGGAGCGGATCCTCTGGGTCCGCAGCATCGAGCGGGAGAGCGCCCCGACGCCCGCCGCCTTCGCCCGGTCCGGGGAGTGGCTCTTCGACACGCAGGCGTGGGGGCGGGTCCGCGCCACGACGAGCGCGTACGTGCGCTCCTCCGCGATGGTGGTTCTGCTCGCGGCCTGCGTCGTGATTCTGCTCTGGGTCGTTGGGTTCAGGGTGCGCCGGGTGCTGCGGACCATCGGGGGGCGCGTAGCGCGCTTCAAGACGGACCGGTTCGCGTACACCATCGCGGCGATCCTGCTCACCGGGCTCCTCGCGTTGCCCCTCCCGCTGGGGATGTACCTCGTCGGGTGGCTGCTCGGGCGTCCGCAGGAGCAGCCCGAGATCGGGATCGCGTTCGGCGCCGGGTTGCAGCGGGTGGCGCTCGCGGTCTTCCCCGCGATGTTCCTGTACCACGCGATGCGCCCGCAGGGGCTGACCGAGGCGCACTTCCGCTGGCCCGCGCCCCACACCCGCCCGGTGCGATCGGCCCTGCGATGGCTCCTCCCGATCCTGGTCCCCGCCTCGGTGGTGGCGGTCGCGCTCGACCGTGTCGCGCCACCCGCGGTCAACGGATCGCTCGGGCGTCTTGCCCTGACGATCGGGCTGTTGGCGCTGGCCGTCTTCCTGCACTGGGTGCTGCGTCCCTCCGGGCCGACGCTGCGCCAGTTTCTGGAGAAGAACAACGCCGGGATGGTGAACCAGCTCCGGCGTCTGTGGCGTCCGCTCCTGGTCATCATCCCGATCACGCTGGTGGTCCTGAGCTGGATGGGGTACCACTACAGCGCGCTTCGCCTGGAGGCGAGGTTCGTCGAGACGCTCGTGCTGGTGCTCGTGCTGGTCTTCGCGGACGCGACGCTTGTGCGCTGGCTCTTCATCGTGCGTCGTCGGGTGGCGGTCGAGGACGCACGGCGTCGGCGCGAGCAGGCGATGGCCGCCGAGGGTGAAGACGAGTCCGCCCCGTCCACCCCGGCGCCCCCCGCGATCGACGAGGACAAGATCGATCTGCCGGCCATCAGCAGCCAGACACGCCAGCTCTTCCGGGCGGGTGTCGCGGTCACCTTCCTGATCGGGATGCTGGTCATCTGGTCCGAGGCGTTGCCGGCGTTGCGGATGCTCGACCGCGTGGAGGTCTGGCCGAACCCCGGCCTGGTGGACCAGCAGGCCCTGGAGGCGTCGGACGCCCCCGCGGCGCCGACGCCGACCGCGGGTGGCGGCTCGGGCGAGGCCGGCGCGGGGACGCCGAACGGCGCGGTCCCCGGGCTCATGGCGGAGACGCCCGCGCCCCTCGAGGAAGAGCCACCGTCGGTCATCACCCTGGCGGACATCGGCATCTCGATCGTCGCCCTGATCGCGACCTGGCTCGCCTTCCGGAACGTGCCGGGGCTCTTCGAGATCATCCTCCTCCAACGGCTCCCGCTCGACACCGGAAGCCGGTACGCCATCAGCACCGTGCTCCGGTACATCATCGTGATCGTCGGCGTCTTTGTCGCCTTCGGCGCGATCGGGATCACGTGGAACAAGGTCCAGTGGCTCGCGGCGGCCCTCACCTTCGGGCTCGCCTTCGGCCTTCAGGAGGTCTTCGCCAACTTCGTCTCGGGCCTGATCATTCTCGCCGAGCGACCGGTGCGCATCGGGGACACCGTCACCGTCGGCGGCGTCAGCGGGACGGTGACGCGGATCCGCATGCGCGCGACCACCATCGCGGACTGGGACCGGAAGGAACTCATCATCCCGAACAAGACGTTCATCACCTCGGACGTCATCAACTGGACGCTCTCGGACTCGATCCTGCGCATCAGGATCCCCGTGGGCGTCTCGTACGACTCGGACGTGAAGCTGGTGGAGGAGACGCTCCGCCGTCTTGCGCTCGCCTCGCCCCGGGTCCTGCGGGACCCGGCGCCGCAGGTGCTCTTCAAGGCGTTCGGGGACAGCACGCTCGACTTCGAGCTTCGCATTTTCATCCCGACGCTGGAGCACTGGGTCCCGGTGGGGCACGAGCTGCACAACGCGATCATCGAGGCGTTCAGGGAGCTGGACATCGAGATCGCCTTCCCGCAGCGAGATCTGCACATCCGCTCGGGCCCCTTCCCGGTCGCGATCGACCGGGCCGACGCCCCCTTGCCCGACAAGGCGGACGCGGAAGGGCCCGGACGGTCGGCATAGCACGACCTTATCGGCCCCGGACTCGGGGGTGCTCCGGCGCAATCGGGCACACAGGATGCGCCGTCTGTAACACCTGACGCCTCTGGAGCGGGGCGGCCTCGTTGATCCTCGAACGGGGGGGTGACGCCGGCGGTCTTCTCGTCCGATCCGAGAGGGGAAGCTCTCGACCGGGGACATCGCATGGACGTGCAGACATACGAACTCGTGCTCCTGGGTGGCGCCCTCGCGGTTCTGGCGCTGCTGCTCCCGCTCAAGAAGCGACGGGCGCCCATCCCCTGGACGGCGGTGGGGATGTCGGCGCTCGGCATCGTCGTGCTCGTCGCCCACGCGCTGCGTGAGACCATCGCCCGCTACCTCGGAGAACCGGGCTCGTGGCTGGACCCCGCGTCGGCGCAGTGGACCACCTGGCGTCTGGTGGAGCTGATGGGGTTGGTGATCGTCGGGGTTGGGGTGGTGCTGCTGGCGCAGAGCGCCGAGCACGAGCGGGTCAACGCGTCACGTCGCCGACAGCTCGATGCGCTGGCGCCGAGCGTGGACATCTCTGCGCCCCTGCTGAGGGCGCTGATCCAGACCTCACCCGGGACGATGCTCCTGCTCACGAACCGCGCGGGCGCCGGCGAGCAACCGCGCTTCCACGTCGCCTTTGTGGACGAGTCGGGCACGGGTCAGCACGCGAAGAAGTTCGGCGCGGGTCGCAAGCTGCTCACTGAGATCTACACCCCCTCCCTCGCGGAGGGAATCTACGCCGTGGCCCGACGCGCCCTGCTGACCAACAGCGTCGCCGACGCCGAGTGCAAGTGCGCCGAGTCGGGGCGGTGTTACACTTTCTCCGCGGCGGCGCACGGGCAGAGCGTCATCGTCATGCTCGAGGACATCTCGGAGCGACGCAAGGCGGAGGAGTCACTGCGCCGCGTCGCCTACACCGATCCCGTGACCGGCCTGGCGAACCGACCCATGCTCGAGCAGGCCCTGGAGAAGGCCATCGAGGCGAGCCGCGGCGAGGCGGGCGACCGCTTCGCGGTGATCTACGTGGACTTCGACGGGTTCAAGAGCGTCAACGACCGGCACGGGCACCACGTCGGCGATGCGCTCCTGGCGAGCATCGGCCAGCGCATCGCCAAGCTGCTCGAAGGATTCGAGGGGCGCAGTCCGGATGAGAACATCGCCGCCCGGTGGGGGGGAGACGAGTTCGTGATCCTGCTCGGGGAGTCGCGCGTCAGCGAGGTGGACGCGTTCGCCCAGCGCCTGCTTGAAAGCCTCGGGAAGGCGCACCAGATCGAGGGGGTCGAGGTGAACTCGACCGCGAGCATCGGCGTGGTGGTCTGTCGCGGGCAGTACGAGACGCACATGGACGTGGTCCGCGACGCGGATGCCGCGATGTACGAGGCCAAACGCCTCGGACGCAACCGGATCATCAAGGGGGGCGATTCCGGGAAGGGCGCGCCTTTCCAGGCCCGCCGCCAGGAAGACTGGCAGCAGAACCCCGGGCAGGACCCGGGCGAGAACCACCGCAAGGCCGGCTGAGCCGGGGAGACGGGGGGGACCGGAATCATGCAGACTGTCCCGGACAGGGCGGAGCGCGCGAGCGTGCGCGATCTCTGCGAGCGCGCGTGGGCGGCGCACCACATCTACGGGGACGACCACGCCGCCTTCCTCTCGTCCGCCCGCCAGCTCTGCGACGCCCTCCCCTCGCTGGAGGCGCCGGAGCGGCTGGCCCGGGTGGACACCGGCGACGACGCGACGCCGGACCCGGACTCCTTCTCGGGGACGTTGCTCGCCCGGGACATCGGCGCAATCCAGCTCGGCGACCGGCTCGAGGTCGCCGAGCTGGCCAGTGTCTTCCGCGCCCTTCGGCACGCGACCTGCTCCGGGACCGCCCTCGCCGAACGCGTGGCGGGGCTGGCGAACGCCGAGTTCCGGTTGCTCCCGCTCGACTTCGACCGCCTCTCACGCTGCGTGACCGACGCCCCGCCACCCCGCGCGCAGGCGGGCGGCGCCCCCTTCCGGGTCGACCAGCTCGGCTCGATCCTCCTCAACGCGACCACCCCGGACGCGCGGGACCGGGCGGCGAGTTGGATCCGTCAGGCGATCGGGGAGGGCCACCTCCCCGAGCGAACGGTCGCGGCTCAGATCCGGGACGCCGTGCGCAGCTCCTGCCGGGGTGACGCCGAGTCGAATGACGGCGTCGAGCACATCCGATCGGTTCTTGCCTCCCTCAGCCCGGAGCTGCGTCAGGGGCTGATCCAGGACGAGTGCGGGCCGGACCTGGAGGCGATCACGGAGCTTTCCGGGGTGCTGCCGGTTCTGGAAACGTGCGAGGCGCTGGCCAGCTCGAAGATCTCAGAGGAGAACGTCTGTCATTCGACCCTGATGATGTTCCAGCGCCTGGCCACGCTCGCTCAGGGACAAAGCGCGGAGATCGCGTGTGTGGGCGACCTCGCGTCGCAGCTGGCCGGGAAGGCGCCGAACGCACGCGAGGCCCGCGCCCTCGAGGCCATCGGGGAGTTGTGCAAGGCCTCCAGGCGCGAGGAGTTCACGCCCCGGGAGTACCTCGAACGCCTCCACGAGATCAGCGCCAATCAGATCGAGCCGGTCGCGGCGCCTCCCGACCTCGACTGGGAATCGCCGGACGAAGAGAGCGCTCACGCCGCGGCGATCGTGCTCCACCTGATGGATGAGGGCGTGGGCGACGCCTCGCTGCGGGAGGGCCACCTGCGATTCCTGCTCGACTCGACCGAGGCGATGGCGCGGGTCGGGCGTCTGGATCTCGTCGCCCGGGTGCTCGCGGCCTGCGTCCCGCTCGCGCACGATCCTGACCCGAAGGTCCGGGGCCTGGCGGAGCGGCTCGCGGGCGTCGCCGGCGCTGATCAGACCCTTGCCCTCGCGGCGAGCCGGGCGGGATCCGGCGAGCAGCTCGCGTCGGCGCTCTCCACGATCGAGTCCCTCGACGACCCGTTCCGCGTCTCCCGCGCCCGCGTGCTTGTCCGGGCGTACGCGCTCGACCCGCACGGGGCCGCAAGCGCCTGGATCGCCCCGATGCTCTCTTCGGGAGGGGCGGAGCTGAGCGAAGAGATCGAGGGCCTGCTCGCCAAGCGTCCGGGGATGGTCGAGTCGCTGCTCTCGCTGATAAACGACATGGAAGCCAGCGCCGCCTTCGAGGCCCTCCGCCCGGCGCTGCTCCTGCAGGACGACGTCGAGGCGAGGCGCCGCGCGTTCGCCGCGGTCTACTCCCTGCGACACGAATGGCCCCGCGATCTCTGTCACCTCGCCCTGGTGGACGAGGATGACAAGGTGCGCACGCTCGGACTGGCGTACATCCTTCGCCGATCCTCGTCGGACCATTTCGACCTGCTGGTCGCCCGGCTCTTCGATCGTCTCGGGGGGACGAGGGTCACGCGCGCGGATCGCGCGTGCATCGTGGAACAGCTCGGTCGCGCCGGAACACCCCGCGCGGACCGCGCGCTCACGAGCGCCCTGCTCGGGGCATGCTGGCGCCCCGCGGGGGGCGCCCATGGGCTGGGCCGCTCGCTCTCCCGCGCGGTGCGCCGCCGACCGGGCGGGACTCGATCCCTCGTGGCGCGCATCCTCTGGTCGCTGAGCCCGAACCGGGCGATCAGCGCGATCCGCCCGGGTCAGGAAGGAGCGACATGTCCGTTGAACTGATCGATAAGG
>JBITAG010000150.1:0-6375 GCA_044439985.1 Phycisphaerales bacterium JB059 | reverse complement strand
ACGGCGCCCTGACCCTCTTCGACTTCCTCGAGTTCCAGAACCGCTTCGACGCCGGCGACCCGATCGCCGATTTCGACGGCGACGGCGCCCTTACTTTGTTCGACTTCCTGGCCTTCCAGAACGCCTTCGACGCCGGCTGCGGCTGACCAACTCAGTACGACATCGCGATCGTGATCCCCCGACGCTCCAGCAGGCTGCCCTCGGCCACGTACAGGTCGATCAGCGCCAGCCGGTACTCGACCACCGCCGCCACCTCGGCGATCTCGGCCTCCAGCAGGTCGCGTTGCGCCTGGGCCACCAGCAGTGACGTGCCCGCCCCCGCCCGGAACCGCTCACGCTCGGCCTCGGCCGTGCGCGACTGCAGCCGCCGGGTGGTCGCGCTCGCGTCGATCTGCCGCCGCGCACGCTCCACCTCGTGCACCGCCAGCCGGACCTCATAGGCCACCAGCTGCTCGAGGTTCTCGATCGCCGCCGCGGCCTGCTGCCGGCTGGCCAGCGCCGCCCGGCGCTCGCCACGCGCCACAAGCCGACCCAGCGACTGCGAGAAGCGCACGCCCACCGACGCGTCGAACGTCTCGTCGCCAAGGTTCTCCACCGAGCCCCCGAAGCTCTCGGCGAACCCGGTCTTGCCCAGCGCCACGAACACGTCCAGCCGCGGCAGCAGCCCCCGACGCGTGGCGACCACCTCCAGCCGGTCCTGCTCCAGCCGGAGCCGGCCCTCGGCCAGGTCGGGGCGGATGAGCCGCGCCAGCTCGACCCGCTCGGACACGTCGTCGATCACCGCGGACCCAACCTCGGGCGTCGTCGTGGCCACCACCGTGCGCCCATCGAGGGCCGGCGAGCCGCGTCCCAGCGCGCCCACCAGCCGCAGAAGCTCCAGCCGCGCCGCGGCCTCCTCGGCCCGCGCGTCGATCAGCGCCTGCTCACGCACCGCCACCTCGACCTCGAACGCCGGCAGCTCGCTGGGCGGGAGCACGCCCACGTCAACGCGCTGGCTCGCCTCGTCGGCCTGCGTCCGCGCGAACTCCAGCGAACGCTCGAAGATCGCCAGACGCCGCCCGGCCAGCACGTACCGCCAGTACGCCCGCTCGGCGTCGGCCAGCAGCGCCTCGACGAACCCGCGCAGCTCGTACTGGCTCGCCTCGGTCTCCAGCTCGGCCTGCCGCACCCGTGCCAGGTTCGCCGCCGGCCCGAAGCCCCGCAGCAGCGACTGGGTCACCGTCAGCCCCACCCGCGCCGATTCCTGCGTGGGCGCACGGTTCGACGCGCTGCGATCCTGGCTGATGCTCAGCTCCACGTCCGTTCCGCTGGGCAGCGATTGCCGCACGCCGGCGATCACGTCCCGTGTGTCGCCGCGCACGGGGAACTGTTCGCCCGTCGCCCGCGCACTCTCCACCGATTCCTCGGTCCCCAGGCTCGCCTCGGCGAACACCTCCGGGTCGAACACACCACGCTCCACCAGCTCGAACGCTCCGGTAATCGCCGGGTTCAGCTCGGCCACACGCAGGTCGGGGTTCCGCGCGAGCGAGAGCATCACCATCCGCTCCAGGCTCAACTCCAGCGGCCCGGCCTCTTCCGCCACCGCGGCAGTGGTGGGGGAGTTCGTCCCCGCCCCGACCTCTTCACCTTCCACCGAGATCGCCGGCGTCGGCTGCGGCCGGAACCGCCGCCGCTCCTCGTCCAGGTCCTCGCCCCAGTCTGGCTCGAACACATCGATCGCCGTGCGCGCGCACCCGCTTGCCGCCACCACCACGACGATCCCAACCCAGCCCGCGCCCGCCCGCACCCGCCTCAAGCCGACACCTCCGGCTGATACGGATTCACCGGCTCGCGATGCAACAGCGTGTACGCCGCGGGCACCACCACCAGCGTGGTCAGCATCGAGCTCAAAAGCCCGCCGATCACCGCCCGAGCCAGCGGCGCTTGCGCATCGGCGCCCTCGCCGATGCCCAGCGCCAGCGGCGTCAGGCCCAGGATCGTCGTCAGCGAGGTCATCAGGATCGGTCGCAGCCGCCGACGCCCGGCCTCCATCGCCGCCTCGCGCGTCGCCATGCCATCCCGCCGCAGGTGCCCGGCCTGATCGACCAGCAGGATGGCGTTGTTCACCACGATGCCTCCCAGCATGATGCACCCGATGTAGCTCTGCACGTTCAGCGTCGTGTTGGTCGCCAGCAGCATCACCACCACGCCGATCGCCGCCAGCGGCACGGCCAGCATCACGATCAGCGGATCACGCAGGCTCTCGTACTGGCTGGCCAGCACCATGTACACCAGCACCAGCGCCAGCCCGAAACTGATCAGCAACTCCCGCTGGCTCTTGCGCTGCTCCTCAACGTTCCCCGCGAGCGTGAACTCGTACCCCGCCGGCCGGGGGATCTGGTCCAGCGCCGCCTCCAGTTCTTCGGCCGCCGAGGCGATGTCCCGTCCAGTCACGTCCGCGCTCACCGTGAACAGCCGCTGCTGGTCCTTCCGCTCGATCACCGTGGGCCCACGCCCCGGTTCGCTGGTCACAAGGTTCCGAAGCGCCACGTCCTGGCCTCCCTCGCCACGCACCGTCAGGTCCAGGATCTCATCCATCGACAGCTTCATCGCGTCCTGCAACTGCACCAGGATCCGGTAGCTCTGCCCCCGAGGCCGGAACTCGCCCGCCTGGCTGCCCGCGATGGCCGTCTCGATCGTCTCGGCGATGTCCCGCGCGCTCACGCCAACGTCGGCCGCCTTGGCCCGATCGATCCGCAGTTCCTCCTGCAACTGCCCCGCGTTCAGGCTCGTGTCGACGTTCTCCAGCCCCTCCAGCCCCTCCATCGCCGACACGACGCGCTCGGTCAGCGCCGTCAGCACGTCCAACTCGAAGCCGCGCACCTCGACGGTCAGCCCCTCGTCGCCGCCAAGCAGCCGCTGGAGCAGGAACTGGCCCTGGGGCGCCCGCGTGCGGATGGTCATCCCCGGGATGGCCCCCTCCAGCCGCGCCCGCAGGTCCTCGGCGATCTCGGTATTCGAACGGGCCCGCTCGGTCGAGGGCGTCAGCGACATGCGGATCTCGCCCTCGCTGCCATCGTCGTCGCCCGTCTGCACGCTGGTCACCCACGCCACCTTCTCGGGCACCGCGTCGAGCACGATGGACTCCATCAGCCGCGTCTGCCGGTCCACCAGGTCCAGCCGCGTGCCGATGTCCATCTCGCCCGACACGCGCACCTCGCCCTCGTCGCTGGGCGGCAGAAACTCGCGCCCGAGCACCGGAAGCGACGCCACGCTGGCCCCGAACACCACCGCCGCCCCCAGCAGAACCACCGTCCGATGATGAAGCACCCAGCCAAGAGAGGTCTTGTACCCACCATCGATCGCCCCGAACGCGAGGTCCGATCGTTCCTTCAGCCGGCTGCGCCAGTCCTCGGGACGCTCGCGCACCTCCTCATCGCTCCGCAGCAGCTTGCTGGCCAGCATGGGCACCACGCTCAGCGCGATCACCAGCGCGCACACCAGCGAGAACGCGATCACGTACGCAAGCTCGCCGAACAGCACCCCGCTCACGCCCTCCACGAAGATCAGCGGCAGAAAGATCACCAGCGTCGTGATCGTGCTGGCCAGGATCGCCGGCCCCACCTCCACAGACCCCAGCACCGCGGCCCTGCGCGGCTCCTCGCCCTGTTCCTGCTTGCGACGATAGATGTTCTCCAGCACCACGATCGAGCTGTCCACCATCATCCCGATGCCAAGCGCCAGCCCGCCCAGCGTCATCAGATTAATCGTGAACCCAGCCCCGTACATCAGCGCGAACGTCGCCACCACAGAGATCGGGATCGCCAGCGAGATCACCAGCGTGCTGCGAAGATTCCGAAGAAAGAACAACAGCACCAGCACCGCCAGCGCCCCCCCGTACAGCACGCTGAAGGCCACGTTGCGGATGCTCCGCTCGATGAAGTTGCCCTGGTTGATCACAGGCACCACCGTGATCTGCGGGAAGTCCTCGTTTACCCGCTCGATCTCGGCCAGCACGGCGTTGGAAACCTCTACCGTGTTCGCGTCGGCCTGCTTGCGCACTGCCAGGCGGATGCCAAGCTCCCCATTCACGCGGATGTGCCGCGTCAGACGCTCGTAGGTGTCCCGGACCTCGGCGATCTGGTCCAGCCGCACCGGCGCCCCATCGCGCACCGCCACCACCACCGCGCCGATCTCCTCGACGCTGTCGAACTCCGCCGGTGCCCGAAGGGTCACCTCGTACTGGCCGCGTTCGATCTCCCCGGCCGGAAGGTCCAGGTTCGCGTTGCGGATCGACTCGAGGATGTCGTTGAGCGGCAGCCCCAACGCCCGCAGACGCGCGGGGTCCAGCTCCACGCGCACCTCGCGGTTGTACCCGCCCCACGGATCGATCTGCGCCACCCCGGGGATGCGCGAGAACCGGTAGCGCACCTGCTCTTCCACCAGCGTGGTCAGCTCGATGGGGTCCAGCTCGCTGCCGATGCCCAGCAGCACCACCGGGAAGCTGTTCACGTCGAACTTGCGGATCTGCGGCCGGTCCACCTCGTCGGGCAGCTCGCCCAGCTCGTCCTCCAGCCGCGCACGCACCTCGGTGGCCATCTGGTCGATGTCGGCACCCCACCCGAAGCGCACACGTACCGAGCTCTCGCCCTCGCTGCTCTCGCTGGTCATCTCCTCGACGCCCGGCACCGTCGCCAGGATCTCCTCCACGATCTGGGTCACCAGCCGCTCCATCACCTCCGGGCTGGCCCCGTCGTAGTCGGTCCGCACCGACAGCGTCGGCCGCTCGACCTCGGGCAGCAGGTCGATCCGCAGCCGCACCAGCGACACCGTTCCAAGCACCACGACGATCAGCGTGGCCATCACCGTGAACACCGGCCTGGCGACGGCGGCCTTGGGAAGATTCACGAGCCACCGCCCTTCACGCCGCCGGCCGGCGCTTCGCCCCGATCGCCACCGCCCGCGTCGCCGGGGACCGTCACCGCCGACCCATCGCCCACCAGCTGCTGGCCCAGCGTCACCACCCGCCGGCCCCGCAGGCCCTCGGCCGCCTGGCCCACCACCTGCACGCGCCCGCCCTCGCGCACGCCCAGCTCCACCGGCACGCGCGAGACCGTGCCGGCCTGCTCGTCCAGCACGAACACCACCGCGCGGCCCTCGCGCTGGGTCACCGCGTCGGCCGGCACGATGGTCGCCCCCCGGGCCACCTCCAGCACCACACGGGCCGTCACGAACATCCCCGGCTTCAGCCGCAGGTCGGCGTTGGGCACGCGCACCTCGATGCGGGCCTGCCGCGAGGCCTCGTCGAACACCGGCGCGATCCGCTCGATCCGCCCATCCCACGTCTCGCCGGCGAACGCGTCGGCCGTCACCGACACCGCCTGGCCGACCTCCAGCCGCCCATAATCACGCTGCGTCGCGAAGAACACCGCCGTGATGGGATCCAGGTCGACCACGCTGAGTAGCGGCGTGTTGGCCCCCACCGTGTCGCCCTCCTCGGCGAAGCGCCGCGCCACCACACGCCGCTCGCCCGCCCCGACCCGGCCGGAATCGCCCCGGCCCTCACCCTCTCCCTTTCCCTCTCCCTCTCCCTCGCCCTCGCCCTGGTCCCACTCGGCCCGGATGGTCGCGTACCCCAGGCGGATCTCGGCCGCCTGCCGCGCCGCCCGCGCCCGGGCCACCTGCGCGCCCGCCACCGCCACGGCGCTGCGCGCCCTGAGCTCCTCGGCCCGGGCCTGGTCGAGCTGCGCATCGCTGGCGATGCCCCGGGCGTGCAGGTCCTCGGTCCGCTTCAGGTCCCGCGCGGCGATCTCCGCGGCGCTCTGCGCCTCGGTCTCCTGGGCCCGTGCCACCTCCATCTGGGCCTCGGCCTGGGCGGCGTCCTGGACAAACTCGGCGTCGTCCAGCCGCGCGATGACCGCCCCGCGCTCCACCACGTCGCCGATGTCCACCGGCAGGCCCACCACCGTCCCGGCCACCTTGGGCGCGATGGTTACCAGCGACCGGGCCTCGAGCGCCCCGCTGTACGCACGCCGGCCCTCCAGCCGCCCGACCTCCACCGGCGCCACCTCCACCGCCGCCGCCGACGCCCCGCCGCGCGGGCCATCGGCCCCACCCGAGCCAGACCGCAGCCAGGCCAGACCCCCGATGCTCCCAAGCAGCAGCACGCACACGCCCACCACGCCCAGCAGCGCCGCCAGACGGGCCCGGCCCTCGCGCCCGCCGGTCGCCGCCACCCGCCGGCTCGTCCCAGCGCTCGCTCCGGCGCTCTCCCCGGCGCTCTTCATAAGTACACCATCCCCTCCGGGCCCGCCCCCGTGCCCGCCAGCCAGCACGCTCCACGCCCCCATCAACCGATACACCGCCCCCCACAACCCCCACAACCCCCCCAACCCC
>JBITAG010000149.1:0-5070 GCA_044439985.1 Phycisphaerales bacterium JB059 | reverse complement strand
GGTCGAACGGGGCGGAGCTGCTGGGTCTCGGCCTCGCCGTGGCGGTGGGGGTGCGCGATGAGCAGGCGGCGGAGATCCTGGCGAGGTTGCCCCCCGACTCCCCTCACTACGAGGCGACGCAGCGACAGCGCCGGCGGTTGCTGTACCGGATCTTCCGGCGGACGCCCCCGGAGGCCCGCGACGACGCGGCGCGGGCGTACTTCGCGGTCGCCAGTCCTCTGCTTCGCGCCGACGAGGACGCCCTGTTCCGCGACAACGTGGGGCGGTCGGAGGAGCTGGCCCAGTCGGTGTTGCTCGGGGTGCGGCAGTTGCTCGATGTGACGCTCTCGAGCGAGGGCGTCGACACGCGTCACGCGGAGCGGGGTGTGGAGACGCTGCGCCGGGCGGAGGCGAACGGCCTGCTGGATCTCTCCCTCTACCGGGAGGAGCTGCTTTTCCGGGAGCTCCAGATCGCCCTGCGACGGGCCGACGCGGACCGCATCGACCGTCATCTGGATGCGCTGCACGAGGCCGGGGGAGTCTTCGCGGACGCGGCGGACCGGTTGATGTACCGCGAGGCTATTCAGGCGTGGGCGGCGCCACCGCGCCGGGAGGCGGAGGCGTGGGCCGTGGTCCGGCACGGCTCTCGGGTGCTCGGCGCCCTCGAACGCGAGGACCCGGAGCTGTCGCGGGGAACAACGGCGGCGGTCCTGAACCAGGTCGCGGAGGTCGCGGCGTACCTGTTCCAGGCGGCGGGGGACGAGGCGATGCGCGATCTGGCGCTCGACCTCGACGAGCGGTTGCTCTCCAACGACCTGCGCAGCGCCGCAAGCCTCCGGCGTGTGGCGGAGCTGAGCGAGTCCAAGGGGGAGGCGGCCCGGGCCACGGCGGCCTGGCTCGAGCTGATGGGGGGACTGCCCGAGGGGGAACTCGCCTGGTACGAGGCGCGGTACCACTCGATCCGGCTCATGCTCCTGGTGGACCCGGGTCGGGCGGCGACGGTCATGGGGCAGTTCCGGATCCTGCACCCGGGGACGATCCCTCCCCCGTGGGACCAGCGGTTCAAGGATCTTGAGGCGCAGGTCCGCCTGGCGCCGGGGGGGATGACGGATGACTGAAGCCGGTGGCTCAGCGCGTCGATCTCCCACGGCGGAGTTTCTCGGGGCGGACGCCGAGCGGGGCGGGCCTTTTTCGCTGCTCGGCCTCTCCCCGACGGTCGAACGCGAGGAGGAGATCCTCGCGGCGCGGGAGCGGCAGATGCGCCGCGTCGATGCGCACCGGCTCGCCGAGACTCCGGAGGCGGACGAGGTGCGTCTGTCGCTCTACGCGGCGGCGGCGCAGCTGCTCAATCCGATGATCCGCGCCCAGCTCGCGGTGCGATGGGGCGCGGTCGAGGCACGATCGCCGGAGCCGAGCCCGCTCCCCGAGATCGGGCGTCCGGCGGGGGGGCGGACGGCGACGCTCGAGCACGACGCGATCCTCGCCCTGGCGATGCACGGGGGGTGGAACCGCAAAGCGTTGCGTCACATCGCCTCGATCGCGCACGCGCGGGGGCTGACCTCGCAGGACGTGGCGCAGACCCTCCGGCGCATCGGGAGGCAGCGTCGCCCCCGCGCCCGGGGCGCGCCCGTGGCGCGGATCCCGGCGCCGGCAAGAAGGTCGGTGGTTGCGCCCAAGGCGCCGGCCCCGGCGGCGCCGACCTCGATCCTCGATCCGCTCCCGGAGCAGATCGATCCGGCGCAGCAGATGCTCAAGACGGGGCTGATCGTCGCGGGCGTGGCGGTCGTCTCCTTCCTGGTGCTCTTCGGGGGGGTCTTTGCGCTGATGCGCGCGGACCGGGCGGCGGTGGAGCGCCGGGCGGCCGGCGACCGGGGCGAGGCGCCGGTGGCGCCCGGGACGCCCGCGGCGCCCGTGTTGGGGGGGGCGCCCGCGGGGCGGACGATCGCTCGAGAGATGCCCACGGCGCAGACGCTTGGGGATCCGGGGCTGATCGTTCATGAGATCGAGGGCGCCCGGCGCGGGCTCGAGTTCTCCCCCTACGACTCGACCCGCCGGTTCGCCGACGCGGTTGAGCTGCTCAGCGCGAGCTGGGTGGGGTTCGACGCGGAGGAGTTGGAGCGGGCGAACACGGCGGTGTTGGGGTTCGTGGAGACGCTGACGTCCCGCGACGCGGCGCGCCTGGCGATCGAAGACGTCGGGGCGGGGCCGCTGCGTCTGGCGGACACCGAGCGTGAGCCGACGCCCGAAGGGGTGTGGCCCTCGGTCTGGTCGGTGGGGATGCTCTCGCAGCTCCGTCAGAGCCCGGTCCTCGACGCCCGGGTGCGTCGGCAGATCGAGGTGCTGCTCGGGGGCGCCTCGATCGATACCTCGGGAGGGGCGTTCCGGCACGGGGCGGTGCTGGGGCTGGGGGCGGTGGCGGACCGCCTGGCCTCGGCGGGCTCTGGCGAGCGCGTCTGGGGCCACTGGATCGAGACGGTGGACGCGATTTCGAAGGGGGACAGCGCGCTGCGGGTGAGCCTCCTGACAGCGGCGCTCGACCGGTTCCTCTCGGGGGTGCACGGCGAAGACGCGGTCCGGGGTGAGGTCATCCGTGAGCTGGCGTTGGCGATGAGCTGGCGCCGGAGCGAGGGGGCAAGGCGATGGCTGGTGCGGGTGCTGCGTCGCGAGCGCGTGCATGGCCCAACGCTCTCGACCATGATTGAGGCGCTCACGCGTGCGTCGGGCGCGTCGGGGCTGGACGCGACGGTGGAGCTGGCGCCCGGCGCGACCCGCCGGGAGCGCGAGCTGGTGGCCGAGCGGCTCGTGGGTGTCTGGGGCCTGGACCAGGACGCCCGGGCGGACGCCTTCGTGCAGGACATGCGTTCGCTGGTCGAAACCGGCTTGCGTGAGCGATCGACCTCGGGTGACCCGGTGGAGCGGATGGTCGGGGCGGTCCGCCTTGCGTACGCGAACGCGGCGGCGGAACTCGCCCACCAGCGTCGCTTCGAGGAGGCGAGCGCCGCGCTGGACCGGGGCGGGGCGTACGCGCTCCCGCGGGCGTCACGGACCGAGCTTGATCCGCTGGGCGCCGAGAACGACACCCACTGGGCGGTCCGCTATCGCAACGCGGGGAGTTCGACGGACGAGCGTCTCGCCGAGCTGGACCGGCTGGGCAAGCAGATGACGTCGCAGATCGGTCCCGCGGACGCGGAGGTGCTCCTCGCCGAGGCGTTGCGGGGGACGCCGCGGGCCGTCCGGGAGCGGGCCCAGTCGGTGACGGCGAAGTTTGTGTCGTCGCCGGCGATGATCAACGCGATGCTCGAGCAGGTGGACAGCCTGCCCGGCTCGGAGCACGTGATGAACCTGGTGCAGCTGATGACGGCGAGCCCGGTGGACCGGGGGGCGCCCGACGGGTCATGGCGCGTCGCGGCCCGACGCGCCCTGCTCGCCTCGCTGACGGAGGCGATCGCCCGAGAGGGGCCGACGGGGCGCGTGGACGCGATGCGTGCGGAGCTTGAGCACGCGTACTCGATGGCCCTCGGGTACTCGGACTCGGAGGGGCACGAGGGGGCGGGCATGACGCTGGGCGAGGCCGCCCGTGCGCGTGCCGCGTTCCTGCGGCGTGAGGCGCGGCGCACCGGCGTCAGCACGGGGCTCCCGATCCGGACGGACGAGATCGAGGCGGACCTGCGTTCCCGAGAGGCGATCGCGCAGACGCCGATCCAGCGCTTCGTGGCGTGCCAGACGGCGCTGTGCGAGTCGCTGGCGTTGCTGATGCTCAGTGAACGGCGCGAGCTGGCGCCCGAGATCGAGCGTCTGCTCGACGACCTGCGGGGCCAACTGCGGGAGGCGACGCACGTGCTGGACCAGGTGGGCGTGGTGGAGTTGACCATGGCGCGTCTCTGGCTTCTGTTCGAAGGGGGCGACGGCTGATGATCCGTGTGCTGCTCGCAAGCCTGTGTCTGCTGCTGCCCACGGCGATGGCGACGGACGACCCGGACGACGCGGTCCGGGCGCGTCTGGAATCGCTCTCGCCCGATCAGCCGCGCGCCTACCTCGAACTCGGGGAGGAGGTCCAGGCGGACGCGACCACCCCCGAAGCGCGGGCGCTCGCCCGTCGGCTGTTCGTGCTGAGCGTCACGACGGGGCTGGACACGGGCGATTCGGCGACCGCGGCGGGCGCGTGCCTGGCGCTGGCGCAGATGGCGACAACATCGACGGAGCGCCGCTGGCTCCGGTCGCTCGCGGGAGGGATCGACAGCCGGTTCCGAGTGGATTTGAGCGCGCCGCTGGAGGGGGGGACGGAGCAGGGGTTGGAGCTGAGCATCGCGATCACGCGGTTCCGGGCCGGGGAGGGGCGGATCGCGCGTCGGGCGATCGAACGCCCCGAGCTGCGGGAGCTTCTGGAGGTGTACGCCCCGGACGCGTGGATCCGATCGCTGGAGGAAGAGGCCCGGGACTGGCCCTGTCGCGAGTGCGGGAACGACCGGTTCGTCTCCGTGCCGGGGCAGGCGGGGGTCTTCAAGATCTGCCCGACGTGCCGGGGAAACCCGGGGCCGCGTCTGGATCGGCATGACCTGCTCGAGTCGCTTCGGATCGAGTCGGTGCTGATGGGCGTGGGGACCGGGTCGTGGTCTGCGCAGCTGGCGTTGGGGCGTGATGAGCCGATGCGCGACGCCGAGCCGCGGGACATCGCGCAGCGTTACGGCGTGGACCCGGCGTTGTGCTGCTGGCGAGAGGGGGCGTGGGTCGCTTGCCCGGAGGCGGACTCCCCCTAGACTCGATCGCCCGAGCCCAGATGGAGAGGAATGAGGCGATGAGCGAGCAGACGACCAACCCGACCGAGCCCGACGCCCCCGCCGGCAAGGCTGAGATTTCCTTCGACGACTTCGTGAAGCTCGATCTCCGGGTCGCCACGGTCATCGAGGCCGAGCCGCACCCGAACGCCGACCGCCTGCTCAAGCTGCAGGTGGATGACGGCTCGGGCACGCCCCGCCAGATCTGCGCGGGGGTGCGGGAGCACTACGAGGCGCAGGATCTGGTCGGGAAGCAGATCGTCATCGTGGCGAACCTGGCGCCGCGCAAGATCCGAGGCGAGGAGTCGCGCGGCAT
>JBITAG010000148.1:0-4688 GCA_044439985.1 Phycisphaerales bacterium JB059 | reverse complement strand
GTTGGCATTCTCACCCCATTGCCCATTGCCCATTGCCCCCGACCTGGCGCCGGCCCGTCACACACGTTCCGGGCTAGTGTTGGTGACGCCATCTCTCTGGAGCCTCACATGTTCGATTCATTCAAGTCGATGGGCGCGGTCGCGAACCTGCTCAAGAACAAGGACCAGATCGCGGCCGCGGGCCAGCGCGTGCAGGAGCGGATGGAGGCCCTGCGGGTCACGGGCGAGGCGGGGGGGGGCGCCGTCCGCGTGACCGTGACGGGTAAGATGCGCGTCGAGTCGATCCACATCGAGCCCGCCGCGGCCCGGGGCTTCGCGGCCGACGAGGACAGCCGCCTGATGGCCCAGGCGCTGATCACCCACGCCGTGAACGACGGGCTCATCAAGGCGCAGGAGGCGATGCAGTCCGCCATCGCGGCCGAGGCCGACGCGTTGGGCGTGCCCGAACTCGCCGACAAGCTCAAGGGCGGGCTGGGCGGACTGCTCACGTGACCGACGCGCGCGACCTGGCGCCGGTGACGCCGGTTTCCGGCGAGCTGACCATCGAGATCAGCGACGCGATCGTCGAGATCCCGCCCCCCATCGCGCACGCGACCGAGCAGCGCTGGGGGGAGCTGCTCGACCAGAACCCCAGGCACTTCGACGGGCCGATCCTCGCGATCGAGTCGTTCGATGCCCACACCAACACCATCCACGCGCGCCGCGAGGGGTACAAGCGGCTGGCGGTTCAACCGCACGTCGAAACCGGCGTGCGCGTCCTGAGCGTGACCGGCATGATCACCGCCCTCGACGAGCACGGGCGAGCGTGCGTGCTGCTCGGGCAGCGCTCACCCGAGACCCGCGTCCACGGCGGGCTCTGGGAACTCGCGCCCGCGGGGACCCTCGACGCCCCCGCCCCGGGCGTTTCGACGATCGGCGCCGACGCGGCTCGCGCTCAGCTGCGGACCGAACTGCTCGAAGAGCTCGGGCTGGAACTCGACCTCGCCCCGGCCCGCCCGATCGCGCTCATCGTGGAAGGCCCGGGGTGCTCGGTGGACATCGTGATGCGTCTGGAGACGGGCGTCCCGATCGAGACGCTGGGCCTAAGCACCGACGCGTGGGAGTACACGCACGTGCGCTGGTTGGCGCTCGCGGAGGCGCCCGTCTTCGCGGGCGGGCACGCGGGTGAGCTGATCCCCTCGACGTTCAACATGCTGCGAGCCATCGAACCCTGCACCTGAGCGCGGGGCTACTCGCCCGCGGTGGGCTTGGTCCACGCGATGTCCCGGTCCTTGTGCAGCACCCCCGCCGCCTGCTTGATGCAGCGCCGGCAGACGATCGCCTCCTCGAACGCGGGGGAACGCCAGTGCGGGTCCGTCCGCTCCTCGCGGCACATGACGCACTTCTCTTCGGGCGACGCGGGCGAGCCGACCTTGTGCAGGACCAGCTCCACGTAGGCCACCGTCAGGCAGTCGGCGCAGACGCACGCGCCCCGGTGCCCCTCGACCATCGCCCGCTGGAGGGTCCACGGCTTGTGGCAGAAGTCGCAGAGGATGTCCTCCATCGACGCGTTCTCTGGATCGATGCCCTCGCGCTGCATTACGCCCCCGCCCCCGCCGGCGCCCCCTCGGGCTTGCGCTCGATCTGGGTCGCGGCCTTGGGGGGCAGGGCGCCCTCGCGCATCAGCCCGCCCCACAGCTCGTCGTAGTCCCACCCCAGCCCGGGGAGGTTCCCCGGCTTGACCGTCTTGCGACGCACGTGCCAGGCGGCGCGCAGCTGCGCCATCTTCGTGAAGATCGGCCCCCGGACCCTCGCGTAGCGCCCGAACCGGAGCCCGCGGGCCTGATGGACGCGGACGATCTCGCGCATCCCCACGGTCTCGAGCTGCTGCACGGTCTTGGAGACGTCGTGCATGCGGAAGGCGCCGAGGAAGCGGTCCACGCGCTCCATCCGCCCGTGCTCCATGAAGCGGGAGAAGAGGTCGTAATCGAGGGCGAAGCGGTAGGAGTCGTCCACCGGACCCGCCTTCTCGTACAGGCGCCGGCGCCAGAAGCAGGTCTCCTGCGGGATCAGGTCCCAGTGGCTCATCAGCCAGTCGTCGTGCTCCCCGAGCACCCAGTACCCGATCGTCCGGTCGTCCCCGTCGATGATCACCCGGTGCGAATAGATCGCGTCCACGCCCGGGTGCTTCTCGAAGTAGTCGGCGACGAAGTCGAGCGCGCCCGGCGCCAGCACGTCGTCGGAGTTGAGCCACGCCATGATCTCGCCCGACGTGTGCTCGAAGCCTCGTTTCACCGCGTCGGACTGCCCCCCGTCGGGCGCCGACTCGTAGTGCGCGAAGCGGTCGCGGTAGCGCTCGAGCACCTCCTGGGAGCCGTCGTCCGAGCCCCCGTCCATCACGACGTACTCCAGGTTCGGGTAGCGCTGGAGCAGGACCGACCGCACCGTCCGCCCGACGTACTCCGCCTGGTTGTACGAGGGGGTCACGATCGAGATGGTCGGCTTCGTGCTCATGCCTTCCTGTACACCGCGAAGAGGTAGTCGCCCTTCCCACGCCAGTTCCAGAGCAGACGGCTCCACGCCGAGATGCTCCGGGCCGTGCGCATCGTCTTCGGGTCCGGGTGCCAGGTGTGCGGCGCCGAGCCCGCCACCCCCAGCTCGTTCACCTTCACCGAGTACCCGCTCCAGAACGAGTTCGAGTGCGTCCGGATCTTCAGGGGACGCAGGGCGCACACCCGCCCGAGTTCCTTCATCGAGTCAACCCCGAAAAGCACGCGGTGGTACGGCACGTGCCAGTGCGACCACGTCGGCCCGAACATCCGCGCCTGGGCGCTGTCCAGGTTCGGCGTCGAGAGCACCAGCAGCCCCCCCGGACGCAGCAGCTGCGTCAGGCGACGCACCACCATCGCCGGGTCGTTCACGTGCTCGATCACCTGCCCGAGGAAGATCACATCGAACCGCTCGTGCTCGGGGATGACCGCGCCGGCGTCCTCGACGAAGGCCTCGTGCACGGTGTGCCCCTTGGCGCGGGCCTTCTCGACCGCCAGCGCGTTGGGCTCGAGCCCGGTGAGACGCCACGCCGTCTGTTCGCGCAGCTCGTCGAGCACCTCCCCCTCGAAGCACCCCGCGTCGAGGAAGCGGACCGAGGGGTCGTCGGCCCGGACCCGTCCGCCCAGCGCCCCCTTCAGGTCGCGCCAGGTGATCTGCCCCCACGTCCCCGTCTCCGCCCGGTGGTTGATCACCTGCTGCAGGCGGAAGGGCATCTCCAGCTTGCGCACGACCCGACCGAGCAGCCAGCGCTTGTCGTACCACCCCCGGTACGGGCTGACCAGGTCCGCCGGGGGATGGATCGGCTCCCCGGGCGTCCCTGAGTAGTACGTCTCGTACAGCTCGTTGAGCGCCTCGCCCTCCAGACGCGGCCAGGTCACCGCGACCTTTGACCCGTCGTTGTAGTAGACGCCGCTGACCAGCGGACACTCGAACCGCGTATCGCGCGAGGTGAAGAGCAGGCGGTCCATCGGGCGCCCCGTGATCGGGCAGGCCGGGGGCGCCGAGGCGGGGTCGGCGCCCTCCCCGGGCGCCGGCGGGCCGGCGAAGCAGACCGGGTAGAAGAAACGCGGACGGGCGAAGATCCGCGACCACGCGTTGACCGCCCGGTTCCAGAGCCCACCCGGGACGCGCCGGAGCCACCCGACCAGACGCATCCGCGCCCGGAACCGGGCCTGCGCCTCGCGCTGCTCGGCGTGGTACGCGTCCATGTCCGTCGAGAGCTGCCCGGCGCGGATCCGGAAGCTCGAGACGTGCCCGGGCGCCCGGTCGAACCTGAAGTGACGCGAGAGACGCAGCCAGAGGTCATAGTCCCCCGCCAGTCGCATGCTCCGGTCCACGCCCCCGATCTGGCGGTACGCGTTCTTCCGGAAGGCGACCCCGTCCTGAAAGAGGATGTGCCCGCGCAGCAGGCTCCACATGTCCACCCGCGCCGGCTGCGCGGCGTTTGGAAACCGCCACGGGCCGATCGTGATCGTGTCCTCCCGGTAGCAGACATGCGACCCGGGATGGTCGCGGAAATGCTCGCCCACGCGCTGGAGCCCGCTGGGCTCGAGCACGTCGTCCGCGTTGAGGTACATGAAGACCTCGCCCGTCCCCTTGTCAAAGCCCTTCCCGATCGCGTCGTACATCCCCTCGTCCGGCTCGGAGATGATGACGTCGATCCGGTCCTCGTACTCGCGGACGATCTCCATCGTCCCGTCGGTCGAGCCCCCGTCCACGACGATGTACTGGAGATCCGGGTACCCCTGGGCGAGCACGCTCTCGATCGTCTCGCGGATGGTCTGCTCCGCGTTGTAGCAGGGTGTCACGAGCGTGATGGAGGGGAGCGGCCCCCCCCGCTTCTCGCGCGCCACCCGGGCGATCACCCCGTCAACCACCTTCCGGGCCAGCTCCTTGGCGACCGGACGCACGCCCCGGTCCTTGTACGCCTGGAACTTCCGCTCGGTCTCCTGATGGAGGCGGAGCAGGTCGTAGTGCGCCTGGCGTTCCTTCTCCGCTTCCTGTTTCTGCTCCTGGAAGCGGGCCATCCACTCGTCGCGCTGCGCCTCGAGCGTCTGCGCGTGCCCGCGCATCCCCTCGTAGCGCCGCTCCGCCTCGTCGAAGACCTCGAGGATGCGGATGGTCTGCGTGACCTGCTCGGCCTCGGCGCGCTGCTCCTG
>JBITAG010000147.1:0-16770 GCA_044439985.1 Phycisphaerales bacterium JB059 | reverse complement strand
CATCGAGGTGACCACGACGAGCCCGATGGGCGAGGCGCTCATGAAGGCGCGCGTGGGAGAGGTGGTGCGGGTCCGGGCGCCTCGCGGCGTCAAGGAGTTCGAGATCATCGCGATCGTCTGAGGTCAGGGGGCGTCTTCGTCCGCCTGATCCGACCCGTCTTTACGCTCAGATTCGATGAGGGCCTGCACCGACGGGGGGGGCTGAAAGGCGCTCTCGTAGATGGGCGCGAAGCTGACCGATTCAACGGTGAGGGTGATCTCCTGCCGGCCGAACCGCTCGACGGTCCGGGTGGGCAGGTGGAGGCGTTCGAAGACGCGGTAGTCGAGCAGGGCGCGGGTGTAGGGGACGGGGCCGTCGGCGGAGGGCCGCTCGCCGGCGACGCCGATGCGCGTGCCCCGGCCCTTGCTGAAGTACTCGGTGGTGACGGCGCCGAACGGATCGGTGAGGCGGATGGCGAAGGCGGGCTCGCCCTCGAACTCGGCGTCGCCCAGGTACTCGATGCGGGTGTAGTTCGTCTCGTAGTGGAGGTCCGCCTGCGGGTTGGCGTTGCGGGCGAGCGCGTGGGCGGTGGGGCCCTCGAGCAGGGTGGGGCCGGTGGTGGGATGGACCGTCCAGGCGATCTGCCCGTCGTAGCCCTGGAGGATGGTTCCGTTCTGGCCGAGATCGAGGCGGGTGAGCTGTCGTCCCGGAACGGCCCGTTGGGATTGGACCCGGCCGACGAACGGGGCGCCCTTGATCTGGAACTTGCCCTCGAAGGCGATGTGGGTCGCGGCGCGGAGGGCGTCCTCCCCGCCCACGCTTCGGATGTGCCGACGGATGACGAAGAGGGCCTTCTCGCGAGAGGCCTGTTCGTCAAGGTCGGGTTGGGCATCGATCGCTTCGGCGCCGGGCTGGGCGAGCGTCGCGGGCGCGAGGGAAAGGCACAGCATCGCGGCGAGCGTGATGGCGGTGCGCGATCTCGCCTTTGGCTTGCCGGGACGCATGCGCGGACTCCTTGTTGTGTCGGTCGGCCTTACGGCGCGGTGACGGGCTGCTGGGAATCGACGAGGGCCTGGATGGCCGGGGGAAGGGCGAAGACGTCGTCGTCGACCTCGTCGAACGTGACGTTGTCAAAGGTGATCTCGATGACCTGCGGCCCGATGGACTGGGTGTTCTTGGTGGCGAACAGCATGCCGTCGAAGTCCTTGTAGTCGGAGACGGTGGACTTGACCTCGACCTCGCCGAAGTTGCCGGCCTGGAGGGAGGTGGAGCCGATGAGGAGGCCGGACTCGACGCTGTAGTAGCGGGTGACGTCGGAGGCCTCATCGTCGGCGAGCTTGACGACGTGGACCTTCTCGCCGTTGAAGGTGCTCTCACCCTCGTAGGTGATGGTCTCGTAGTACTTCTCCGGGGTGAGGGCGTTGAAGAGGTCGGCCTGGAGCTGGATGTCGCGGAGCTGCTGGTCCTCCATGAGGGTGGCGCCCTCGAAGGGGTTGTTGCTCCAGCCGACCTGTCCGTTGTACCCGGTCCGGATCTGGCCGACGCCGGCGAGGTCGATCTGCAGGGCGAGCAGGTTGGGCGCCTTGGCGTAGACGACCATGTCGCCGGAGAGACCCGCGGCGGGGAGGGCGAAGGTGCCGGTCTGGGTCAGGTTGGTGCGGGAGCGGATCAGTTCCTCGCCGCCGATCTTCTCGATGAAGCGGTCCATGACCTCGAGCGCCTTGGCGCGGGACTCGTCCTCGTCGAGTTGCGCGGCCCTGGGCAGGGCCTCGCCCGCGAGGGCGGGGGCGCCGAGGAGGAGGGCGAGGGCGGGGGGGGCGGCGCGGAAGATGGCGGGGGCGATGCGCATGCGTCGGATCTCCGTGGGGGGCCGCACGAGCGGTCCCTGGGTGGTGTGTGAGAGTTTAGTCGGGATCGGCGGCGATCCATCGGGCGGCCTCCTGCACGGGGGCGTCGATGCCCTGGAGGAGGTCCGAACGGGACAGTTCGGTGGGGAAATCGGGGGGGACGCCGTCCTTCTCGAGGCGACGCCCGGAGGAGTCGTGGTAGTCGGCGATGGCGTGGAGGAGGACGTCTCCGTTGGGGAGGCGGTCCATCATGGCGGGAAGGGCCATGCCGGCGGTGCGCTGGCCGAAGACCTTGGCCCGCCCGATGGCCTGGAGCCCGCCCGCGAAGATCTCGGAGGTGGAGGCGGAGACACCGTCGGTGATGACGGCGACCCGGCCGTCGAAGGGCTCGACGAGTTCGCCCCAGCTGGTGGCGCGGGCGGGGACGGCGTTGAAGTTGAGCGTGGCGCCGCGCATCTGCATCGTGCCGAGGTTCGCCTTCTCGTCGAGGAGGTGGCGGCTCATGCCGACGGCGAGGGCGCCGATCCCGCCGAGGTTGCCCCGGATGTCGATGATGACGCCGTCGGCCTCGCGGAGTTCATGGATGGCGCGTTCAAAGGCGGGGGCGACGGGGACCATGAAGATGTTGAAGCGGATGTACCCGATCCGCTTGTCCTCGGGCGTGCCCATCTCGCCCGGCTCGAGCCAGCGGTACACCAGGCGGGTGTTGATCGGGGGCAGGTTGCCGAACTTGGCCATGTCACCCGGGCGGGGCACGCGGTTGAGGCGCAGGGTGACAGGCTCGTCGGCGGCGTTGAGCAAGGTGAGGCGACCGCTGCTCTCGGGCGGGCCGGAGAGCAACTCGGAGAAGATCTGCCAGGCGATGATGCCGACCTCGCCCGCCTCGGCCTCGTGCAGGCGCTCGATCGTTTGGTTCACGTCGCGGGCGCCGATCTTCGAGATGACCCAGCCGGGGGTGACGCCGGCGTTCGCGGCGGGACCGCCGGGCTCGACCGAGGTCACGACGAGCTGGTCGCCCAGAACGCGGACATCGAGGCCGAGCCAGTGCTCGCCCCCGCCGTACCGCTCCTCGTTGACGCCCGATCCGTCGTCGTTGATGGCGTTGCCTTCGGCGTCCACGCTCACGCCCTCGCCCGGGAGGGCGTCGGCGGCGTCGGCGGGGATCACGCTGAAGTGGGACTCGCCGAGGCGGGAGAGCATCTCACCGAGCACGGCGCGGACCTCCGCGTTGGAGTCCGCCTCGATGGCCTTGGGACGCAGCTCGTCGCGAACGGCGTCCCAGTCCACGCCGTTTGTTTCAGGGTCGTAGTGCGTGTCGCGGATGATGCGCCACGCGGTGTCGAAGGTCTCGGTGTAGACCGAGTCCGGTCCGGCGAGGGCGGGGGTCGCCGCCACGGATGAGAGGACCGCGCAGGCGGTCGCGAAGGCAAATCGGATCGGGCGACGAAGCATGGGGGGGACCTCCACAAGACTGTCTGACACTGTACCGCTCGCCCGGAGCGGAAGTTTCTTGGGGGCGGGGACGCACGGATTCCGACGCCTGAGGGCGCCTCAGAGGGTGCGCAGGGCCCGCATGGTCTCGACGACCCAGGCCGGGGTGGAGGAGAGGAACCGGCGAAGCGGGCGGCGTCGGGTGATGTAGAACAACGCCGTCGAGCCCTGCACCAGGATCGTGCCGATGATCAGCCCGAGGTAGAGCGCACCGGAGGCGAGGCGTGAGAGCGCGTCGATCGCCTCCTCGTTGACGCTCCCGCCGGGGTGAATCATCCCGTCGACGTCGAGCCGCACCGGCGGGATCGGGCCGAGTCGGTAGAGATTGAACGCGGCGTAGGCGATGAACACGGCGCCGAGCGCGAGCTGGTTGATCGCGAGCCGCGCCGGCGCGGAAGTCTCCATCCGAACGAGTGCGCGCCGGGCGCTCAGCTCGTTGTACCCGCAGGCGATGAGGGCGAGCGCGAGCGCCAGGGCGCCGAGATCACCCAGAGCGAAGGGCGCGGCCAGCGCGCCCAACGCGAGACTGGTCCACGCGCTCATCGAGGCGACGCGCGCCCCGCGGCGCATCGGGCGCGCGTGTCGGTGGGCGCGCTCGAGTTCGGCGAGCTGCGCTTCGGTCAGGGTCGGTGAGGGCGCCTGGGAGGTCGGCTCCGGCGTGAGGCGGAGCGGAGCGGGGCGAGGCGCGACGGGATTCTGGATCGACGCGGGGTTCACCGGGATGGCATCGGCCAGCGGCGAGGCCGGATTCCCCCGCCCCGGGGCGGGTCGTGCCCGCCGGGTGGGTCTGAGGCCTCCTGACCGGCGTTGAGCGGACTTCTCGGACCCTCGGGTGACCTTTCTCCCGCCGGGGCTTGGCGGCGGGCGACGGGCTCAAACCGAGGAGATTGAGAGGGTGGGCGCGGGGCGGCGGGGACGTCTGGGCGAAGGCGCGCAACGTGTTGCAACACAACAAGTAGTGATCCAGTTCGGGAGAGTGGCGGCGTGTCGGTCTGGCGCTTTGCTCGCGTCGGCGGGAGCGCGCTGACGCGTCGGTTGGGCGCGGGAAAACTCGGGGGGCAAGACGATGATTGTGTGAAGGGGCGGGCGAATTCGGGACGCCGCGCTTGCCGTGGGGCGTTTGACCCAATAAGACTGTAGTGACAGTGAGTTCCGTCTCGGAACCGGTACGGGGAGTGCGGTTCCATCCTTCGGGTGCGAGTGTACTTCCGGGAAAGGTCCGTAGATGTGACGGCTGTGGGTGCGGCAAACGGGCCGCATTCAGGGGTGTTTGTTTGGAGTGTCATTTTTACTCGCGAGGAGAATCTGCGATGACCAAGAAGACTGGCCTTTGTATTTCGGCGGCAACGCTGCTGGCGTCGGCGGGGGTTTCCCTGGCCGAGCCGACGGCGCCCGCGGTCCTGAAGTGGGACAGCGTTCAGATGACCTCCAGCGCCGCTCGCGGCGGTGGGGAGACCCTGGGCGACGGCGTCATCTGCCTGTGGGACAACGGTCCCTGCGACGTCGACGACAACGGGAACATCAACGACGCCGCCGCCGGCCTGCAGTCGCAGGTTTGGCCCGGCTCGCCCCCCCCGTTCGAGTCGTACTCGGCGGACGACTTCTTCATCAAGAACGGTGACTGGTGGAGCATCGAGAAGATCTCCGTGGTCATGGCGGTTTCGACCAACGTCGCCCAGGAGGACCTGGACGTCAGCCTGCTGGTCTGGTCGGACTGCGACGGTTGCCCCGACGTGGTGGAGTACACGTTCCCGATGGTCGAGGCCACCTACCTCGGCGCCGGGTCGGGTGACATCTTCGGGGACACCAACTTCTACGAGATCTGCTTCGATCCCGAGATCAACCCCGACTACTACGGCAACACCTGCCCGCTCTTCCTGACCGGCGACACCCGTTACTGGATGTCCCCGATCGGCGCCTCCAACGGCGTGTACTACTGGGTCACCGCCAACAACGAGAAGATCCAGGGTTCGCAGGGCAAGTTCCGCAGCCCCCACCTCGGCTACCCCGAGTGGACCGACAACGATGACATCGACTCCGACAAGATCGATTGTCAGGACATGTGCTTCAAGATCTACGGGAAGAACTGCTGCCTCCTGCGCGACCAGGGCGACTACGACCTGGACGGCCTGAGCAGCCTCGACTTCCCCAGCTCCTCCCTCTTCTCCTCCCGCTCGATCGACCAGTTCCAGGTCGCTCCGGGTGAGGACGTCACCGTCTGCCGTCTCGAGGCCTACCTCGCGACCAACTGCCTCCTCGAGCACACCTTCGCCGAGATCTGGGGCAACGACTGCGACATGCCCGCGGGCACCCCGCAGCGTCTCGACGTTGACAAGGTCTACGCCACCGGCGACTACTTCGACGGCATGCCCGTCTACTGCTTCGTCTGGAGCTGCCCCGACGTGACCCTGCGTGCGGGCGACAACTACTGGTTCACGATCGTGGCCCAGGGCCAGGGCGTGGCCGGTGAGCGCGGCATCTTCCTCTTCAAGGATCAGGAAGAGCCCTGCGACATCTACATCCGCGAAGGCAAGTACAAGAACAAGTTCTTCGGCTACGAGGACTTCACCAACGTCTCCGACCCGGGCCTCGAGGGCGAGCCCCGCGAGTTCGCGTTCCGCATCTGGACCCGTCCTGCTGCTGAGGTTTCCGACGGCAGCGAGAACGGCCCCGCCGCGGGCACCGTGGTCCGCAAGCTGATCCGTCGCTAAGACGATCGGCCTGTGATCCAAGCGGCGGGCCTCGCCCGCTGACTGGAACCGCAACATCAAAGAGCCCGCTCCCGAAAGGGGGCGGGCTCTGTTCGTTCCGGAAGGTCCGCGGGGGGTGACGGACCGGAGAATTCCACCTGAGAGCGGCAAAAATTCCCCGTCATAGCTGGCCGCGCGTCCGGTTGCGTGGTCTGTTTCGTTTGGATCGAGTCGGAGTCGCACGGTTTACGGACCGTTCGGCTCGGTCCCTGGGTGGGGGGAGTGCCGCCGCCCGGTAGGACATCAGTTCCTCGCAGCCATCTGCGGGTCGGGGTTCCGTCGAGAACGAGGTCAGGGCACGGCGCCACGGGGCGCAGTGCGGTGGTCCCCGCTCTTCCCCCGGCTTGGGTTGCGAGACGGGAGGACCGGAAGATGAATCAGCCGTCGCGTATGTGTGTTGCCGCCCTCGGCGCTCTGGCCATGGCCGCGAGCGTTGGCTCGGCCCGTGATGACGATCCGATGCGGATCCTGACCGTGCCGGGGATGGGGAGTGGGGGCGCCCGCCAGGTCTCGATGTTCTCCGTGGGCTTCGAGTCGATGGAGGGCTTCAACACGGGCCTGTTCACGAACAACTCGCCCGAGAGCTGGGGCACGCTGGGCGGGCCCAACAGCCCGATCGTCACCAGCGACAACCCCTGGATGGGGACGCAGCACCTCCGGATCGGCAAGGAGAACTCGCTCCCGACCAACTCGGATGTCGGCGTGCTCTCGCCCGAGCTTGCGGCGCCCGACGGTCTCGAGAAGTTCATCTTCAAGGTCGGCGTGAACATCAACGAGAAGTTTGGCGCCGACTACGACCTGTTCCTGCAGTCACCCAGCAGCAGCTCGGCGCCCGCGGGGCGCGTCAAGTTCGAGTTCACCGGTCGCATCCTCGTCCTCGACGACGGGCAGTTCGTGGACACGGGCTTCGAGTACGACCCGGGCGAGTGGCGCGAGACCCGCGTCGAGATCGACTACACGAACAACGCCGGTGGCGTCGCGGAGTACTACTACAACGATCAGCTGATCTGGACCGACGCGAACCGCTTCGACATGTCCACCTTCGCGACGCAGTTCGGCATCGTGAGCGACAACTTCAACAACGGCGATCACGGCGACTTCGACGGGGCGATGATGACCTACATCCCCGCCCCGGGCGTGGGGCTTCCCCTCGGGGCTGGCCTGCTGCTGGGCGCCCGCCGGCGTCGGCGCTGAGCCGAACGCTCGAGCATCGCGATCACCAACCCGCCCGCCCGCAGAGAGGCTCAAACCGAGCCGATCCGCGGGCGGGCGGTCATATTGTGGATGGGCGCAAGAGAAAGGCGGAGCGAAGACGCTCCGCCAATGACCCCAGCGGGATTCGAACCCGCGTTACCAGGATGAAAACCTGGTGTCCTGGACCAGACTAGACGATGGGGCCCGGTTCGGGACCATCGTAGCCCCGTTCCGGGCGATCTTCACGCCGGGTAGCATCGATCCATGGAATCCCCTCCGTTTCAGCCCGATCGGGTGGAACGCCGCGACGCGCCGGCGTGGTCCGGGGGCGTGTCGCTGCTCGTCGGGGGATCGTTCGACCCCGTGCACGAGGCGCACGTGCGTCTGTCGGACGAGGCGCGTCGGTTGGCCTTGGAAGGGCGGGGGGAGATCGTCTTCGTCCCCGCCTCGAGATCCCCGCACAAGGCGCTGGGGCCCCGCGCGAGCGACCGGGAGCGTGTCGAGATGCTCGGACTCGGGGCTCTGGCGATCGACGGCTGGAGCATCTGGCGGGCGGAGCTGGATCGGTCCGCGTTGGGCGAGCCGAGCTACTGGATCGACACCCTGCGTCAGGCGAGGGAGGCGGGCGCCGGCGAGCTGCGGTTCCTCATCGGGGCGGATCAGGCGGTGGCGTTCCACCGGTGGCGTGAGGCTCGGGCGATTCTGGAGCTGGCCCACCCCGTGGTGGCGCCGCGGGCGGAGATCGGCGACGCCGAGACGCTGGCGGGGGCGGTGGGGGGGACGGGGGCGTGGTCGGACGCCGAGGTGGAGGCCTGGCGAGGCTGGTTCGTGCCCACGAGCGTGTGTGATGTGAGCGCCACGGCGATCCGCGCCGCGCTGGCGGATCCGGCGCGGCGGGAGGGGCCGATCGAGGGCCTCGACCCGCGGGTGCATCGGTACATCCTTGAGCGGGGGCTGTACCGGTCCGGGGATGGCTTAGCCGGAGACGAGTGACTTGAGGGCGTCGGCCTTGTCGGTCTTCTCCCAGGTGAACAGGTCGCCCTGGGGGATGCGTCCGAAGTGCCCGTGGCGGGCGGTCTGGGCGTAGATGGGCTTGCGGAGTCCGAGCTGCTCGATGATGCCGCGGGGCGTGAGCTGGAAGACCTCCCGGATGGCGGAGGCGATGCGGTCGGGGTCGGCCTTCTCGGAGCCGAAGCAGTCCACGTAGACGCTGGTGGGGTCGGCGACGCCGATGGCGTAGGAGAGCTGGATCTCGCACTGCTCGGCCAGGCCGGCGGCGACGACGTTCTTGGCGATGTAGCGGGCCATGTAGGCGGCGGAGCGGTCCACCTTCGTGGGGTCCTTGCCGGAGAAGGCGCCCCCTCCGTGGCGCCCGCGCCCGCCGTAGGTGTCCACGATGATCTTGCGCCCGGTCAGCCCGGCGTCGCCGTGGGGCCCGCCGATCTCGAAGCGTCCGGTGGGGTTGATGTGGACCTTGATGGAGGGGTTCCAGCGTTCGCCGAGCACGGGCTTGATGATGTGCTCGATGACCTGCTTCTGGAGTTCGTCCTGTCGTTCGTTCCAGCTCGGGTCGTGCTGGGTGGAGAGGACGACGGTGTCCACGGAGACGGGGCGGGCGCCGTTGTACTCGATGGTGACCTGGCTCTTGGCGTCGGGGCGGAGGCTGGGGATGGCGCCGGAGCGTCGGACGTCAGCCTGGCGTTCAACGAGGCGGTGGGAGAGGAGGATGGGGAGGGGCATGAGTTCAGGGGTTTCGTCGCAGGCGAAACCGAACATCATGCCCTGGTCGCCGGCGCCCTCGCGGTCCACGCCCTGGGCGATGTCGGGGGACTGGGTGTTCAGGGCCTCGAGGACGGCGCAGGACTCGGCGTCGAAGCGCATCCCGGCGTCGGTGTACCCGATGTCGCGGATGGTCCGGCGGACGACGTCCTTGATGTCCACGTAGGTCTTCGTGGTGACCTCGCCGGCGACGACGACCAGCCCGGTGGCGACCATGGTCTCGCACGCGACCCGCGAGTAGGGGTCGTCCTTGAGCATGGCGTCGAGGATGGCGTCGGAGATCTGGTCGGCAACCTTGTCGGGGTGCCCCATGGAGACGGACTCGGAGGTGAAGAGCTGAGGCATCTGAACTCCTGCGTCGAAAGGCGTGCGAGGGGGATGGTAGCGCCCCGCGCCCGGGGGCGTGCCCGGCGTATGCTCTGGCCATGGGCGAATCCCGGGCGGGCAAGGGGAAGGGCGGGCGCAGGACCACCGGGAGAGGCGGTGGGCTGACCTACGCCGACTCGGGCGTGGACATCGAGGCGGGGGACCGCTTCGCCGAGTCCATCCAGGCGGGGATGCGCCGGACCTTCGGTCCGCGGGTGCTCGACCGCCCCGGGGGCTTTGCGGGCCTCGTCCGCCTCGACTACAACGAGAGCCTCTTCAAGCACAACTACAAGGACCCGGTGCTCGTCTCGTGCACGGACGGGGTGGGGACCAAGGTCCACCTCGGGATCGAGCTGGAGAAGTACGACACGCTGGGCATCGACCTGGTGGCGATGTGCGTGAACGACCTGGTGGTCGAGTCCGCCGAGCCGCTGCTCTTCCTGGACTACATCGCGGTGAACCGGGTGGACCAGGGGGTGCTCTCGGAGCTGATGAAGGGGATCGTGCGGGGGTGCGAGATCGCGGGCGCCGCCCTGATCGGGGGCGAGACCGCGGAGATGAACGACCTCTACAGGCCGGGGGACTTCGACCTGGCGGGGTTCAGCGTCGGCGTGGTGGAGCTGAGCCGGGCGACGGACGCGACGCGCGTTGAGCCGGGGGACGTCGTCCTCGGCCTGGCCTCCGACGGGGTGCACTCCAACGGGTTCAGCCTCGTGCGCAAGATCGTGGAGCACGCAAATCTCGACCTGGGCCGGGTCTACCCGGAGCTGGCGGGGGACAACGGCGCCCCGGAGACGCTCGGGGAGGTCCTGCTCACCCCCACGCGGATCTACGCCCGCTCGATCGTCCGTGTGCTCCGCGCGTACAAGGTCAAGAAGGTTGTCACGGGCATGGCCCACATCACCGGGGGCGGGCTGGCGTCGAACCTGGAGCGGGCGCTGCCCGAACACGTGGACGCCGTGGTCCGCGCCGACGCGTGGGACGTTCCCCCGGTCTTCCCCTTCCTCCAACGCCACGGGGACGTGAGCGACGAGGAGATGGCGCGCGTCTTCAACATGGGTGTGGGGTACTGCCTGATCGTGCGCCCGACCTTTGCCGACTCGATCGCCAAGCGGCTGGAGAAGCAGGGCGAGCGGGTCTACCACCTGGGCAAGATCACCAAGGGCAAGGGTCGGGTGAGGATCAAGGCCTGACATGCCTCCCTGGTGGGTGATGATGGTGGCGTTGCTTCTCGTCGCGGCTCTGCTCGCCGGCGCCGGCCTGCGCGTCTGGCGCCTCCTGAACAAGACGATCCGGTTGGCGCGCGAGATAGACGGATCGGACGCGCCCAGCCTTCAGCAGGTCCTCGGTTACAACACGGTCATGTTCTTTTTGTTCGTCGGTTCCGCGGCCATGTTCGGGGCGCTCTGGGTGCTGGTCATGCTTGCCGCCAACCGCGTGATCTGGCAGTTTGCGCCCGGCGCCGGCGACGTGGCGACGCAGGGCGCGCTCTTCTGGGCGATTCCGGCGATCTTCCTGGGCATACTCCACAGCCCGATCCTGCTTGACCCGATCGGGAAACGCTGCTTCCAGGCCTACGACCGGCTGCTGGTCTTTACCGCGTCACGCAGCGGCGAGCCTCGGGGCGCGATCGGCGCATCGCGTCTCGTGCAGGTCCTGCTCGTGGTGTTCAGCGTCGGCGCCATCGGCGTCCTGCTGGTGGGGTGGACGTGGTTCGTGCGCATCGACGCGAGTTCGATCACGGTCGCACGCCCGTTCGCCTTCAGCGCGGAGACGCACCAGGCGGATCAGGTTGCCGCCGTGCTCCGGGTCGCCCGCCTGAGAGCCCCCAACGGTGATGAGGTACCCGACGATCATCTCGTCATCCAGTTTGCGGACGGATCCTTCTTCCGCGCGGGGACGGAACGGGATGGGTTCCCGCCCGACCTCCGGGATGCGTTGGTCGGCTTCGCGGAGCGGAACGGGATCGCGGTGGTCGACCAGGATCTGTATCAACCCCGAACCACACCCTGAAGGGCACACCCATGGCCGGCGGACGCGAGTACTCCAAAACCCAGAAGAAGATCATCGATCGGTACTACGAGAACCAGGACACGATCGTGGCCCAGCGTCTGGGCGAGATCGTGACCGAGCTGTTCCTCGCCATCGGCAACGAGAAGAAGACCAACCAGCTCTGGACGCGGGCCGAGAAGGCGCTGGCCCGGAGCGGGCTCAACAAGGCCAGGATCGCGCAGGTCCTCAAGGACCGCGATCTGGAGGGCCTCGGGCGTCTCGCGGGCGAGGCCTCGAAGTAGGTCAGATCGCGGCCTGGACGCCGTTGGGGGCGTTGGTCAACTGCTCGAGCTTCTCGAGGTACTGCAGGCACGTGACGACGAAGGTCGAGTGTGACCAGGTCAGGGGAGAGACGGAGATCGGGTCGCCGGAATAGGGGTGGTACTGCTCGGCCAGGACGCCCGAGTCGTGGGCGCGGTCCACGGCCCAGCTGAGGGGCGCCAGCGCGCCCTTGAGTTCCTCGACCGTGGTCGCCTTCGCGATGTCGTACATCGCCTGCCAGAGCGTGCAGATCACCCACGGGTTGCCGGGGACCTGGTCGACCTTCTCCGACTCGACCTGGTGGTAGTAGTCCCGCTCGTACCGGGCGTACCCGCCCACGTCGGTCTTGACGCTCAGGCGATCGCGGATGGACTGCATCTCGGACTCGATCATGGGGTCGTCGAGGTCGAAGCCCGCGATCGCGAAGAGGGCGAAGTTCGCGCTGTCACGCGTCATGTCGAGGCGGTAGGTCCCGTCATCGAGCGGGACCGCCATGCGGGCGAAGCACTTGCGTTCCGGGTGCCAGAGGTGGCGTCGCACGGCGCCGCGCATCCGCTCGGCGCCCTCGCGGAAGGCGACGGCGCGCTCGGGCTCGCCGAAGTCCTCGGCGAACTCGCTGGCGGCGATCAGGGCGCCGATCGTGGAGGCGCAGGTGAACAGGTGCACGCCGCGCCGTTCCTCCCACAGGTCCCAGGAGGGCTGGGGGAGGCCGTTGTGGTCGCGGTACTCGAGCATCCACTCGGCGGGCCAGGCGATCAGGCGGGAGTAGAGGGGCTTGATGAACTCGACGTCGCGGAACTTCTCGAAGTGGCGGCGGAGCGCCCAGAGCACCAGCGCCGTCTCGTCCTGCTGGATGGGGAGGATCTTCTTGCCCTCCAGCATCCACGGGTGCCAACTGCTGGCCAGACGCCCCTCGGGCGTGTACTTGTGCAGGAAGTACCCGTCGTCCTGCACGCACTCGGCGGCGAAGCGGAAGAAGGAACGCGAGAGTTCGCTCTGCCCCGCGGCGATCAGCGCGTGGGCCACGAGCGCCCCGTCGCGCATCCAGCAGTACGAGTAGTGGTCACCCGCGAAGTGGGTGATGTCCGAGTCGTTGGCGGCGATGATCGCGCCCCCGTTGTCGATCTGCGTGCGCAGGATGAGCTGCGAGCGGTAGTACAGGTCCCGCACCGGCTCGGGGAGGGGGGCGGTGTCCGCCGGCTCCTTTCGGCACCAGAGGCGCCAGTACGCCTCGGTCCGTCCGAGCATCTTGTCGGCGCCCTTGGTCCAGATCCGGTCGTTGAGCTTCTTGACGTCGTCGTAGGAGTGCCCGCAGGCGATCCACGCCGTGACGGTCGACTCGCCCCCGGGCGCCACCTGGAGGTTGAACCCGACGGTGGAATCCACCGAGCCCTGGCTGATGGCGTTGCGCCCGAGCTGGCCGTCCTCGGCGTCGCGCCAGGTGCCCTCGGCCCCGCCCACGCGCTTGGCGCCGATCGCCCAGTGGTCGATCCCGCACTTCTGCCGGTCGCAGGCGTTGATGAGGAAGTAGGCGTCGTCCTTGTACATGACGACGGCGTGGGTGCTGGGGTCGTAGTTCGCGGTGTCGCCCACGGAGCTTTCGTTGATCGAGAGGTCCGTGTGGAAGAAGAGGCGGACGTCGCGCGTCTTGTCGTTCAGGTCGCGGACGGTCATCCGGCGGAAGAAGACCGGCTCGTGGAAGTCCACGGCGTCGTGGCAGGTGATCTCGAGCCCGAGCCCCTTGTGGACCAGGCGGACGTCGGTCACCAGGGTGTCGGCCTTGTAGCGGAGTTCACGCGTCCACCCCTCGTCCTCGATCCAGGCGAACTGGCCGTCCGCCCAGACGCCGAAGCGTTGGACGTGCCCGGCGGTGTGGTTGTGCTTGCCCACACGCGGGAAGTAGAGATCGCGCACCCGGTACAGGTGGTCGAAGGTGATGAGCAGGTCGCCGTTGCCGACGGGGATATCGCGGGGCATGCGCAGTCCTTGCGATCGGGTTCGGGAAACAGTCGGGCCCCGGTGGGGGCCCGGGAAGGATATCGGCCATCGACCGGTGGTGAACCTCCCTGATCCCGCATTCGAGCGGCGTTTTTTGGCGCGGGGGCGCCCCGCGCGGGGAAACCGAAGGCATCCGTTCGAGCTTTGTTGCGGATGGACCGGCGGCTGGTAGACTTCGGTTCCGGGGTCTGCTCCCGTGTGTTCACTTCGGTTTCCGCTGGTTCTCAGACAAGTTGGCGAAAGGGCAGCGATGGCGATTCCACGCCGTGCGGTGGCATTCACACTCATCGAACTGCTGGTGGTGATCGCGATCATCGCCTTGTTGATCGGGATTCTCCTGCCCGCGTTGGGGAGCGCCCGGATGCAGGCCCAGCGGGTCAAGAGCGCCGCGAACCTTCGGTCCAACACCACGCTGCAGGCGTACTACTGGAACGACAACGGCGACGAGTTCGTCAACCCGTTCTCCCGTTCGTCATGCAACGTTCCGCGTGCGTGGAACTGGGTCCGGGGGCGGGAATGCAACCTGGGCTGGAACTACGAGACCGGGGCGCAGCAGTCAGAGCCCTACGGGTTCCACTGGCTGGCGCACATGCTCTACGCCGAGGACGCCGCGACCTCGCGCATGGAGACGATCACCGCCCCGGGCGACAAGGCGCTGCAGAACTGGCTTCGCGAGAACGACGACGCGAACGCCCAGACCAACATCAACTGGATCTTCCCGACCTCGTACTGGTACCCCCCGGTCTTCTGGCAGGCGCCCGAACGCTTCGCCGAGGTTGGTCAGCAACCGGCCCGGAGAGACAACGGGTTCTACTTCAAACGCAACAAGCTGTTCGACGTGCTCTACCCCGGCCAGAAAGTGCTGCTCTTTGAGAACAAGGACTACCACAGTCTTGAGAAGCTGCAGTGGAACATGCCCGGGTCACGCCCGCAGGTCTCGCTCATCGACAACTCGGTTCGGACCGTCGCCATCGATGACGTCATCAACGACACGGACCCGGACAGCGTCGGCTTCCAGGCGGACTACAACGGCCTCGGATTCCCCTCCGGGCTCTGGAACCCCGGCGAGGGGGTCATGAGCGGACGCCAGGCCTACGGCGCCCGCGAGGGATTCGACTGGGACTACTCCCAGCCCGCGTACTTCTGGCGCACGCGCAACGGCGTCAAGGGACGCGATTTCCGTCCGTAATCACTCAACCGTGCAGGATCTCTCATGAGTTCAAGACCCAACGCCCGCCGACAGGCGGTTCTGCTCGGCGTGGTGCTCATCCTCGGAGGCGTCGCCGCGTGGCGGCTGCTCGGGACCGGCGCCGCCGGCCCGGAGGAAGCGTCCGTCTCCAAGGCTCAGGATCTCGCCGAACGGTTCGAGGCGACCGGGCTGGCGACCGAACCGCCCGAGGACGACGCGGGCGAGGTGAGCGAGGCCCCCGAGCGTGGGCCGCAGTCCCCCGACGACTGAGCCTCACCCGGCCATCAGCTTCTCGGCCAGGTCGCCGATGCTCGGGTCGAAGCCCTCGGCCTCGTCATGCTCGCGCTTGGCCGCGGCCTTGGCGCGCTCCGGGTCCGAGCCGACGTAGCTGATCCGGATGCCGAAGTTCTCGCCGATCTTGACGGCGGTGCCGGTCCCGATGCGCCGGTTGTTCACCAGCAGGTCCAGCTCCTCGTCGGCCTGCTTGGGCAGCTCGATGATCGAGCCCGGCACGAGGGCGAGGACCTCGCGCACGGGCATCTCCCGGGCGCCGAGTCGGACGATGATCGGGACTTCGAGCTTCGCGTACGAATCGATCGGCGAGGACATACCACCTCCATCGGGCGAGCGGGAGGGCGCCTTGATCGGCGCGCATCTCGCCCGAGGGGCAGACGCAACCCGCGTGCCAGACGGGGAGTGGTGGGGGGCGGGCGCGGGGGTTGCGCGTCAGCCGTCGAAGCGGGCGACGATCAGGGAGACGTTGTGCCCCCCGAACCCGAAGGTGTTGTTCATCACGAAATGGGTCGGGCGTTCGCGGGCGTCCCCGGGCGCCAGGTCGATGTCGAACCCCTCGTCGGGATTCTCCAGGTTGATCGTCGGGGCGATGACCCCGTCGCGCACGGCGTGGACGCAGGCGATCGTCTCGACCGCACCCGAGGCGCCCAGGCAGTGCCCGATCATCGACTTGGTTGAACTCATGATGAGGGGGCCGCCCCGCGAGGCGCGGGCGTGGTCGCCGAAGACGCCGAGCACCGCGGCGACCTCGGCGCTGTCCCCGAGGGAGGTCGAGGTGCCGTGGGCGTTGACGTAGGTGACCTGCTCGGGGGTGATCCCCGCGTCGGCCATCGCCAGGCGCATGGAGCGGCTGGCGCCCCGTCCTTCGGCGTCGGGGGCGGTGATGTGCCCGGCGTCGCAGGAGTTCCCGTACCCGACAAGCTCCGCGTAGATCTTCGCGCCGCGGGCCTTGGCGTGCTCGAGGGACTCGAGGACGTAGACCGCGGCGCCCTCACTGAGGACAAAGCCGTCGCGGTCCTGATCGAAGGGGCGGGAGGCCCTGGTGGGCTCGTCGTTTCGCTTGGAGAGGGCCTTCATGGTGGAGAAGGCGCCGATGCAGAGGGGTGAGACGGCGGCCTCGGCCCCCCCGGCGAGCATGACGTCCGCCAGCCCCCGCTGGATGTAGCCCATCGCGTCTCCGATGGCGTGCCCGGAGCTGGCGCAGGCGGTGGCGTGGGCCGAGGAGGGCCCCTGAAGGTTGTAGCGGATGGAGACGTTGCCGGTCACCGCGTTGACCATGAGGCGGGGGACGGTGAACGGGCTCATGCGCGACCAGCCACGGTCGCGGATGGGGTTGGGGCCCTCTTCGATGGTGCGGATGCCCCCGATGCCCGGGCCGATGTCGTTGCCGCGGCGGTCCATCTGGGCGGGGTTGTAGTGGAGGGCGGGGGGCGGCGCGCTGGTGTCGCCCCCCCCCCGCGCGGGGTGGCCGGGCGGCCGGCCGCTCCCCGCGGCGCGGGTCCCGCGGTGGGGGGGCGCGGCCCGCTGGGTGCCCGCCCCGGGCCCCCCCCCCCCCCCCCCCCCCCCCCC
>JBITAG010000146.1:0-13785 GCA_044439985.1 Phycisphaerales bacterium JB059 | reverse complement strand
GGGCATCAGGTCGGGCGTGAACTGGATGCGGCTGAAGGGCAGGTGCAGGGTCTCGGCGAGCGTGCGCACGAGGAGAGTTTTGCCCAGCCCGGGGACGCCCTCGAGCAGGACGTTGCCGCCCGCGAAGAGGGAGGTGAGGACGGCGTCGATGACCTGTTCCTGCCCGACCATGACCTTGCCGATCTCGGCCCTGAGGGTGGCGAAGGTGGCGCGGAAGGATTCGCAGGCCTGCTTGACCTCGGCGGGGGTGTCGATGGGGTTGTCGGCGCTCATGCGCGGGTCTCCTGACGCCGGTCGGTGGCGTTGGGTCGGGGTGCGTCGGGTGTCTGGGATGCGGGATCAGTCATCGAACTCCTCCTGGGCGCGTCGCTTGGCGCGCATGAGGCGCGAGAGCCCGTCGTCGTCGGCGTCGGAGGGGGCGGGCTTGGGCGCCTTGGGCTTGGGGGTGTCCTTGGAGAGTGGCTCCCCGCCGAGGGCGACGGGGCCCGGCGTGGCGGGCGCGTCGGCCTGGGCCTCGTACCGACGTTTGGCGGTCTGGTCGCGGTCTTCGGCGCGATCGTCCATGCGTCGGCGGGCCTTCTCGCGCGCGGCCTTGAGGGTGTCGATCTGCTCGCCGGCGTTGGAGGTGGAGGCGCCGAGGGCGCGTCGGAGGGCGGCGCCGATGGCGCGGGGCTCGATGCGGACGCGCCGGACGCCGACGTCGGCGAGGAAGAGGCCGATGCCGGCGAGGGCGACGGTGAGCCAGATGGAGGTGGTGGCGACGGGCATGGTGAGGCCATCTCGCCGCCAGAGGTCGTGGGCTTCGGGGTCTGACCCGTTGAGGACGCGCCCGCCGGTGACCTGGGCGACCTGCTGGAGGAGGGCGAGGTTGGACTCGAGGGAGCGGAACTCGTCGGCGAAGGGGCGGGTGACGGCGGCCTGGGCGGAGCCCTCGACGATCTGGCCCTCCGCGGCGGGGGCACGGTAGCGGAGGGAGAGGACGTAGGAGCCGGGGTCGGAGGAATCGAGGGAGCCCTCGTAGCGTCCGGGGCCGACCTGGCGGATCTCGACGTCGGCGCCCGTGCCGTCGGGCTTGGCGACGCGGGCCTGGAAGTCGGCGAAGTTGAGGCGGGCGCCGTCGGGGGCGAAGGCTTCGACGATGACGAGGGTGTCGTCGCCTCGGGTTTCGGTGTTGATGCGGAGTGTGGCCGACCCGGTGGGTCGCATGGCCCAGCGGATGTGCTGTTCCCAGAACTGCTTGTAGGCATCCCACCCGACCCAGGCGCTGCCCCAGCGGGTGGTGGCGTCGGAGGTGAAGGCGACGGCGCGTCCGAGGCCGTACTGCCACTGGGCGGCGATGGGGTCGTTCTCCTTGCCGCGCAGGGTGACCTGGCTGAGTCCGGCGCGGTCGGCGGTGACGATGTAGCCGGAGATGGGGGGGACGGTGGAGATGCCGCGCATCGTCTCGGCGCCGACGTTGGCGATGGCGGGGACGAAGGGGTTGCCCTCCCAGATGAGGGCGCGTTTCACGGTCTGGGCTTCCTTGATGAAGATCTGGGGGAGGGTGGCGAGGGCCTGCTGGGTGTTGACGGGGTAGAACGTCCCGCCGGTCTCCTCGGCCATGGTGCGCAGGGAGTTGAAGTCGGAGGTGGAGTGGGGAAAGACGCCGACGGTGCTGATGGAGATGCCCGCGTCCTTGAAGTCGGCGAGGATGGAGCGGGAGAGCTGGGGGTCGCCGTCGGAGATGACGATGACGTGCTTTTGCCCGGCGTCAACGGCCTTCATGTCGCGCAGGGTCATGTTGAGAGAGGGGTCGAAGCTGGGCATGTCCCCGAACTGGAGGCGGTTGATGGCGCGTTTGACCGCGGAGGTGTCGCCGACGGGGGTGATGGGGTAGACCCAGTCGGTGCCCCCGGCGAAGTTGAACTCAATGATGCCGACGAGGTCGAGTCGGGAGAGGGCGTCGACGGCGGCGCGGGCGACCTGCTTGCCGTAGTAGACGCCCTGTGGCATCTCGATGGAGTGCATGACGAGGGCGAGGGCGCCGCGGGGCATCTGGCGCTTCTGCGGGGGGTCGAGTCGGACGGGGAGGTCGTCCTCGAGGGGGGAGCCGATCCAGCCCCCGGCGCCGAAGGACTCGGGTCCGCCGGTCATCACCAGGCCCCCGCCCGAGTCGTGGACGTACTGGCGGAGGTTGTCCTGATCGGCGGCGGAGAAGTTGTACGCCGGTTCGTTGACGAGCACGACCGCCTCGTACCGGTTGAGTTCGGTGAGCGTGCCGGGGAATCGGTCGGCGCTGATGAGTTCGGGGCGCAGCTCGGCCTCGAGCATGGCGCGGATGAGGGGCTCGGACTCCTCGGGGCGTTCGCTGACGACGAGGACGTACCCCTCGGAGCCGACGAAGGTGACGCCCATCGCGCGGTTGTTCTCGACGAGGGTGTCGGCGGCGCCGGCGACGCGCACCTCGTCGCCCTCGGCGACGAGCCCGCCGATGGGCTCGAAGATCGCTTCGTAGGTCTGCGGTCCGGGGCGTCGTGGGGCGACGGGGACGCTGAGGACGTTGCGGCCCTGGTCCAGCTCCACGACGACACCGAGGGAATCGGAGTCGGGGTCGAGGTCGACGGGTTCGCCGTTCTCGGTGATGGTGAGCCTTCCGACGGCGGGGCTCATGGCGAAGACGACCACGCGCAGGCTGATGGTTTCTCCCCCGCGGGCGGTGGCCGGGGCGATCAGGCTCTCGACGACGACCTCCTGGGCGTAGTCGTAGCTGACGGGGAGGACGTCGATGGAAACGCCGAGGGCCTTGGCGGCTTCGGCGGCGGCGAGGAGGCTGCCGGTGGTCTCGTTGCCGTCGGAGATGAGCACGACGCGGTTGGCGGCGTCCTCGGGCGCGACGGCGAGGGCGAGGCGCGTGGCCTCGCCCAGATTGGTCCCGTCGGTGGCGCCGATGTACTGGCGCGTCATCCGGTTGACCAGTGGGCTGGGGAGGGCCTGGACGTAGGCCTCCTCCGCGGCGGTCACGACGCCGAGCCGGTCGTCGGGCCTGATCTGGGTCTGGGCGGCGGTCTCGATGTACCGGTCGATGCCCGCGCGGCGCACGCTCGGGATCGAGCGGGACTCGTCCACGACGAAGGTGACGCTGACCGCCTCGCTCACCTCGCGGGCGTGCGGCTCGGCGAGGGCGCCCGCGATGAGCGCGATCACGATGAGCCGGACGAGCAGGGCCACCCACCGGGCCCTTCGGTCGAGCCCGGCGATGCTCCTGCGCCCGATCAGCAGGGTCAGCGCCCAGAGCACGGGGATGAGGATGAGCCAGACGGGCGCATCGAACTGGAGGGGTCCGGCCTCGAGGGCGCCGAGGGTGAGGGGAGCGCGGGTCATCGCACACGCTCCGCGCCGGGTCGGGGAGAACGGAAGGCGAGGACGCGGTCGTTGCCCGAATCGAGGACGTACGCGGTCTGGCCGGCGACCGCGACGGCCCAGGGCGTGGCGAGCTGTCCGGGCCCGCGTCCGGGCTCGCCGAAGAGGCCGAGGCACTCGCCCGTGACGGGGTCGAGGCGTTGGACGCGGGAGTTGCCGAACTCGCTGACGAGGACGGAGCCGTCTTCGAGCAGGGCGAGGTTGTAGGGGAAGCTCAGGTCGCCGGGCGCGTCGGAGACGCGTCGGGGCGAGCCGGTCCAGGCGATGAGTTCGCCCTCGAGCGTGAAGCGACCGATCCGGTGGTTGCAGGCGTCACAGATGAGCAGCTCGTCGCGGGCGTGGTCGATGACGAGGGACTGTGGGCGGCTGAAGAGGATCTCGCCCGGGCGGGACTCCTCGCCCGCGACACCGATCGCGCCGAACGTGGCGACCGGGGTGAAGGTGGGGTTGCTCTGTTCATCGAGGGTGATGTCGAAGATGGTGACACGGTCGTTGCCGCCGTACTCGGAGACGTAGAGGCGTGTGGCGGCGCCGGCGGGGTCGTGGAGGATGGCGACGTCGGTGGGGTAGACGAACTGGCCGGGCGCCGTGCCGTAGGCGCCGAACGCGAAGTCGGGTGGGCGTGGGCGGCTGGGGTCGGTGTCCCAGGGGACGGAGAGGTCGTAGACGAGGACGCGGTGGTAGTGGGTGTCGGCGATGTAGAGGGCCGAGCGTGCGGGGTCGGCGGGGTGGGCGCCGACACTGAGCCCGGTGGGCTTGCCCAGATCGAGTTCGGGGGTGCGGAAGCCGTCGATGAAGGCTCCGGTCTTGGCGTCGAGGCGCTGCACGCGTGCGGACTTGTCCACGACGATGAGGTGCTCGCCGCTGAGGGTCATGGCGCGGGGGAAGACGAGCTGGCCGGGGGAGCGTCCGACCTCGGCGTAGGTCGCGAGCACGCGGAGGGCGCCCGGCGTCGGATCGGACCCGTCGCACCCGGCGTTGAGGGCGGCGATGAGGAGTGCGAGCAGGGTCAGCGGCGCCACGAGGCGTGAGGAACGTGGTGCGATGTTCGGGGCGCGCATGAGCGGCGGCATCGTACCTGATACTCCGCCTGGGGAGGGTGGGTTTCTCATGGCTGGACGCTCCGGGCGCGGATTCGGAACGTCAGGGCGATGAGCGCGACGCTGCACGACGCGAGCACGACGCCGCCCCCCACCAGCCAGAGACCGGCGGCGGACATGTCCTCCATGCGGGAGAAGTGGAGGTAGCCGAGGATCTGCTGGGCGAGGGAGGCCCGCCCGGGGGGCTGGACGATGACGCTGGCCTCGATCTCGTGAAGGCTCATGAGGCCGGCGGCGAGCGAGAGGCCGAGAAGGAGGGGCGCCTGAGGCGGGAGACAGGCCAGGGCCCAGGCGCGGGGGCCGACGGCGGTGAGCCGGCGGGCGTCGCGTCGTTCGGGGGGTTCGGACCACGCGCCGAGGCAGGCGCCGACGGCGCCGAGGAACCCGAAACGGGCGACGCCGGCGAGCGGGGGAAGGGCGGCGGGATCGAGGCGGGGGAAGGCCTCAACGAGCGCGGCGCCGATGAGCACGCCCGGCGCGAGGGCGCCGAGGAGGAGCAGGCGGACGATGAAGACGCTGAAGCGGGCGCCGGCGCGGGAGCCGGTGGAGAGGATGAGGCTCAGCGCGAGGGCGATGAGGAGTGTGAGGAGCGTGACGGCGAGGGCGCCGAGAAGCGTGTGGGCCACGCCCGCGGCGCTCAGTCGCCAGAACCGCCAGAGGGAATCGGGGCTTCGGATGGAGAGGGCGAAGAGGAGGAGTGGCCCCCCCACCGCGAGGAGCCAGACGAGCACGGCGAGGGTGATGACGCGGAGGGATGGGGCGCGGTGGGCGTCGTCGCGCGGGGGATCGTTGCGGGGGGCGTGGGCGGCGCGAACGAGGCGGGCGCCGATGACCCAGGCGCCGAGAAGGGCGAAGAGAAGCAGGGGTGTGGCGCTGACCCAGGCGCGCCACCAGGCGTCGCGTGGGCTCTCGCTCAGCTCGCGCCAGATGACGATGGCGAGTGTGTCGATCTGGGCGAGGTGGAGCGGAACGCTCGAGCCGAGCATGACGAGGGTGATGAGCGCGACGCTGGAGAGGAGCGCGGAGCGGTGCAGCGCGAGCGCGACGCGCAGGCGGGCGAGGGGGGAGGGGGCGTCGAGGCGGAGAAGGTCGTCGAGCGCCGGGTCGCGCCGGGCGATGGAGGCGCCGAGCACGATCGAGGCGAGGGGGAAGGCCCAGAGGGCGAGCGCGAGGATCGCGAGGGACCGCCCGGTGAGCACGGGCGCCCAGCGGGCGCCGGAGGCGGCGGCGCGTTCGAGCGCATCCCCCAGCGCGCTGCCCGGGGCGCGGGCCAGCCCCCAGCCGGCGTAGGCGAGGTAGGAGGGCATGAGCATGGGGGTGAAGAGGAGGGGCGCCCATCGCGCGCGCCCGCGGGCGATGAGCCGGGCGGCGGGGGCCGCGGCGAGGGTGGCGAGCAGGGCGATGCCGACCGCCGCGAGCAGCGAGCGTCCCGTCGCCATCGCGATCGGGGCGGCGGCGGGGAGGTCCGCGTGATCCGGGGCGGCCAGCCCGCGAGCGACCTCGAAGGCCGCGCGGGCCAGGGGCCAGATCAGGGCGGGGGTGAGGACGAGCAGCAGCAGACCGCCGGCGAGCGGGGTCGCCAGCGGGAGCGGGCGTGGTCGGGTCTGGGTCAACGCGGGTCCCCCACGGGGAACGGTACGGCGGCGGGAAGGCTCCGGGTCGGCTATTCGGCGTTCCTATGATCGCGGCGCATGACCCCCTCGACCAAAGCCTCCCCGACCCGGCGCCGAAAGACGAGCACCCCCGCGCAGGATCCGTTCAAGGCCCGCTTGCGGCGCCTGCGTGCGGAGATGCGTGACCTCGACGTGGACGCGATGGTGGTTTCCAACCCGCGGGACGTGGCGTACCTCACGGGGTTTCTCGGGGGTGACAGCTTTCTCGTGGTCGGGTCGGGCAAGCCGACGATGCTCTCCGATTCCCGCTACGAGGAGGACCTCCAATCGCACAAGGCGCTGGTGAAGATCCGGATGCGGACGAGCCGGCGGATGAGCGACGCGGTGGCGGAGGAGTTGAGTGGGCGGGGGACCGAGCGCGTCGCCCTGCAGGGAGAGCACCTGACGCTGAGCGAGGAGACGGCCCTGAAGAAGGCGCTCCGCCCCCACGGGATCACGGGTCGGGGGATCGTGCGCACCGACGGGGTGATCCCGAAGCTGCGGATGGCGAAGGACGCGGGGGAGATCGCCAGCATCCGACGGGCGATCAAGATCCAGGAGGCGGCGCTGCTGGCGACGCTGGAGCAGATCCGGGTGGGGATGACGGAGTTGCAGGTGTGCGCGATCCTGGAGCACGAGATGAAGGACCGTGGCTCGCCGGACCCGAGCTTCGAGACGATCGTGGGCGCCCGGGCGAACAGCTCGCGGCCGCATTACACCCCGAGCACGACGAAGGTGGCGCGGAAGCAGGCGTTGCTGATCGACTGGGGGGCGACGTGGAAGGGGTACCACGGGGACATGACGCGGACGTTCGGGATCGGGGGGTGGCCGGCGCGTGTTCGGGAGATATACGAGATCGTGCTGGAGGCCCACGAGGCGGCGGCGTCGGCGTTGCGTCCGGGGATCGCGTGCCGCGAGGTGGACGCGATCGCCCGGCGGATCATCGACAAAGCCGGGTATGGCAAGCATTTCGGGCACGGGCTGGGGCACGGGATCGGGCTGGACATCCACGAGGGTCCGGGTCTGGGGTCGCGGGCGCCCGAATCTCAGGTGCTCGAGGCGGGGCATGTGGTGACCATCGAACCGGGGATCTACCTGCCCGGGATCGGTGGTGTGCGGATCGAGGACGACTACGCGATCACGACGCGGGGGGCGACGAATCTTTCGTCGCTGCCCAAGGATCTGGCGTGGGCAACGCGACGCTAGGGGCCCGGGCGGGTAGGCTGGGCCACGATTCTTTGAGACCTCTCCATGATTGATACACGCAAGCTGAAAGAACTGGTCCGGCTGATGGTCGAGAACGAGCTGAGCGAGCTCGACCTGCGCGACAAGGACGAAACGGTGACGATCAAGCGCGGCGGGGGCGACGCCCCGGTGGTGCACATGGCGCCGACGCCGGCGAGCAACGGGGCGGTCGCGACCGCTCCGGCGCAGGCGACGTCGAACGCGGGCGAGGGGAGCGCCGACGCGGGGGACGACGGCCTGGTCGCCATCGAGTCCCCGATGGTCGGGACGTTCTACTCCAAGCCCAACCCGGACGCGGACGTCTACGTCACACCGGGCTCTTCTGTCTCGCCCGGCTCGGTGGTCTGCATCGTCGAGGCGATGAAGGTCTTCAACGAGATCAAGTCCGAGGTTGCGGGGAGCATCGAGCGGATCCTCGTCCAGGACGGCGACTCGGTGGAGTTCGGGCAGAAGCTTTTCCTCGTTCGTCCGGCGTGAGGCGGGGGCAATGGGCAAGGGGCCAGAGGCAACGGGCCTCCCGCCGCACGCTCATTCGCCGCCGCAGGTCTTCCCCATTGCCCACTTCCCATTGCCCATTGCCTGACTACCCATGTTCAAACGAGTTCTGATCGCCAACCGGGGTGAGATTGCCCTTCGCATCCTGCGCGCCTGCCACGAGCTGGGAATGGAGGCGGTCTGCGTCTATTCCAAGGCGGACGCGGAGGCGCCGTACCTGAAGCTCGCCGACCGGGCGATCTGCATCGGGGAGGCGCCCGCGAAGGACAGCTACCTGAACATCTCCCGGATCATCTCGGCGGCGGAGATCGCCGACGTGGACGCGATCCACCCGGGGTACGGGTTCCTCTCGGAGCGTGCGGACTTCTCCGAGGTCTGCCGCGACTGCAAGATCGAGTTCATCGGCCCGAGCCCGGAGGCGATGGGGAAGCTGGGCGACAAGGTCGAGGCCAAGCGGTACGCCAAGGCGGCCAAGGTGCCTGTTTTCCCGGGCTCCGAGGGGGCGATCGAGGAGGAGGAGGAGGCCGTCGAGGTCGCGGCGGAGATCGGGTACCCGGTCATCATCAAGGCCGCGGCGGGCGGGGGCGGGCGTGGGATGCGGATCTGCCGCAACGAGGCCTCCCTTCGGACGAACATCGCCAAGGCGCAGCAGGAGGCGCAGGCGGCGTTCGGGAACGGGGCGGTCTTCATCGAGAAGTTCCTGGAGGAGGCCCGGCACGTCGAGGTGCAGGTGCTGGGCGACAAGCACGGGCACGCGGTGCACCTGTGGGAGCGGGACTGCTCGATGCAGCGCCGGCACCAGAAGGTCGTCGAGGAGGCGCCCGGCCCGCTGATCGAGCGGAAGAAGATCCAGGGCGTCTGCGAGGGGGCGGCGAAGCTCATCAAGAGCGCGGAGTACGCGGGCGCCGCGACGGTCGAGTTCCTGATGGACCAGGACCAGAACTTCTACATGCTTGAGGTGAACACGCGGGTGCAGGTCGAGCACCCGGTGACCGAACTCATCACGGGCGTGGACATCGTCAAGCAGTCGATCCTGATCGCGGCGGGCGAGGCGCTGCCCTTCAAGCAGAAGGACATCAAGGTCCACGGGCACGCGGTGGAGTGCCGCATCAACGCGGAGGACCCGGAGCGGGACTTCATGCCCAGCGCCGGGAAGATCGAGACGTGGGAGCTTCCGGGCGGCCCGGGCGTTCGGATGGACACGCACGTCACGCCGGGGTACTACGTCCCGCCGAACTACGACTCGATGATCGGGAAGCTGATCGTCCACGCCGAGACGCGTGAGGCGGCGCTGACGCGGGCATCGCGGGCGCTGAGCGAGTTCAACGTCGGGCCGATCAAGACCACCATCCCCCTGCACAAGCGGCTGATGCGCAACGCGGCGTTCGTCAAGGGGGGCGTGGACATCCACTACCTCGAGCGGCTGCTCAAGGGGTAGGGCCTCAGCCCCCGGTGTTGATCGCGACGGCCTCGCGGATGAGGGCCTTGAAGGCCTTCTCGTTGAGCGTGTCCCCCTCGAAGAGATCGATCGCTCGCCGAGCGTTCCCCGTCAGGCTGGCGTTGAACACGCCGGAGGGATCCTCGAGCGCGGCGCCCTTCGCGAAAGTGAGCTTGACCTTGTCCTTGTAGGTCTCGCCCGTGCAGATGATTCCCCCGTGCGACCAGACGGGGACCCCCTTCATCTGGTTGGAGGGCTTTCGCCATTTGACCTCTTCGACGACGCCCGGATCCGCCTGTCGGATGAGCGTCCGAACGCGGGCGAGGGTCTCGCCCCGCCAGTCGCCCAGTTCACGGATGCGCGCCTCGATCAGCGCGGACGCGTCGACCTGCTCCTTTGACGACGCGCCGGCCCCGATCGGCTGATGCGGTTTCTTCGAGGTCTTCCGGGTCATCTTCCTGGCCAATGCGGGCCTCCTGACGGCGCAAGCTGCCGCGCGGGATGGGGTGGGCGGTCAGCGGCGCGGGCGTGACGCGAGGGCGCCCGCGCAGGCGAGCGGCAGCACGGATCCCGGCGCCGGGATGCCGGCGAGGTAGACCGAGTCGAGCACGGGCCAGAGATTTCCCGCGTCATCGCTGATGCTGATCTCGTGGATGGGGGAGCTGCTGTAGAAGCCGATGAACTCGCCGGCAAAGGCCTCGAACGTCTCGGTCTGGCCCTGGCCGAGCGTGACGCTGATGAGGGCGAGGTCGGGCTGGAAGTCGATGTCGCCGGCGAAGACGACGGCGCCGATGGCCATCCCGTTGTTGCTGGTGACGCGGACGTTGAGCGCGTCGTTCTCGGACAGCGTTGACACCAGGCCCGTGTCGTTGAAGAGCATGTTGCTGCCCGGGCCCGGCGCGGTGACGTCGAAGCTGTACTGGTCGTCGGCGAAGCTCAGGATCGGTCCGGCGGCGCCGGGGGGCAGGGCGTCGAAGGTCTCATGGGAGAATGGGATCAGGCGGATCATGTCGACGAACGCGCCCTCGTCGCGGAAGACCTGCACGCTGCCGGCGAGGGCGGGTGTGGCGAGCAGGCCGGTCAGGCTGAAGGTGAGCGCGATGCGCACGGTTGCCCTCTTCTTTCGGCATGAGCGTACCGGGCGGGGAGGGGGCGGAAAAAGAACAAACCCCCGCGTATCCGCGGGGGCTTGTTCGCCTGTCTTGGCAAGAGAGAAAGAGAGAAAGAGAGATTCGTGATCCGCCGCATATTTCAGCGGCGGGCCGCGTGTCGCTTGCCTACCCGACTGGCGGAGGGTTCCGCCTGCGACGATTACAAGGTGCCTCACGTCTGGGAGCGTGCCAGCGGTTGGGACGAAAAAAGTGACTGAACGCCCTTCACGGGCCCTGAGGGCTGTTTTTTGGCCTGATGATCTGCGTGAGCGCCACAAACCCACCCCGGCGCCGGGGCGGTGAGGCGCCCACGCTTCCGCCGGTATCCGGGCGGAAACGGGCGGCGGGGACCTACGATCCCTTCCCAATGGGGGCGACGGACGGACCCGAGCCCCGCACGCAGGCCCGTCCTGCCCAGAGGAGACCCACATGAGCACCAGCGCCACGACCCAGCCGCTCGCGATCGACGGCGGGACCCCCGTCTTCGAGTCCCCCGTCCCGTTCATGTCCCTGGGCCTGACCCGGGAGGACATCGCGGCGGCGAACGAGGTGCTCGAATCGGGCATGCTGCGTGCCGCGAGCAAGTGCGCGGCGCTCGAGGAACGTTTCGCCGCCCAGACCGACGCGACGCACGGGATGACCTGCGCCAACGGCACCTGCGCGCTCCAGCTGGCGTACGGGGCGACGATCAAGGCGGGCGACGACGTGCTGGTTCCGGCGTGGACGTACATTGCGACGGCAAGCATGATCGTCGCCGCGGGCGCCAACCCGGTCTTCTGCGATGTGCACGAGGACACGTACCAGATCGATCTCGAGGACGCCGAGAAGCGGATCACGCCCAAGACCACGGCGATCGCGGTGACGCACCTGTACGGGACGCCCGCGGACATCGACGCGGTGCAGGCCCTGGCCAGGAAGCACGGCTTGAAGGTGATCTACGACGCGGCACAGGCGCACCTGGCGACGTACAAGGGCAAGGGCCTCGGCGCGTTCGGGGACGCGGTGACCTATTCGTTCTACGCCACCAAGAACCTGGGCACGGGCGAGGGCGGCATGGTCACCACGAACGACGACGAGATCGCCAGGACCATCGGCATGCTCCGCTCGCACGGGGAGACCGACAAGTACCTGCACGAGTCCATCGGCTTCAACTACCGGATGAACGACATCACGGGCGCCATCGGGCTCTCGAAGCTCGACCGGCTGGAGGACCAGACCAACCGGCGGCGTGAGGTGGCCAAGCGGTTCCACGCGATCATCGACACCATCGAGGGCGTCGAGCGTCCGAGCATCGCCGACGGGATCGAGCCCGCGTGGCACCTGTACACCTGCCGCTTCGATCCGAGCAAGCTCTCGGGCACGCGTGACGAGTTCTGCGCGGCGCTCAAGGCCGAGGGCGTGCCCACCGCCGTTCACTACCCCAAGCCGCTGACGGAGCAGCCCGCGTTCAAGGACGTCGTGACCGATCACCCGCCGGTGAGCACGAAGCTGTGCGAGCGTGTGTTCTGCATCCCGATCCACCACGACCTGAGCGACGAGCAGGCGGACAAGATCGGGGAGGCGATCCGCAAGGTCGCCGACGCGAAGCGCACGTAAGCCCGCGACACCCAGCATCCGGTGCGCCACTGACCCGCCCGCGGGTCAGTGTTTCTTTGGGCACACGCGGACCACCGGCTATCCCGGCAGCGCCTCCCCGAGCAGCAGGACCATGTCGCCCTCGATGCCGCGCAGGGTGGCGTAGCCGGAGATGGCGGCGGGGACGAGGGCGGTCTGCCCCCGGGTGAGTTCGACGGTCTCGAAGCGTCCGTCGGGGTCCTCGATGAGCACGCGTCCATCCCCGGCGACGCACATGGCGACGACGGGGGCGTCGTGGATGTTGATCGGTTCCTTCGAGCCGCTGAGGCGCGCCTCGATGAGGCGGTAGTACGGGGTCTCGGCGACGACGCCGCGGTCCGTCTCGGGGTCGAGGACGCCCGCCCGGATGGGTGGGCCGAAGTCGGCGCACTCGAGGGCCTGGGCGATGTGCAGCTCGCGCTCGGGGCGGTCGTACTCGTTGGTCCAGTCGTAGAGGCGGAAGGTCGTGTCGCTGGGGGTCTGGATCTCGGCGACGAGGACGCCCGCGCCCAGGGCGTGAACGGTCCCGCTGGGCAGGGTGTGGCACTCCCCCACCACCGCCGGGACCGCGCGGAGCACGCCGGGGACCGTCCCGCTCTCGATCGCGGTCTTCAGGTCCTCGGGCGTCACGCCCTCGCGCAGCCCCTTGAAAACGACGCTGCCCTCGTCCGCCTCGACGATGTACCAGCTCTCGGTCTTGAGGTGGGCGTCGGCGTTGGCGTCGGCGTACTCCGGGCTGGGGTGGACCTGCACGGAGAGGTGCTCGCGGGCGTCGAGGTACTTGACGAGCAGCGGGAAGGCGGGCATGCCCCGCTCCTGCCTGAGGCGTTCGCTGGCGAGCAGGGTCTCACCCAGCAGCATGGTTCCCCACCGCTCGATGACGTCGTGGAGCGTGAGCCCCTTCATGGCGCCCTGGGCGACGACGGAGAGGGCGGCGCCCCCGCCCCCGCCGCTGGCGCTGGTGGCCTCCAGATCGGCGATCTCCCAGCTCTCGCCGATCGAGGCGACCGGGGGCATGGGCTTGGCGTAGCGCTGCAGACGCCGACCGCCCCAGACCTTGGGCATCAGGATCGGCTCGAAGGTGAGCGGGTAGGGCTGGGTCTGGGGCATCGGGCGGTCGCTCCGGTCAGTCGTGGAGGCCGAGCTGGGTCTCGACCACCTCCTCATCGGGTGAATCGTCGCGGACCTTCGCGGCCCGACGGATCAGCGTACACAGGGCCGCGCTCTCGGGCGGGGGATCGAGCGCGACCAGCCCGCCCGCGCCCCGGCGCGGGGCGTACAGGTGGCGCGTCAGCAGCCCGAGGCGTTCGCACTCGTGCGGGGCGAGCGGGCGGGTGGGTCGGAGGCGGGAGGCGCCCGACAGGATCGGTCCGATCAGTTCGTCCACCCCCTCACGGGAGATGTCTCCGGCGACGTCGGCCCAGGGTTGGATCGCGCCGGCGGCGCAGAGAAAGAGGCGCGCCCGCCCCCGGCGCGTGCTCGGGAACGCGCCCAGGACGATGAACCGATCGAGGGTGGTCCGCCAGGCGGTGGTGGGTTTGTCGCCCCGGGTGGCGCGCTCGAGCCGGTTCTTGAGCGACTGGGCCAGCTCGAAGTCCTGGGCCGCCGCCGCGTCGGCCATGCGTCTCTCGATCGCGCTGAGGGAGATCGCGACGGGGCGGGCGGAGAACCGGACCGCGTCGCGCACCCGG